>JAUJNJ010000043.1:0-17429 GCA_030448225.1 Phycisphaerae bacterium
CGGTGGCGTACCTGCCGCAGTCTCGGCGTCCGAGCGCACTGCGTCTGAGTATCCGACGGCTGCGGAAGCGGCGGGAAGAACCGACTGCGCGACGGAAAGATCACGGCCGTCGCAGAACCACTTCTTGGGTGGCGAAAACAGGATCAGCGGCCGCGCGCCCATCAGAGGTGAAACTTCGACTCCGTCATGCCGGACGGCGACGCTTTGAAGCGTCGTCTCCCGCGCGAGCGGCGGGGCCGAGCGCGAATGGCGGTGCAACTCAATCCGTACACTGGGCCGGCGGCATCCGAGCCGGACCGCGAGAACTTCGTGTGCCGCTCGTTCCGCGCCGAAATCGAGCGCCCGGCAGAACACGCGACACCGCGGGCCCGTCCTCCGTCCGTCGGAAACTGCGTGTCCGCCGCCAAGTCGCTGCCGGCTGCGCGTGTGGGACCGTTTCCGGGTCGGCATCGACGGTTGCAGGTTCCGCCGCCCGTGCCGGGCACCCCATGCGCGGAACGTACGAAACCTCGGGATGAGGCGATGATCCGCCATCGCTGCCGGGCACCGCTGTATTGCCCACTTAGCGATCGCTGAAATTCCCCACGATCAGTCGCCGCCGGAGCCGCGCCCGCTTGCCCCGCCTGATGACGCCGGCGCGCAGAAAGACGCATCGTCGGCGCAGGACCCGTCATGCGGTGAGGCTCGCACCGGCGCTTTCCGGGAACTGTCCCTCGTGGGGCCCAGCGAAGCCGCCGCGCGGCGCCGCTCCCCCAGCGCGCGGGGAGCAGGTCGGCGCCGCGTCGGCCGGCGCGTCACATCGCTCGCCGGCGGCGCGCGATCAGCGCCACACTCGCGATCCCGAGGAGGCCCAGGGCGGCAGGCTCCGGAACCGGGGCGACGGTCACGTAGAGCGCTGACGTCGCAGCGTCGACGGTGAACGTTCCCATCTTGCCGCTGGCGAGTTCCATGGCGGAGAAGTCGGGCGAGTCGAAGGTCGTCACGCCCGTCCAGTCGACGAGCTTATACACGCCGTCCGCACCCGTCCCGGCGAACGCGAAGGTGTATGCGCCGGGGGTCCCGGCGCCCTTCAGGAAGTCGCTCTCATCATTGGTGAGGTTGAGGAAGTCGTTATTGACGCCGGCGGCTGCGTCGGCAGCGGCGATGTCGGCCGAGGGGGCGCCCAGTTGGAAGACCCAGGGACTTCCCGCGTTCCAGGTTAAATCATTCCCAACCGTGATGGTGCTGATACGCCCGGTGGTGCCGGTGACGGCGCCGGGGCGGATCGAGCCCGAGACGGTCGCCGGGCCGCTGACGAGGCCGGTCCCGGCCAGGATGCCGTTCGACTCGACGTCAAGACCGCCTCCGACTGTCACGACGCCGGCTTTTTTGTTCAGCGTCAACGTGCCCGCGGAGACGGTCGTCAGGCCGCTGTAGGCGTTCGCGATCGCGTCGTTAGCGCCGGCGCCGAGGGTCATCGTGCCCGCACCCGCCTTCGTGATGCCGCCGTTGGTGATGATGACGTTATTGTTCGCGTTACCCGTGTTGTTGGTCGCGATCTGAAGAGACCCGGTGCTGGGAACATCGAACGTCCGCACCGCGCCGCCAAGATCCGCAAACCCGGCGACGCCAGTGAAGGTGGCAGAGGTGTCCGCACTTCCGATCCTGGCCGTGGTGTTCGGCGCCACGGTGACGTTTCCGTTCAGGATTAATCGACCGCCGACATTGTTGCCACCGTTCACGCTGATGAGGTACGTGCCGGTCGAGTTTGGAACGCCCGCAGAGTTACTGCCGGGATTGAAGCTAAGCCCTCCCGCTCCGACGTTAAGTGAAGTGAACCGACCGTTCGTCGCGTCCGAGGACCCGCCGATGCCAAAGGTTCCGTTGCTGCCACCCAGACTCACGCTGTTAGCCGTCCAGGTGTAGCGCTTACCGCTTTGTCCAAGTCCGATCCCCGTACCGTTCTCGATCGTGAGCGCGCCGGTCAGCGTGAGGGAATAGCCGTTAGAGAATGGAAGGCTACCCGTTCGAGACACGCTCAGACTCTGGAAAGTGTGAGAGAGGAGATTGTCGCCGCCCACGTCGCCGAATCTGGCTGCCCCGGCAGTGACTGACACGCTCGAATTGCCCAAGTTTCCGATACGACCAACACTCAGTATCCCGCCATCGACCAGGACCGGTCCGTTGATTGCGGCCACGTTGTTCTGCTTGTTCGTGGACAACGTGCCGCCGCTGATGGTCGTGAGACCCGTGTAAGTGTTCGCGACCGAGTCCCCGCTGGTAGCGCCCGTCGCACCGCCAAGATTCCATGCACCGCTCTGGACGGTGAGGCCCATGGTCGTGTTGCCGAGCCCCATGTTCCCGGCGAGCGTATTACCGAAATTTCGGTTCTCGGAAATGTTCGCGGAGTTCAGGGTGAGCGTGCCGCCGGTCGTCGCCGCCGAGATGCCGGTTCCGGCGATGCTCCCGGTTGTTGTCACGAAGTTCACGCTGAAAAACGACGTGGCATTATTGGTCGTGTTGACCAAGCTGTTCGTGATGGAATCGACTCTCAGGACAGAGCCGCTTACCCCACCGATGCGGTACCCGGCCGCGTCGGTGCTCTGCGTGATGGACGCGACGGTGCGCTCGCTGTTCGGGAGCGTGACGGTCCCGGTCCCGGTGTTAAAGGTGACCGTGTCGGAGATGCTGTTGGGATCGCCGTTTGGAGTCCAGTTCTCGGGAGTGGCCCAGGAGCCGGAACCGCCAATCCAGACGTAATCTGCGGCAGAAACCTTCGGCGAAGCCGCAAACGCGGCCAAAGTGAGCGCGGCTAAGACGGATGATGCCCGCCCGCATGCTGAAGACGTGAACGAACGCATTATGTTTCCCTTCCGATGACCCTATGCCGGTCAAGATATGCTGCCGTCCGCACGCGCGGCCGGGCCCTCACAGACGTGTCGATTTGCACTGCGCTCGCGGCGCGCGCCGTTAGGCTGACCCCGCCGCGGCCGATTTGGTTGCCGGCTTCCGCCCGTCGCCGGCCGTGGTCGTCAGTCGCTTTCTAAGACCGACTCAGTTACAGGCGCCCGCTCGCCAGCGCGGCGACCTCGGCCGCCGTCAGGGGAGCGGCGTACACGCGGACGTCGTCGATGTCGCCCTTGAAGAAGCGGTCGGCAAGCGGCGCGTCGGCACCTGCTTGCCGGACGCGGGCGCCGGCGTACCAGTCGCGCGGACCCCTCAGGTGTCCCGACAGCATGTTCGGGTCGCCGCCGCCCGACATGCTCGTTTGCCCGTTTCGATAGATGCGCCACCCGGTGTTGTCATAGACCGCCGCGATGTGAACCCACTGGCCGATGTCTTCCGGGGGGACGGGCAGGGTGCGCTTGTGGTCGCGGCTGTATCCTTCGACGCCCAGGCCTGCCTCATACAAGCCGTTGTTCAACCGCAGGTAGACTTCCCATTCCCGCGTCGCGTCGAGCCCGGTCGACAGGACGTACCCGAAGCCGTTAGTCGCCGTCGGTCGCACCCATGCGGCGAGCGTCAGGCCCCCGCCTTCGCCGACGGAGCGGTGGTTGCCGAGGTGGGCATAACCATCGGCGCCGGGCATCCGCAGTCCGCTCCCCGCGGCTGCGAACGGTCCGGGCGCCGGCAGGAGGGAGTCGCCCACGACGCGCCCGGCCACCGGGCCCGCGCCCGACGCGCCGGTCAGACGGCCGTCGGCGAGGCTCTCGAAGTCGTAGTGAAACAGCAGATCGGCGCGATGCGGGCCGTCCAGGGCGGTTCGGCCTGCGAGGGCCGCCTGACTGTCGGCCCATCTCCGGTAGGCCGCCGTCGCGTGCGCGCTCGACCAGGCGTCCATCTCGCTTACCCGCGGCACCGGGATCGGCGACTGCGCCATCCGCTCGGCCACCGCCGACCGCGGCGCGACCCGCACGGCCGACCCGGCGGCAACGGTGGTCGGGGCGGCCCTCGCCGCACTGCCGGCAACGGCGGTGACGGCGACCGAGCCGGCGACGACGTTCATCCGCGTGCCCTCGCCGTCGCGGACCTCGACGACGAACTCGGTTCCCAAATCCACGAGCCGGGCCGTCGGCGTGCGGACCGTAAACCCGGCGGCCGCCGACGGGACCACCGCGCTGAGCATCCCCCGCTCCAGCAACAGGGAACCGCCCGGCTCCTGCGCGAACCGTGCCGGCCCGGCGACCACGACCTGCGCGCCGTCCGCGAACGACAGCTTGACCACGCCCGACCGCAGCACCACCGTCCCGGACGGGAGCGCGGTCCCGGGCGTCAAGCCACCTGTTTCCCACTCCGCGTCGATCGCGGCGGCCAACGTCGCCCTCGCCGGCGATCGACCGGGCAGCCACCCGGCCAGCCACGCCACCAGCAGCACCGACGCCGCCGCCGCCGCGAGCCACGGCCCGCGCCGCCGGCGCGATGCGGCCCCACGCGCGTTCGCCGTCGGCGTGAATGGCGCCGGGGCGAGCACCGGTTCCGGCAGGTCGTCCGTCTCCCGGATCGCCGGCAGGCACAACGCGGAGGACTTCGGGTCGGGCAGCGAGCGGGTCCCGGCACTGCCGCCCGCCCCCTCCAGGGCATCGGACAAGTCGTCGTCGTCGAGGCGGACCTCATCCCGCGTGCCGGGGGCCGGCGTCAGCACGGACGGGAGGGCGGCATACAGATTGACGCAACGTCGGTAAACCCGCCGAGCCGCCGCGTCGTCCTCCAGCCGTCGGTAGAGCGCGGCAGCGGCGTCGTCGTCCAAGGTGCCGTCGAGCAGACGAAACACCTGGTCGGTCACGTCGTCGTCGCCATAGTGCGGGTCGAAGCGGCGCATCATGCGGGCCTCCCGTGGCGCAGCGACCGCTCGATGCAGCCGAGCAGTGCCGCGCGCATGCGGTTGAGCCACTTGTAGAGGCTGTTGGCCGAGCGCCCGCTCTGGCGGGCGAGGTCGTTCAACTTCGCTCCGCCGCTCATGCACTGACGCAGCAGGAGCCGGTCCGGCTCGGACAGCCGCTCGATGCACTCGTGGAGCGCGTCCCGCTCGTCGGCAAGGTGGTCGGCGTCCTCCTCCGCCTCCTCGGCCATCAGCCCCAGGAGCCGGTCGGAGAAGACCAGACGATCGCGTCGGCGGGACCGCCGGTGGGTGTAAACCTCCAGCCGGGCGATTCCGCACAGCCAGGGGGTGAATCCTGACTCATCAGCGAGCGAGTCGAACTTCTTCCACGCGACGATGGAGGCGGCCTGCAGGACCTCTTCCGCGTCGGCCGGGTGGGGCAACAACGACAGGATGTACGCGCGGACGGAGGGTTGGGCACTGACCAGCAGCGCCGTGAATCGTTCGTAAGAGTTCACCCGCGCCCGGTTCCGAATCAACGTGCCGCCCCGTCCGCACCACACCCGTTCGTTCGCCCGCACCTCGCCGGAGTGAGAGCCGTACAGCCCAATACGTCCGGCCCGCCGGAAATCAGCCGTAAAAAATTTTGCGCGACGTTAAGCGCCCCGACCGCCAACCGTTGCGGCGTGGCGGCTGCGGTCCCGGACGGTGACGGCGGCCTTGGAGGCGCGAGGACCGTGGCGGTCTGACGTCCAATGACATCGGACAGGTGGCGCCGAGCTCGCGGATCCCACTCTTCTACCGTTCCGCCACCGCCACGAGGTCTCGCGGCATCGGACCGGCCCCGGGGTGGGCGGCGGGCTTCGTGGGCTGATGGGGTGAACACCGCGCTCGGCGCGGTCCCGGTCGAGGAGTGCACCGGGGCCTTTGCGGGCAGCACGGCCCGAGTCGACCCGAGTCGCCAAGGCGAGGCAACGGCGGGTTCATCCGCCGGGCGTTGGGGTTCAGCGGGAACCTCGTCAACGCCGAGAGGGCGCGCGAACGCTGACGGAGAAGCCGGCGGCCATTAACAGCCTATTAGGCCAGCGCAAGCTGGGCGAACACTTCCGCGGCAACGACGATAACGACGCGGTGGTTACGGCAGCGGGTTTAGCACCGCGAAATTTTTCACGGCTGATTTTCCACCGGTCGGACGTAATGGATTGAACGGTCCCTCACCTCGTCGCCCCGGGACCCGTTCCATCACGTCAGACCGGCGGAACAGCTTATGGTGGTTCCTTACCTCTGCTCGCGGAGATTCACCCGCCACAGTGCGCCCCACCTGTCGCGCGTTCACATTCGTCGAATGGTTGGTGGTCATCGGCACCGCCCGCTGTCGGCGGGCGACATCCCCGAACTGTACGACGCGAGTCCACCTGATCGGTAGGCGCCGCGCCACAGGGCGCGAAGCGGCGCGAAGCGCCCAACGGACCGGCCGCCCATTTCTTTCCGGCGCGACGTGATCTCCAAGAGGCGGTTGCGTCACGGCCGACGCTCGTGTCGACATCTGTAACCGATCAATTTATGTCGCGACAGAAGGACCCAATCATGATGTACCCCCCAGCCGTCAGTCGGGTTTCCCGCGCCGCGGGCCGCCGCGCGTTCACGCTCGTCGAACTCCTGGTCGTGATCGGCATCATCGCGTTGCTGATCTCGGTCCTGCTGCCCGCCCTGAGCCGGGCGCGGGAGAACGCGAATCGCGTCAAGTGCACGAGCAACTTGCGGCAACTCGGGCTCGCCATGATCATGTACGTCGAGGCGAACAAGGGCGCGTTCCCTGCGTCGGGGATTAACTTTTCGTACCAAGGGTCGGGCACGTCGTACCGCGGCCGGGCGACGAAGGAAGACTGGATCTACTGGCGTAGCCCGGGCGCGACCGGCAGCTGGCAGTTGAAGGATTCGGCGATTGCACCGTACGCCGGCGGGTTGAAGAGCGACGAGTTGCTGCTCTGCCCGAGCGACCCCGTACAGGGGCCGCGGCCCAACGGGTCGGGGTATCGGTTCAGCTACACCTACAACCGCATGCTGACGTCGTTCAAGGAATTGAACGGATTCGCACCCGGTCCGAAGATGTCGAAGATCAAGCGGACGGCAGAGAAGGTGATGCTGGTCGAGGAGGACGAGCGCACGATCAACGACGGGCGCTGGGAGCCGCACTTGGGCAACTACGCCGGCGTGCCGGGCCGCGGCATTGACGTGCTGGCGATCCGCCACGACCGCACCCGTAAGATGCCGGACACCGTTACCGCGCCGCCCAGCGGGCAGGCAACGACCGCCGACAACGTCTTCAACGGCGACCGCAGGGGCAACGCCGTCTTCCTCGACGGCCACGCCGACTACGTGGAACGCGCGTTCGTCCACACCCGGGAGAACTTCGACCCGCACATGAATTGATCCGGTGACGACCGTCGCGTTGCCACGCCAACAGATTCACCCATCAATCGCCGACGACACGCCCGGATGATCTCCGGGCGTGTCACGATATCGCAAGGTCGGTTCCGGCCGGCGCCTTCCGCACGCGATGCAATGTTCGGTCCCGCTCAGGCGGCCGGACCGGCACCTCCCCGCTGGGCGAACGCACGACAAGCGTGGCGCGCGCTTTGGCGGGTGAATCTCCGCGAGCAGGCGTAACGAACCCCCGATGAGTTGTCCCGCCGGTCTGACGTGAAGGAACGGGTCCCGGGTCCGGCGCGAGTGGTGGAAGCGTTCCCGTCAGGGGTCGAACCTGAAACCTTCGGCTTCGGAGGCCGACGCTCTATCCAATTGAGCTACGGGAACAGCGTGTTTTTGGGACGGCGGGATGGTAGCCAAATCGGCGGGCCGTGTCTACGCCTTTCGGCCCGCGAAGCTCGTCAAACCCGGCGGTCGGCGAGGGCGCGGGCGGTGGGACGGGCGACAGCGGGGTCGGCGGCCCACCAGTCGTGCTCCGCGATTTGTGCCGTTGTCGCCGCGAATCGGTCTCGCGCGGGGTCGGCCAGGCGCAGGGCGATTGCCGTATCCCGCCAGAGCGCTGCCGCAAACGCGGGCAGACCAAGGCCGCCGGCGCGGAGCACCCGGCGGTGGCGCGGCCAGACGACGAGGCAGGTGCCGCACGTCAGCACCCATTGGGCGACGCGGGACGCCGCGCGTCGCACGCGGGGGCGGCCGCGGCGCAGGATCGCGAGGCGCTGGGTCTGGAACTCGACGTGCTTCGCCTCGTCGTCGAGGATCTGGTCGCACAGCGCGCGCAGCAGCGGCGACCCCGTCGCGTCGCGCAGGCCCCGGTAGTACACCGTCGCCACGACCTCGGCCGTCAGGAGCAGCACGATCGAGCGCTCGAGGCCCGACCGCCGGCGCAGGGCGCGGAAGACCGAGTCGACCCACGTGCGCCGCGCTTTGGGCAGCCCGGCGAGGTCCATGAACCGCCCGAGGTCGGCGGCGTGGCGGTGCTCCTCGGCGATGAAGAGGCGCAGCGCCGCGAGGTAGTCGGCGTCGCCGGTCTCGACCGCGTGCAGTCGGCCGAAGCGGAGCAGGTGCGCGCCCTCGGAACTCTCGCCGAGTTGGAACTCGGCGATCGAGGTGGCGATTGTCCGGCGCTCGGCGTCGGTCAGTCCGGCGCCCGCCGTCCACGGGAAGGCGCGCACCGTCGCGGCGTTCGACCAGAAGTACTCGACCCACGCGGTCGACGGCACGACGCTGCGCCGGTCGGGGACGATCGGTGGCTTGGTCATCGACGGGCATCCTTCCTGGGGCGAGGGGCGAGCGGCCTGGCGAGAACGTCCGCGGTCACTGGGCCGTCCGCCCGGATTACCCCGCGACCGAAACACCCGCCCGATCCACGCAATTGCAGTCCGCACTCTTCGATCAAGTAATTTACCCCGTAACGCAAATCGACAAAAAGAAGCGCCCGCCGGTCATGCCGGCGAGAATCCCTCCGGCGCCGGCAGGCGGCTGGACCGCCCCTGCTTCTCGAGTTTCATCGCGTCGCCGACGACCGACTCCAACGCGGCGATGTAGTCGAGGAAGCGCTTGCGGCCCTCGGGCGTCAGCCGGCACAGCGTCTGCGGGCGGCGGTTCTTGAACCCCTTCCACACCTCGACGAGCCCCTCCTCCTGGAGGAACTGCAACTGCCGGCTGAGGTTCCCGTCCGTCAGCGTGCAGACGGCCTTGAGGTCGTTGAACAGCAACCCCTGCGCGTGCACCGCGAGCGACGACAGGATGCTGAGCCGCGACTTCTCGTGGATCACGCGCTCGAGCCCCTGGTAGGCGAAGCGGCCGGGGGACTTTTCGGCGCCGTCGGCGGTCTGGGGATCATTCGCGGGCATCGTTGCGCTCCAGGAACCAGAACAGAAGGACCGCGCCGGCGAGTTGGCCGACGCCGAAGACCGCCCCCATCGTCCACGGGGCCAGCGCCGCGTCGCCGTCGAGCGTGAGGCACCAGAGGCCGGCGAGCATGTAGTAGCACGCGACCGCGAACGCGCCGCGCGGCAGGAAGCGGCGCGACGCGAAGATGCCGAGGCTGAACAGGATCATCCACAGCCCCGGCAGCAACTCGTCCGACCGCGGCGCGTGCTCGGCGATCGCGTAGGTCGTCAACGCGCCGGCGACGAGGCTGGGGACGAAGCCGTCGACCGCGGCGAGCGTGACCTGCCGCTGCATCGCCGAGGGCGAGCGCGCCGACCGCACGGCCATCTCCACGCCCACCACCGCCAGGCTCACCACCGCGGCCGCCAGCCAGATCACGAGGTAGCGGCCGAAGTCGTCCGACGGGTCGGGCACCCACGCCCACTGCGCGCCCGCCGCCGCCACCGCGACGGCCGCCGAGAACGCGGTCGTCGCCGAGCGGTACCCGCGGAACTCCTGCGACCGCGCCATCTGCTGGCGGATCTCGGAGATCTGCGTGAGCGCGTCGTCGAGTTCCATGGTCCACTCCCCATCCGCTTTAGACCATAAAGTACATTGCGGCAACAGAAGTGTCAACTCCTTCCCGCGCGGCGACCGGTTTGACGAGGCGGCGTCGACCTCAAAGGTCCAGGCGCGGTGGTGCGCCGCTGCCGCGCGGGCCGCGGCGCTTCAGAAGGCGCAGGGCGCGAAGGACGTCACGCTTCCCCCGCCTCGCCGCGACGTCATGTGGATCGAGTTTCATGGCACTTTGGAACGCAGCCAACGCTTCGGCGTACTGCTCCTGCGCGCGAAGGACCAAGCCGAGGTTGAGGTACGCCTCGTCGATGGACCCGGCCGTGCACGTGATCGCGCGGCGGTGAAGCACTTCGGCCTCGGCCAATCGCCCGGACCGTGCGAGGAGTCCGCCGAGGAAAATGTAGCCTTCGGTGTCGTCGGGGCTGTGGTCGATCGCCCGTCGGTACCATTCTTCTGCAAGTGCATGGTCGCCTTTGCACCGAAACATGTACCCCAGGTCGCAGTAGACGAACAGCATGGTCTTGGGCACTGCTAACTCGCGGGCCCGCAGGAGCGCAGCCTCCGCCTCGGCGAAACGGGAGAGATCGGTGAACGCCCGTCCCACATTGCGCCGGGCCGGGCCGTCATGTGGGTGGTCGCGGAGCAAACGCCTCTAGCCGGTACGCGAGGGAATCCTCCGCCGATCGGATCTCGTCCCAGCGCTCCTCGGGTGTAAGGTCCATGTTCCGATGCGCACTCCACCATCAGGGCGAAGCCGTACGCGCAGGGGGCCGCGCGCGGTGTCGTAGATGGGGATTCGCTTACAGCTTCACGTCGCCCTTGTACTTCAGCAACGGCGCGTCCGGGTTCACCTCGGGGCCGAAGTACCGCAGCACGACGAGCGGCTCGGTGCCGCTCGTGTTCTCGTAGGTGACGCCGGCCTTGGCGGCGGACTCGGTGACGAAGACCTCGTCCTCGGTCAGTTCGTGGAAGCCGATCAACTTCGGGCTGCTGAGGCGCAACTTGTTCATCCGCCCCTCGCCCTGCACGCAGATGACGCTGTTCGCACCGCTGTCTTTGATCGTTGCCTTCTTGCCCGGCAGGACGGTCAGTTCCTTGGCGGTAAAGAGTTGCTCGCCGTACACCTTGCCGTAGACGATCCACTTGTCGACGAAGCCTTCCTTCGCCGAGCCGGCCGCGACGATCGGCTCGAGGTAGTGGTTCTCCTTGAAGTACGGGTCGACGTTCGCCTCCCAGTCGAGCTGTTCGACGATGAAGTCGAGGTCCTGGTGCTTCTCCTTGGGCATGTCCTTCACGAGCAGCGCCCACGGCACCTCCCGCCCCTCGACGAGCGACTGGTACATGCCGAACACGTCCGAGCCCACTGCGGCTCGTACGTGCAGAGCGAGCCGGGCGTGCAGGATGCTCGGGTGGATCAGCCACCCCGAGCCGGGCTTGAGGCGGTACGCCTTGGACAGGTCGAGGATGCCGTTGTCGCCCTTGTTCCAATCCTCGAGCGTCTTGCGGACCTGCGCCTTGGTGGTGCCGGGTTCGAAGCCCATGAACGTGTAGGGGAAGTTGTTGCCGGTGTTGTTGTGCTGCGGCGGGAAGTAGTAGCTCTCTGGCTTGCCCTCCTGCCCGACGAGGGCCGCCTGCTCCTTGCTCTGGTGCATGTGGTGCGGGATCGGGCCCATGTTGTCGAAGAACTTCGAGTAGACCGGCCACTTCTTGTACTTGCCGTAGATCGCGTCGCCGATGATCGCGCGCCGAGTTCCGACACGGCGTCGGCGAGCGTGAAGCGCTGGCCGTTCGAGACGACGTAGCTGAGGCCCTCGTCGGGCGTGCGGTTGTCGTTGGCGGCGGGCGTGGTCGAGCCGAACCAGCGGCTCGTCGATGCCGCCACGATTGAGGCCGAACGCGTAGAGGTCCTTCGGGTCGAGCTTGAGGCGCTTGCCCGGCTGGAGGAACGATCGCGGCACCCAGCACGGCGCCAGCCGCAGCAACCCGCCCCCTCCTGAATCGCGGCCTCGGCGGCCGAGCGGACGTTGCCGGAGAGCGTCTTCAGTTCCTTCACGTGTGTCGCTGGCATGCGTTTCGTTCCTCGTTCTCGGGTGTGGCCGGTCCGCTCGCGATACGCCCCGGCTCCACCGACCCGCCAGCGCGGCGGGCAATGTAACGCTTTGCGGCAAGACGGGAAATAGCCACGACGGTTGGCCGGCGTCGGTGGTTGACGCTGGCAAGACTGCGGTCGAGGAAGAAGGATGATGAGACACAGAGGCACAGAGGCGGGCGTGTCGAAACCACGTCGCCCGCGCCAGGGATGCGTCGTCATCAATGAAGATCTAGTGTTGCGGTCCTATCTCCCCTTTTTAGCCGCCGGCCCGAAGGGCCCGCTTTCCAGTACGAAGACAACCGCTCACAACTCGCGCGCGGGCGGGGCGGCAACTCGAGCCCGCCTCTGTTCTCTGTGGCTCAACCCTTCCTTCCCTCCCCGCACGAAAGCCCGAACTCATGTCGCCCGCGCGAGATTGGAACCACTCTCGTCGCCCGCGATTTCGCGGGCTCGAACGAACACTGCGAGCAACATCTCGGGCGTCAACCGGCCCGTGAACGTGTTCTGCTGGCTCGGGTGGAACGACGCGACCAGGTGCGGCGCGCCCAAGGATCGCGTGCTCCACGCCATGCCCGAACCGCGGCTTCGGCCCCGGCGGGAGCCAGCCGCGGGCGCGCGGCGCGGAGGCAGCCGTCGAACGCGATCCGGCCGAGCGCGACGATCACGCGCAGGCGGGACATCTGCGACAGCGTCTCGTCGAGGAACGTGGCGCAGCGGGCGAGTTCGCGCGGCGTCGGCTTGTTCGCCGGCGGCGCGCGCGCGCGAGGTTCGTCACCGTCGCGTCGATCAGGCGAAGTCCGTCGTCGCGGTGGGTTGAGGTGGGCTGGCTGGCGAAGCCGGCGTCGTACATCGCGCGGAAGAGGAAGTCGGCCGAGCGGTCGCCGGTGAAGGTGCGGCCGGTGCGGTTGCCGCCGTGGGCTGCCGGGGCGAGGCCGACGACGAGCAGGCGGGCGTCAACCTCGCCGAGGTTCGGCAGCGGCTTGCCCCAGTAGTCCCAGTCGCGGAAGGCCGCCCGCTTCTCGATCGCCACCTTCGCGCACGCAGTGGCGCGCAGCGCGGGCACCGCGTGCAGTCCACGATCCTTCGTTGCAGGTCATCCCAGGCCAGGCGTGCGTCCATGGCTGGGGGATTCTACGCCGGCGGCGAGACGCACCTGCTCGAGCGCGGCGACGGTGAAGACGAGCGGGTACATTTTTTCGAAGTACCACAGCTTCGCGAAGTAGAACCCGATCGGCGTCGGCGGGAACTGCCGGCCGCGGCCGGTCGCGCAGACGAGCCACTCCGCGCCTCGCGCGACGGCCCGCTCCACCCGGGCCGCCACCTCGGGCCCGTCGAGCAGCACCTCGTCCATCTTGTTGAACACGGCCCAATGGTCGTCGCGCTCCGTGTCGATCCCCGCCCGCACCGCGCGGTCGTGCGCCAGCACGTGGGCGAGCGACTCGACGGCCAGCCCCGTCTCCTCGATCGAGGACGGCGTCCCGCGGCCGCCGCCCCACCCGCCGTCGGCGTTCTGGTTGGCGACGAGCCAGTTCGTCGCCCGCCACAGCGCCGCCGGCCAGTCGAGCGGCAGGCCGTCGCGTAACGGGATCGCGAACGCGGCGCGGAGCACGCGCGAGGTGCCGTAGGTGGGGTTCTCGTCGTCGGGCGCCCCCTGGTTCCCGAACCACAACGGCAGCCACGACCCGTCCGGCCGCTGCGTCGAGACGAGGTACCGCACGGCGGCGAGCGACGCGCTCTTCACGCGCGGCTTCAGGTCGGGCGGCAGCTCCATCTCCCACGCGCGCCAGGCGCGGAGCGCGTGGGCGGTGAGGTCGTTGCTGCTGCGGTCGAACGGCAGTTTGCCCCACCCGCGGCAGAACGTCGGGACGCCGCCGTCGCCGTTCTGGAGGCCCAGGAGCCACCGCACGCCGGCGGTCGCGGCGGCGCGGACGGGCTCGTCTTGATCGTACTGCCGGCGGAGGACGCGGAGTTTCTCCGCGGTGTCGCCGTCGGCCGTTGCGGCCGGCGCCGCGGGCGGCTCGTCGGTGCGGAGGTGGCGCAGCGCGAGGAGCGCACCGGGCGTGTCGTCGGCGTCGGGCACGCCGCCGGGGAGGTCGGTCCAGGCCCACCCGCCGGGGTCGGCAAGGGTGTAGGGGTGTTCGGTGCGGTACTGCTGCGCGAGGAGCCAGGCGCGAATGCGCGTCGCTTCTTCCATCGCGAGGGTATCGGTTGCAACGGTTTCCCGCGGCGGAGCCGCTGGGCTCTCGTTGGTCGATTCGGGGGATCCGGAGGTCGACAGTGCGTTCACCGCGAGCGTCGTGACCCACGTCGCGAGGTTCGTGTCGATGGGCCAACTGCCATCGTCGCGCGCGGAGCGGATCAGGAAATCGATCCCGCTGCGCACCACGGCGTCGTGGACGTTGCGCGCGCCGATTAGGCTCATCACGACGAAGCTCGTGAGTGGCGTCGCCTCCAGGTAGCCGCCGCTCGCGGGTTGGATGCGCCGCAGGAGGCGGAGCGTCCGGGCGCGGGCGGCGGCCCGGGCGGCGCGGGTGATCGGGTTGAGCGTCGGGCGCTGGCGGTGGCGGACCTGGCCGATCGCGATGAGCGCCGGCAGCGCGTAGCTCACCACCGGCAGGTGTAAAAATTTGTACATCCGCTGCGGGAACGCGGCCAGCTCGAACGGCAACTGCGGCACGAGCCGCCACGCCCGCGCCGCCGGCCCGAGCCGGCCGGCGAGGGCGCACATCGTCAGGATGGGGACGGAGAACGTGCGGTCGCGGCCGTAGCGGTCGGCGATCGCCTTCGCCAGCACGTTCGGTTCCAGCCCCCCCGCCGCGTTCGTCAGCCACGACTGCGCGGCCGACACCACGTTGGCGTACGCGGGGGCCGCGGCGCTGTCGGCGGCGAACGCGGCCCAGCAGAGCGCGGTCGTGCTGATGTTGCTGAAGCTCTTGACCGTGTCGCCCCACCCGCCGTCGGCGTTCTGGTTAAGGGCGAGCCAGTTGAGGCCCGCGCGCACGAGGCGGGCGATACGCGCGTCGTCCGCGGCGATCGCGCTCGCGTCGGTCGACGCCTCGCGGTAGAGGTGCAGCGCGAAGAGGGCCGTGGCCGTCGAGAGGGCGCTGGCCGACAGCTCGCCCTCCCAGTGGCCGTCCGGCGTGCGCGCGTCCAGCAGGGCGCGCCGGGCGTTGGCAAGTGTTTCGGAGACGGCGTCGCGGTCGGCGAGCGGCATCGTCACGCTCACGCCCCCAGCGCGGTCATGACGCCCTTCGCGTACCCCACCGACTCGGCCAGGCCGGGCAGCGGGTCCTTCGCGTCGCGCTCGTGCTCGAAGCCGACGTGGCCAGCGAACTTCATCTCGACCAGCGCCGCCAGCATGTCGCGGACGTCGAGCACGCCGCGACCCACTTCCACCTCCTGGTTCCGCCGCGTGATCTCGGCCAGGTCCTTCAGGTGGACGTCGTAGAGGCGCTCGCGCAGGTCGCGGATCGCCTTCGCCGGGTCGGCGCCCGCCCGGGCGGTGTGGCCGACGTCAATGCACAGGCCGATCCGGGGGTCGAACTTCTCGATCACCTTCATCACGTCGTACGGCGAGGGGAAGCGCTTGTCCTCCGGCCCGTGGTTGTGGATCGCGAGGCGGACGTCGAACTCCTTCACCATCCGGTCGAGCAGCGGCATCGACTCCGGGTCCGGGCTGCAGACGATCACCTTCACGCCGATGTCGCGCGCGTACTCGAACGCCCGGCGGACGTTCGCCTCGTCGTTCTGCATCGTCACGTTCCCGCAACTCAGCGGCGTCACGCCCGCGTCGCGGAACTGCTGCGCGGCGGCCTTGCGCTCCTCCGCCGACAGGTCAAACTTCAGGTGGATGTCCTTGATCGAGCAGTACGCCAGCCCCACCCGCTTCACGCCCGCGATGGCCGCGTCGGTCTTCAGGCCGCGGAGGCTGTACGTCGCCACGCCCACCTTCAGCCCGCGCCACGGATCGACGCGCGGCGTCGACACCGGCTTCGCGGGGCCGACGAGTTCCCCCTGCGCGGCCGGCAGGAGCGCGGGGCTGGACGAGAACGCGCCGAGCGTGGCGATCGCCGCCAACTTCAGCGTGCTGCGGCGGGATTGCGGAAGTGACTCGTTCATGAAAGGCCGTCCCATTGAAGATCGCGCGGCGATCGAACCGACGTCGTCCGTCGGAGACCGCCGGAGGAGCGGGCGAGCAAGCCCGCCGGCTCGCGTACGCGTTGTTCTACACCGGGGGCGCTACAAACTTAAGTGCCCGAGCGCCAGCAGGCCGTAGTACGTGTACTCGCAGTCGAGCGCGTCGTCCTCCCAACTGCCGCAGAACGCGCCTTGGCTGCTCCAGAGCGTGTCGACGAAGTCGAGGCACGGCTCCTTCACCGCCTCGAAATCCACCTTCAACCCCGCCAGCGCGTGGAGGGCCGTGGCGGTCGACAGCAGGTCGGGGATCGGCGCCAGCGGCGTGGCGAAGAAGCCGCCCTGCGGGTGGCACCGCTTCAGCAGCCACGGGCCGACGTCCGCCGGCACGTCCTGCCCGAGTTGGCGGAGGAGCGTCGCGGCGGCCGCGGTCGAGGGGGTAAGCCCGAGCGGCACGTCCTGCTGGTTCGCGTAGCCCCCGTCGGCGGCGCGACGGCTGTTCACGCAGTCGACCGCGGCCGCGGGATTCGGGATGTCGGAGCGCAGGTCCTGGTAAGCGCCGAGCGCGAGAAAGCAGCCGTAAAGCGTGCCCGCCGCCGCGCCTGTCTCCGCGGCATAGCCGCCGTCGGGCGTGCGATGTGTTTCGACCCGGGCGAGGATGGCCGCGCGCGTGGCCGGGTCGATCCGATCGGACGGGAGGTTCGCCCACCCGCGGGCGAGGCAGGCGACGTGGACGAAGTCGAGGCCGTCGCCGTCGCCGAACGTGCGGAGGTACCGCTCCAGCGCGCCCAGCGGAAGATCTGCGCGGAGTGCGAAGAGCCCCTCGATTCCGAAGACGGTGTAGTACAGATCGCTGTTGCCCGCCCGGTCCTTGAAGCCGCCGTCGGGATTCATCTGGCCGCGGAGGAAGTCGGCGACGGAGCCGGCGCTGTCGCCCAGCAACTTGGGGGCGAGGCGGGCGACCTGCAGCATTTCGAGGCGGAGGGACACGGTTGGTTAGGCGGGCGGTCTTCTCGTCCCCTCTCCCGGTACGCCGGGAGAGGGTTACAAGCGGTTTCAGAACCTCAGGTCACCGGGAACGTTATCCCGAGCGCAGCGAGGGTTCTCGGGTGGTCGAGTACCTTTCGTGGTCCCGAGATCCCTCGCTGCGCTCGGGATGACGGGCCCGAGGTTTTCAAACCGCTTGTAGGGTGAGCGGGAATTGCCGTCGCGCTTGCAAGCTGTGGAAAGGCAGCCTCACCCCCGCGCGCGCCCGGGGTACCGGGAGCGGGAGGGTGCGGTTTGGTCGCCACACGTCGGCTCGCCAGCGCTAGCTAGGCCGGCGTGGCCTCGACGGCAGGGAGTGGTCGCCCTTCGCTGAACGCGTCGGCCGCCCGGTTCGCCCGCGCGGCGTCCGAGTTGCGATCGACCGGCGCCGCCTGCGCGTTGCGCTTCTCGAACTCGCTGCACCAGCCCTTCACTTCCAGG
>JAUJNJ010000043.1:17529-41933 GCA_030448225.1 Phycisphaerae bacterium
CGCCGCCTGCGCGTTGCGCTTCTCGAACTCGCTGCACCAGCCCTTCACTTCCAGGTCATTGAAGATCTTGCTCACGACGCGGCGGAGCAGGCCCTTGAGGCTCGCGTTCTCCAGCGCGACGAGCGAGCGGACGGCCTCCTCCTTGTAGCTCTCGTAGAGGCGGTGGCAGCGGTCGTCGGCCTTGAACTCGGCGATGACCTGGCGGACGCGCTCGGGCACGGTCACGCCGTTGTCGCTGGCCGTGCGGCGCCAGACGCTCTCCATGAACGGCTTGGCCTCGCCGCGAGCCCGCTCGTTGGCGACGGCCAGCAGGAGCGAGGGGCGGAGCTTCGTGATGTCGTCGGGCGCGTGACCGCCCTCGGCGAGGTCGTCGAGGTCGTCGTGGATCTGGTAGGCAATCCCCAGGGCCTCGCTGTACTTCGTCAGCACGTCGCGCACGTCCTCGTCGGCGCCGGCGTAGAGCGCGCCGAGGCGCAGCGCGACCTCGAACGCGGGGGCCGTCTTCTTGCGGAAGATGTCGAGCACCTTCAGCGACGACAACGGCTCCGGGTTGCGCACCCAGCAGAGTTCCTCGCCCTGCCCGACCGACAGCGTGCGGTGGCCGAGCGCGGCCACGCGCAGCATCTCGGCCTTGGCCGGCGCGTCGGCGGCGCACTCGGCGAGGAGCCGGTACCCCTCGCCGAGCAGGAAGTCGCCCACGTTGAGCGCGATCGCGACGCCGTGCTCGGCGTGGACGGTCGCCTCGCCGTAGCGGGTGTCGTCCCCGTCCTCGATGTCGTCGTGGATGAGGCTGGCCTTGTGGAAGCACTCGACGGCCAGCGCCACCTTCCGCAGGTCGAGCGGGAGCGGCGCGTCCGGGTCACCCTCGCGCAGCGCCTTGTACGTGCAGACGGTGAGGAACGGCCGCCACCGCTTGCCGTCCTTGGCGAGCCAGGCCCGGGCGATGTCGTCGGTCTGACCCTGGCTGGGGCCGAGGATCTCGGCGAGCGTATCCGCCGCGAACCAGCCGTTGATCTCGTCGCGGACGGCGTCGAGGTCCATCCGGCGGGTCTTGTCGTCGCTCGACAGGTGGATGATCTCCCACACCGTGTCGAGGTCGACGTTCGTGTCGACGCAGTCGTCCTGCAGCAGCGGGATGGCGATGCCCGGGACGGCCGCCGCCTCCATGAACGGGAACGCCTTCTCCAAAACCGACAGGCAGCTCACGCCGACGATCGCCTCGATTTTGCCCGTCTCGATGATCGCCATCACGATCGCCGACCCCTCGGCCACGAGCACCGCGTAGCCGAGGCGCTCGGCCTCGTCCTGCAGATCCTGGATCGAGCAGAGGCCGCACTTCTTGCAGAGCAGGCCGAACTCGTCGAACGGGGCCGGGCACTTCGCCTCGATGCGGAGGCACTTGGGCATCAGCAGCAGCCGGCGGTCGTAGGGGATGCCGGCCAGTTGCTCGCGCCACGCCTCGTTGTTGATGGTGACGGCGCAGTAGTCGCGGTACTTGACGTCGAGCCCGTGCAGTTCCATCAGCCGGTCGGCATGGACGCGCAGCTCGTCGAGCGGCATCGGCGGGACGGGCTTGTAGTCGGCGACGTACTGCCGGATCAGCCGGCCCACCCGATCGCGCTCGCCGCGGGTCTGCGGGATCGAGTCCTGCGGCGCCCGCATCTGCTGGACGGGCACGGCCTTGGGCAAACTGATCACGGGCATCTGACTGAGTAACTCCATAGTTGCTAGTTGCTAGTTGTCTGTTGCTAGTTAAGCGTTACCAAGCCTGTTGGCCCGCCCGCCGCTTTTCTTCCACTAGCAACTAGCAACTCACAACTAGCAACTCCTGCTATCCGTACGCGCCGAAGCCGAAGAACCAGTTCTTCTTCGCGAAGCGGTACATCCAGTGTTCCTCGGGGATCTCGTTGCCCGGGTTGTGCTGGCTGTTCCGGCCGGTCATCGCCTCGAGCTCGGCCAGGCCGGCGCCCGCCTCGCGGTGGGTGGTGTCCTTCGCGCCGTGCTTGAGGACGAGGCTCTTCACGAGGTCCGGGCGCTCCATCACGATGCACCCCTGCGTCGCGCCGGCGGAGGCCTTGCGGAAGTCGGCGAGGTACTCGCTGTCGCGGAACACGTGCATCAGGTTCCGCTCGTCGTGGATCGTCTCCTTCGCGAACTGGATGATCGGGCACGGCTCGATCTCGCCCCACGGGTTGATGTGGTGGCTGATGCCGGTCGCCATCGGGCACAGCGCCTCGCCCTTGTCGTCCCAGTAGGCGTCGATCACGCCGATCGGCATTTTCCAGCGGAGTTGCACGATGAACTTCCGCACGCGCAGGATCTGTTCCGGCGTCAGGCAAAGTTCCGTCGACGGGTTGGCGCCGACCGGCCGGTAGGTGTGGTACCAGACGTAGTGCACGCCGGTGTCGATGAGGCGCTGGACCCACTGCTCGCTCAGCAGGTCGTCGATGTTCGTCTGACAGACGCTCGTGGCGACGCCGGTGATGAGGCGGTGCTTGAGGCAGTTCTCCAGCCCCGCCATCGTCTTGTTGTAGACGTTGAGCCGGCCCCGCCGCTGGTCGCTCACGACCGTGTTCCACTCGACGATGATGATCGGCGTGCAGTTGCCGAGGCGTCGCAGTTCTGCGTCGATCTCGTCGTGGATGAGCTGGACGTTGGTGAATATCTCGAAATAGCACTCGGTGAGGAGGCCGAGGATCTCCAGCAACTGCGGGTGCATGAACGGCTCCCCGCCGAGGATGCCGAAGAAGCTGTTGCCCTGCTCCTTCGCGTCGGTGATGAGGCGGTCCATCTGGTCGGCGTCGATGTAGTGGCGCGGGCCGTCGACCTTTACCCAGCACCCCTGGCAGCGCAGGTTGCAACTGTTGATGATCGAGATGTAAAGGAACGGCGGGAAGTACTCGCCCTTCTTGATCCGCTTCTTGAACCGCTGGACCGACCGCATCCCCTTGTAGCCGAAGTTGTAAGCGAACTTCCACAGAAGCCGCTTGTCGGTCGTGGCGAGCATTCGTTTGGAAATCTGCAACAGCATTCGGTGCTCGTAAGAAATTTATCGAACCACGAAGTCACGAAGACACGAAGCAGTGACGCGCCAGCAAAACAGGCTCTTTCAATTCGGTAACATCAATCTGGTTGTTCAACTGCGTGACCAGCGCCAGTTCGTTTGGGCCCGCTTCGTGTCTTCGTGCCTTCGTGGTTCAACTCGCCCGCGAAGCCGCCGCGGCGGCTTTGGCTTTGATCTGTTCGAGCGAGGGGAGCGCGTCCATCACTTCCTGCGGGATGCCGAGGCCCTCCTGGAGCTTGGCGAGGCAGCGCTTGCGCTCTTCCAGCGCCCGCTTGTCGTCGCGCTCGCGGGCGAAGCGCTGCTTGGCGCCGGCGCTGCGCTCGCGGAGGGCGGCGTAGATGTCGCCGCCGAGCAGGGCGCTGATGTCGACCTTCATCTTCTCGCGGTGAAGGTCTTCCTCCTTCACCTCGTCGCCGTTGATCGGGCCGCCCTTGTACTTCGGGAAGAGGATCGCCACCTCCGGGCAGACGCGCGAGCAGGCCGGGCAGTCGGTCTTGCAGTTGCTCGCCTTGGCGACCTTGATCTTCCCCTCGGGCGCGCCGTACACGTCGAACAGGCAGAAGCTGAGGCACTGCATGCAGTTCGTGCAGCGGTCGTAGTCGATGACCGGGAACCACGGCTTCCACGTCTTCGGCTCCGGCGCGCCGTTGCGCAGCTCGGCCCGCAGTCCGACGACGAGGTCCTGCACCTGCGCGGGTGAGAGTCCGTCGATCTGCCGGAAGTGGAGCGTGACGCCGCCGCCGTCGCCTTCGGCGCGAGCCGGCTTCTCCTCGTCGAACCGGCCGATCACGACGAGGTCGCCGGAGACCGAGGCGTTGACGTGGCCGCCGGGGCGGATGCTGGTGACGGCGTACCCCTTGTCGAGCAGGTTGCTGATCACCTGTGCGCGGGCCTCGGCCTCCAGCGCGCGGCTGCCGACGCCTTCGTACAACGCGACGCGGAACACGGGGGCGGCTGCGGTGGCGTTCATCGGTTCACCTCTGCCAGCGGCGCGCCGTTCAGCATGAGTTCCACGACGTCTTCCGGCTGCTGCACCCGCATGTTGCCGATCTGCACGAGGTCGTCGCTCAGCGTCACGTCGGCGGCATTGAACAGCCACTTCACCGCCCGCGCGTAGCAGGCGGCGATTTTCAGCGGCCCACCGGCGGCGAGTTGGGCGAGCATCGGGTCACGCTTGGCCGACATCTCGCACAGGTCGGCGACGGCGTCGAACGCCACGCCCGACTCGGCCAGCCGGCGCAGGACCTCGCGCTTCGTCTCCGGCGGGACGACCTGCGCGTAAGCGCAGTGGCAATAGAGGATTTTCGCGGGTTCGGCCATGGTCGCAGCTACTTGTACACGCGGTCGCGCGGAACGTGCAACCCTTGCCCGGGAACGCCGAGTGTCATGCTCGCCCCGGACTCGCCCCGTGTTCACAACGACATGATTCCATACCTGCTCAGGGCACGATCATCCGGTGCGTCGGGTTCGGCCGGCCGGGGCGGAAGTGCTCGACGTGGTCGAGGTTCATGCCGATGCCGGAGTGGCCTTGCGCGAAGGCGCTCAGCGCCTCGCCCAGCACGCCGCGCAACACGTCCGGATCGCCCTCGGCCCGCAGGTTGACGATCAACTCGCCCGCCTCCAGTTCCTCCTGAAGCGAGTGCGACCGCTCGGGCGAGCCGTCGCTGCGGACGAGGTTCAGCACCGCGAGGTCGTTGCCCTCCGCCGGCGTGAGCGTCATCTTCAGGTGCGCGATCTCCACGCCCTCGCGGCCGAGGCGGTACTGGATCTCGCGGGCGAGGAACGGCAGGACCGCGTTCCCGTCGAACGGGTCGTCCGACTCGACGCGGATCGTCGCGTTGAGCCACCCGAGCAGCGCCTCGCCCTCGGCGTACTCGTCGTAGTCGATCTCCATCGACGCGCCGGACGCGAGTTCGCCGCGCGCGAGCAGGTCGAACCAGTCGTTCAGGCCCGCGCCGTGCCGGGCGGACGCGGACACGATCGTCGCGCGCGGCGCCCGCGCCTCGATCGCCTCGCGCAGCTTCGCCAGCCGGTCGGCCGAGATCAGGTCCACCTTGTTGATGACGATGACCTCCGCCTCCTCGAGTTGCTTGAGGTAGACGTAGACGACCTTCGGCGAGAACGCCTTGCCCTCTTCGACGCCGAGCACGCGGAGCGCGCGGATCGGGTCGACGAGCACGGTCAGCGGCGCGACGGTGAAGTCGTCGCCGTAGATCCGCCGAAGCGGGTAGCTCACCGTCGCCTTCAGGTCCGTGCAGCTCCCCACCGGCTCGGCGATGAACACGTCGGGCCGCGTCTCCTTCGACAGGGCCGTGGCGGCGTCGACGAGGGAGTTGAACTTGCAGCAGAAGCACCCGCCGGTGATCTCCTCGACCGGGAAGCCGTGGGCGCCGAGCATGGCGGTATCGACGAGGTTGACGCTCTGGTCGTTCGTGATGAGGCCGACCTTCAGGCCCTGCGCCGCCAGGTGCTCGGCGAGCTTGAGGACGGCCGTCGTCTTCCCGGCCCCGAGGAAGCCGCCGATCATGATGTAGCGTGCTTTGGGCATGGGGTCCTGATTCTTAAGGCGTAGTGCGTAGTGCGTAGTGCGTAAGAAGATTCGGGATCGCGGTGCGTTTACTTTTTTTACGCACTACGCACTACGCACTACGCACTACGAGATTCCCCTCACTCCCCGTACTGCCCCTTCATCTTGTCGATCGTGGCGTTCAACACCCCGATATACCCGTCGACGGGCATGCTGTTGGCCTCGGGCGTGCCGCGGACGAGGTAGAGCCAGCCGTCGCCGTAGGGGTCGGAGTCGACCAGGGCGATCTCGGCGTCGAGCTTGGGGTTGCCGCGTTCGAAGGTGCCGTCGACGACGGAGTAGACGTCGCTCATGGCCTTGAACCCCTCGACCCACCCGATCGTCTGCCCGACCGTGATCGCCTGCCCGGCCTTGGCCTCGAACCCGTGCTCGACGATCTCGCCGAGCATGCGGGTGGCGAACTTCGTGAAGCCGACGCGGTAGAGGTCCGCGTCGTCGCCGCCCTGCCGGGCGAGCCAGAAGTGCGACCGCGTGTAGAGCCGGTCGGCGGGGAGGCGCGTGGTGAAGCGGGAGTTCTTGTACCTGACGACGTCGTCACACGGGTCGGCCATCGCGCGGGAAACTCCGGGGCAAGGAAGACGGTGCCAAGCCGCGGGAGCATACGGGCGCGATCGGCGGCTTTCCACCGGCCGCCGGGGAAGGCCGCGGCGGCGGCGGGCGGCCGTCGCGGGCGAGACCGAGACGCGTCGAGGGGGTGCGGCGCCGCGTTCGTCGGCGGCGTCACTTCGCCTGCATGTCCCAGACGGGCGTCTGCGGCTCGGGGTCGCGCCGCCATCCGTCCTTCGCCGACAGGTACCCGCCGTAGGCCTGGGCCAAGAACCGGCCGGTCCGGTCGAAGGCGAGGTCGAACGCCGGGTCGCACGGCACGAACGTGTGGACCGACTTCATCGTCGCCAGGTCCCACAGTTCGAACCCGTTCTGCGCCGCGATCGCCAGGTGCTTGCCGTCGGGGTGGGTGGCCAGCGCCGTCGGCGTGTGCGGGCCCTCGATCCGCCGGCGGTGGCGGCCGTCGGCGGCGTCCCACTCGTGGACCTGCCCGAGGAACCCGAGCGAATAGACCTTCGTGCCGTCGGGGGAGAAGTCCGCGCCCTGGAGGTGCGGCATGCCGCGCGGCTCGGTCGGCGGGAACACCCGCCACATCTCGTCGCCGGCCACGAGGCTCCGACAGACGAGGTGGCCGTTCGACCCGCCGGTGACGACGCGCGACCCGTCGGGCGAGACCGCGAACGCGACGACCGTGCCGTGCTGCGCCTGCTGGATGTCGCGGATCGACTCCTCCTCGACGTCCCACTCGCGCAGCGTGCCGTCGACGCCGGCCGAGAGCAGGACGCCGTCCGGCAGGAACGCGAGGTTGGTCACCGTGCCGCGGTGCCAGCCGAGCAGCGCGACGACCGCCGGCGGCTTGGCCGTCACGTCCCACACGATGACCTGCCCGTCCTTGGCGCCGGTGGCGGCGAGGCGCCCGTCGCGCGAGAACGCGGCCGAGTAGACCCCGGCGCCGTGGCCCTCGAGCACGGCCAGCCGCGCGCCGGTGGCCGGGTCCCACAGGGCGGCCGTCGTGTCGTGCGACGCCGTGAGGAGCGTGCCGGACGTGGGGGAGAACGCAACGGCCTGGATGCCGTCGTAATGCCCGCGGAGGCGCCGCGTCGCCGCCGACTCGCTCGCCGCCGCGCGCTCGGCGCGGGCGGCGTCGGCGGCCTGCTTCGCCGCCAGCGCCTTGGGCGAGAGCCCCTCGGTCGACACGGCCGGCGCCGCCACCGCCGCCGCCGTCCCCGCCGTCGCCGGGACTCCGGCCGCCCCGATCGTCCCGGACTGAAGGTACGTCGCCGCCGCCGCCACGCCGACCACGGCCAGTCCCGCCGCGGCCAACAGGATGAGTCGTCGTTTTCCGCTCGCCATCATGCTCCCCTTTCGCCTGCCACCCACATCATAACGACGCCCCAGTCAACTCGCCCGGGGGCGGGTCCTACGAGCCTCCACCGAGCACGGTCACCGCGGTCGGCGTCATCCTGTAAGCAGCGAAGGATCTCCCGTGCTTCTGGCGACATTTGCGGGAGATCATTCGCTGCGTTCAGGAGGAGCGTGATTGCCATTCGCCGCGTTTCTTGAAGCTCGTAGGCCCGGCTCGCTGCAGGGGCGGCGGAATCCCGCGGGCGTCGCTCAGCGCCCGTCACTATTACACCGGGGCACTTTGCCGGGTACAAATATCGGGCGGTCGCGGGGGGAATATGTCCGGGACGTTCCTCCGGGTCGACGAGAAGCTGTAACCATCTGCGAGGGGTGCGATGAACGCAAATGCGCTGCGCGTGCCGTGGACGTTGATCGCGGTCGGGCTGCTCGCGGCCTGTGCCGTCCCCGATCGTGCCGCGGCCCGGCCGCCCGAGCCGTCGCTGATCGACGTGGTCCCCGACGCGGACGTGGAGGCGTGGGTGGAGAACCTCGCCTCGGCCGAAGCGCCCAAGCGCGAGGCCGCCGTCTCCCGGCTCAAGAACCTCCCCGGCACCGCGTCGGCCACGGTGGAGCGCCTGGCGGCGGACGAGGCGCTGGCGCCGGCGGCCAAGGCCGCGCTCAAGCCGGTCCTGCCGGTGATCGCGGCGCGCGCGCGGCGGTTGCAGTCGATCAGGGCGGCGCACGAACTGAACCTGCGGACGATGCTCGAGGTCTACGACCGGCAAGCCAAAAAATCGCCCCGCAGGGAAGACGCCGTCCGCGCCGCCAACACAGACTGGGTGTATCCCCAACAGTTCCGCACGCCGGACGAGACGCCCGAGGCGCGGTCGCGCTGTTCAAGCGGGCGGCTGGACGTGGGCTGCGACGACCCGTCCGTGCGTTACCTCGCCGCCCGCGCGGACCGGGCGGCGGCCCACCCGGGCCGGCCGCCGGCGCTGCCGCGCCTCATCGCCGCCGCCAGCGACATGGCGCAGAGCGGCTACCCGCCCGAGCGGAAGGTGATCGCGGCGGCCGTCGCGTTCACCGAGATGGCCGCGACCGCCGGGCCGGAGCCGGACACCGGCCTGCTGGAGATCTGCCTCGACCACCTGCCGGCCGCGTTCGCGTCGGCCAACCGCACGCCGGACGACGCGCTGGAATTGGCCTGGATGATCCACCGGATGCTCGCGCGCGACGGCGACAAGGTGGAGGCGTTCGAGCGCCTCTACCCGATTTATGCCGCCGCCCGGCCGAAGGAGGACATCGGGCCCCTGCTGTTCAAGGGCCGGGCGATGATCGACGCCGCCTGGGCCGCCCGCGGCAACGGGCTCGGGCACACCGTCACCGACCGGGGCTGGCAACAGTTCCACGACCGCCTCGGCGCCGCCGGGGAGGCGCTGACGCGCGCGTGGGAGCTCGACCCGACCGACGCCCGCGCCGCCACCGAGATGATCGTCGTCGCGATGGGCCTGGAGGGCGATCGGCGCGAGGCGGTCGACCTGTGGTACCGCCGCGCGATGACGGCCGACCCGGACAACTTCGAGGCGTGCCACCGCATGCTCTACTACCTCTACCCGCGGTGGCACGGCAGCCACGAGGAGATGATCGCGTTCGGCCGCGAGTGCATGGCCGGCGGCAACTGGCGCGGCCGGATCCCGCACATGCTCGCCGACGCGCACGCGCAGGTCGCCCGCGAGGTCGACGACGAGGCCGCGTACCTCGCCCAGCCGCACGTCTGGGCGGACGTGCGCGCGTGCATCGAGGGCATGATGGCGGCGTTCCCGGAGATGACGTTCTACCCCAGCAGCCTGGCGATGTGGGCCTGCGACGCCGGCCAGTGGCGCGACGCCGCCGCCCTGTTCAAAAAGATCGGCGACAACCCGGACCTGGCCGCGTTCGGCAGCAAGGCGATGTACGACTACTACCGCCGCAAGGCCGAACGGCGCGCCGCGTCATCCGGCCCCGCGGCGGCACCGGTGAAAGCTGACGAGCAGTAGCGACTTCCCGCGTACGCACGGGGAGACGCCGTCATCCTCCCCGCCCGCTCGCCCCCGCTCGGCCGCGGGCCGTCGCTTCGCGATTTCGCGAGGCGGGATCGCCGTTGTTGACGGCATCGTGAACTTGGCCGCTCCTGTTCCGCATCATTCGGAGTGGGCCGCGTCACCAATGCACGGTCGGTTGACCGACAGGCGCGCAGCGCAGCATCCTGCCGGGCTCGGTTTGCGGAAAAGGTGACGGGTGCACCGCGTCACTCATGGTCGCCCCGCCGTGCCATTGAGGTGTGATCCGCAAGGTAGAGGCTCTCAAACGGTGCCACGTACAACCCTTGCCAAACCTCGCGATGGATTCTGTCACGCCCGTCCCTCTTCACGCTTCTCCGCTACCTCTCCACTCGTCCCCGCTTTGGTTGTGACTGGCGGCAACCCGCGTGCCCGACCTCGGCCCCTCAAGCCGTTCGCCAGATGCGCGAAGATGCTGCCACACCAGGCCACCATGAGCAGGAATGCGGTGATGAGCCCGTCTTCCCTCATCCGGGATACGGCATCAAACCCTTGATCCTGTAGCGTTCGATACATGCAAATTTCAAAGGCGACAAAGGCGGACAGGTTGAACGCGAGTGCCGCGAAGAGAGCCCTGTTCAGCAGAAAAAGGCCGATGAGAAATGGGCCGACCGCTGCTGCCAAGACAAACGCTTGAAGCGCCGAATAACTCTGAGAATACGCCCACCTCCCGGCGAGGGCACCGAGCGGAACGAAACCAAAAATGATCACGCTGGTTCGTGACAATTGAGCTGGCACGCCAGTCTCGATCGGTTGATCGGCCACCTGTTGATAGTACGGCCAGATGTGAAGAATGCGACGCCCCTGTACCCCACGGTCTGAGCGATCGCGGTGTGGCGGGAAATCGCCTCCTTGGCCCGAAGGTTAAAATGCCAAGACGCGATTTGCCGCCGGCGGCGGCGGCGTTTCGGCGGTGCGCTCAAATGCATTGCAGTCGTCGATCGCGGACGGTCATCCTTTATGGTGAGCACTGCGCGTGGCGTGGTGCGAGAGCGTTAACCGCGGGCCGGACGATCGATCGCGTAGATCTGGTCCGCGAACCCTCCGAAGAGAACTTCCTTTTCGTGGGAGAGGCCTATCTTCCGGGCCACGTTGATCGATGCGGAATTCCGGGGGTCGATGATCGAGATCATCCGGGACAGATTTAATGTGCCGAAACCATAATCGCGTACCGCGCGCTCCGCCTCGGTCGCAAAGCCCCGACCCCAGAACTCGCGCGCCAGTCGGTAACCGATCTCCGTCTCCGGCTGCCCGCCGACATCACTAAACCGGCTCAGCCCGCAAAATCCGATCACGCTTCCGCTGCTCCTTTCGACCACGGCCCAAAGACCAAATCCCCATTTCGAGTAGAAGTCCTCGAGGCAGCCGCGGAGCCAGTTCCGCACCCACGCGGAATCCTTTGTCCCGTCGCCGTACCGCATGACTTCCGGATCGGCGAAGACGCGGTCCATCGCCTCCCCATCAACGATGTGAAAGTGCCGGAGCATCAAGCGCTGGGTCTCGGCAATAACCATGAGCGGGGTGGCTAGCGCCCGTCATCCGCGGCGGGCGCGGCGGAGCATGATCGCCGTTTTTGCGCGCGCCGGGGCGATTGGCCCGGTCAAAAGTAGGGTCGTCACCCGTCGTGTCAATCGCGACCGTCGGTACTGGGTAGGGTCGGGAGCCGGCGCGTCCTCTATCCCGCGACGCCGTTACGTTGGTCCCTACCAACTGCCCCCCGGATCGCTACAAATACGGCGGCCGGTGGTTGGATCGACTGCTCGAGGGAAGGGAGCCGCAGGACATGGCGAAGGTTCGCAAGGCCGTCATCACCGCCGCCGGGCGGGGGACGCGGCAGTACCCGGCGTCGACCGCGGTGCAGAAGGAGATGTTCCCGCTCGTCGACCGCGACGGGCTGACCAAGCCGGTGATCCAGATCATCGGCGAGGAGGCGATCGACTCCGGCATCGAGGAGATCTGCATCATTACCCAGCCGGGCGAGGAGGCGGCCTACCGCGACTACTTCCGGCGGATGACCGACACCGAGTCGCGCAGCTTCCGCGGCAAGGACTGGGCGATCCTCGAATCGGAAAAGCTCGGCCACTTCGGCCAGCGGCTTCACTTCGCGGAGCAGTCGTCGCCGGAGGGGTTCGGGCACGCGGTGTACCAGGCGAAGGAGTTCGTCGGCGACGACCCGTTCCTGCTGCTGCTCGGCGACCACATCTACATCAGCGACTCGAAGGACCGCTGTGCCCGCCAGCTCATCCGCGTGTACGAGCAGTACATGCTAGAGGCCGTCACCGGCGTGCAGCCGACGGTCGAGCGGCAGCTTCACCTGTTCGGCGTGATCCGCGGCGGGCCGGTCGACCCGAACAAGGGGATCTACCGTGCCGAGCTCATCATTGAGAAGCCGTCGATCGAGACGGCGAGGGATCAGCTCGCCACGCCGATGTTGCCGGCCGGAAATTACCTCGCGCACTTCGGCATGCACGTCTTCTCGCCGCGGATCTTCGACTCGCTCGAGCACCTCATCAAGAACGACCTCCGCGAGAAGGGCGAAATCCAGCTCACCGCCGCCCAGGAACATCTGCGTCAACAAACGGGCGACAAGTATTGGTGTCTAGTCACACAAGGGCAGCGGTACGACACCGGCATCCCGTACGGGCTCATGGAGACGCAGTTGGCGCTTTCGCTCAACGGCATCCACCGGACGGAAATTTGTGAGGCGATCGCCCGGATCCTCGCGATGCAAGTGAAGTCCTGAAGCAGCCCCCGCTTACCCAACCGACCCCGTCCGCCGCGCGCCCGCGCCGCGTGCTTTCGCACGCGCTTTCTCGGCCTTCAATCCCGAACATATTTATGTGAGTGAGCGTACCTTCGATCTCAGGTCGGGAAGGTTTTTCTGTGACAATTCTTACTTCCTCCGCAGACGAAGGAGTCGCTGCCGTATGCAAGATTTTCCGGGGAACATCTCAGACGTGAAGGGTACGACGGGGGACGCCGACGGCGTCACGTTGGGCGACCTGCTGATCCGCCCGTCGCTCGGCGCACGGACGCTGGAGACGATGGCCGGGCGGGTGCTGTTCGAGCCGGACGCGCCGGCGGCGGACCTGTTCTTCATCCAGAGCGGGCAGGTCCGGCTCTACCAGAACGGGCCGGACGGCTCGACGCGCCTCGTCGAGATCCTCGGCCCCGGCGACTGGTGCGGCGTGGCCGCGCTGGCGAACGAGCCGACGTACAACATGCGCGCCGTCGCGGTGACGGCGGCGGTGGTCGTGCAGGCGCCGGTGAAGCGTTGGCTGGCGACGCTGTCGGAGCACCCGACGCTCGCCGCCCAGTGGATCGGCAAGCTCGCCGCCAAGCTCCAGGCCGCCCGCGCCGACGCCGCCTGCCTCGTATTCGACGACTGCAACAGCCGGCTGATCCGCACGCTGCTGCACTTCTCGCGGACGGCGGCGGCGAGCCCGCTCGACGACGGGGGGATCGTGCTCCGCATCACGCACCAGCAGCTCGCGCAGGCCGTCGGCGCGGCGCGGGAGACGGTCAGCCTCGCGCTCACGCAACTCCGCCAGCGCAACCTTCTGCGGACCGGGCGCAACCAGCTGTTCTTCAACCCGCAGACGCTTGAGAACTTCTGCCAGCGCCCACAGGGCGCGCCGGCGCGCGACGAGCAGGTCGCCTGAACGCCGGACGCCGAGCGCCTGAGTCCGCTACGCCGGACCATGCGATTGAACTGGGATACGAGCGCGGCCGCTCGCGCCTCCGCCGACCCGGGCATGGGGCCCGATTCGTGCCGAGCCGCGAGCGGCCTTGCCGTTGACGGCCTGTCGACGCGGGACGATCTAGGTTCGGTCTGCGTCCTACCGGGACTCCGGCTTCGATGCGGCGAGACCGGGACCGCCCGCCACGCCGTTCACGCGCACCGAGTCAACCGGCGCGGTATCAGACCCGGAACGGGCGGTCGTTCAGATGGCCGGCGGCGTTGGTGCCGACGAGCGGGGCCACGGTCGCGCGGACGATCACGCGGTCGCGGCCGCCCTCCTTCGCGCGGTAGAGCGCCGAGTCGGCGGCCGCCACGAGTTGGTCGGGCGACGCGGGCGTGTCGCCGCGGGTCGAGCCGACGCCGATCGACATGCTTGCGCCCTCGGTCCGCCGCAGCACGGCGGCCGACGCCTGGCGGTATTCATCGCGGATGCGCTGGGCGACCTGCACGGCGTCGTCGGCCGACGCGTGCGGCAGCAGCAGGATGAACTCGTCGCCGCCGTAGCGGGCCGCCACGTCCATCCGCCGCAGGTTCGCGCCCGATCACCCGCCCCGCCATCAGCAACTGGTCGCCGACCAGGCGCGCCTGGTAGTCGTTAATCGCCCGCCATGCCGTCGCCGACCATCACGCACGCCGAAGTCCTGGTCGTAGCGGTGGCTCTCGTTCAAACTGCTCGATCACCTTCCCGAAGTGCCGCCGGTTGTACAGGCCGTCGGCGGGTCGGTGGCGACCTCCTCGACCTTCTTCAGCGACTGCTCGAGCTGCACGTTCTTCTCGCGCGGCTCCTCGAACGCCTTCGCAGCTCGACGCGCGGCGTAGTTTCTCGCGCATCACCTTGGCGACGGTCAGGTTCTTCTCGACGACCGAAGTCGTGAACCAGGTAGTCGCCGAACTTCACGACGTAGTCCGTCGCGCTTGCGGATCGCCTCGGCGAGCGACGCGGTGACGTTCTCGCCGGTGACCATGATCACCCAGGGTCGTGCAGCAGGCGCGGATCTGCCCGAGCAGGTCCAGGCCGGTGCAGTCGGGCAGGTTGTAGTCGGACAGGATGAGGTCGTAGCTGCCGAGGTCCAGCGCCAGCGCGGCGGCACCGCTGTCGGCCTCGGCGACGGTGCCGCGGCCGAAGTGTTCCTCGAGGGTCTCTCGGATCAGCTCGCGGCAATTGAGGAGGTCGTCCTCGATGATGAGAATCTTGATGGTGCTGATGTTCGTCACGGCTGCTCTCTCGCCCCCCCCAGGGTGTCGGAGCCGACGGGCAAGACGTACGTTACGTCTCCGCGCGCGGCAAATCGGTCGAACGTACCCCGCTGCCGCGGCGCGGCGTCCTCCGGCCGTGCCGTGCGCCCCGCCCGCGCCCCGCCGTCAACGCCGCGCTGCTCGGCCCGGCAGGTGGTGGCGCGGGTACTGGTGGATCGTCAGCCAGTAGTTCGTGCTCGCCAGCACCGTGCGGAGGAACTGCTCGGCGTTGGCTTCGCGCTGATCGTGTACGAGTTGGCGCGTTGGCGCCGCCTCGGCCATCTACGCCCTCCTCGGCGACGCCGGTCCGCTGTCGACCAGGATGTCGCGGAACCCCTCCTGGCGCGAAGATCCACCTCGGGGTCTGCTGTCCGTTGAGACCCGGCATCTCGGTGTCGAGGAAGATCAGGCCGGGCGACGCGTCGGCGTGCGGCCTCGCGGCGGAAGCTCACCGCCTCGCGGCGCGTCGGCGACCTCGAACACGCTGTTGCTCACCTTGCACTCGGCGATCGCGTCGCGGATCAGCAGGCGGCAGTCGGGTCGTCGTCGTCGACGAGCAGGATCGTGATCGCTCGATGTCGCGGCTCAGCGTCAGCGAGCCGTACTTCGAGCATCCCGTGGCCGTGATGCTGATGCGCCGTCGGCGGCCGCCGCGTTCGTCGTCGTCGTCGTCGTCGTTGTTGCTGCAACCATGACAAGATCCTTCTTCCCGGCTTCGTTCCGTCACCAGCGTCCTTCCGTCTTCCGCTGCGCGTCGTCGTCGCCCGACCCCCCGGGCTTCGCCACCTCGACTGACATGGCCACTGAAGTGCCAGCCACGCCACGCTGACGCGTCCGGCTTGTGCTCTCCTCAGGCGGCGCGACCTGCTCGGCCTGCGGCGGGCGCGGCACGTACTGCCCGTTTGATCGTGAAGCGGAACGTGCTGCCCGCCCAGGCCGCGCTCTCGGCCAGATCGTGCCGTTGGCCGTCTCGACGATGCTCTTCACGCTCGCCAGCCCCACGCCCCTTGCCGACACTGCCTGCACGGCGGCGCGGCCGCGGCGGAAGACGTGAAACCTTGTCGAGGTCCTCGGAAGATCGATCCCGATGCCAGTGTCGCGGACGCTGAACTCCGCCTCGTCGCGTCGCGACGCTCACCGACGCCTCACGCACCGGCGCGCGCCCGCCGGCCTGCGGCGCATACCGTCGCCATGTACTTGATCGCGTTGTCGACGAGGTTCTGGAACACCTGCCGCAGCCGCGCGCTCTCGCAGAACAGGACGGGGAACGGCGTCTCGGCGATCGCCGCGATCGCGGCTCGCGGAGGTCGTTCTCGAACAGGTCCCCGAGGTCCGCCAGCATCGGCGCGACCTCGACCGCGCTCCTCGACTTCTGCGACGCGTCTTGATCCGCGACAGCTCGAGCAACTCGGTGATCAGGTCCGTCTCGACCTCGACGTTCTTCTGGATGCGGCTCGAGGCGGTGGACGATGTCCTCGTCGAACCGGTCGCGGTACTTCATCAGCAGCATCGTGGCCATGCGGCGATGTTCCGCAACGGCGCGTTGAGGTCGTGGCTGACGGCGCGGAGGAAGTCCTCCTTCTCGGCGATCTCGCTCTTGAGCCGGCGGTTGGCCGCCTCGAGCTGCCCGGTGCAGCTTGCGACCTTCTGCTCGAGGTCCGCGTTGGCGCGGCTCGAGGCTCGCGTTGGCCTCGGCGAGCTTGCGGTTGGCCGTCTCCAGTCCTGCTGCTGGCGGCGGACGCGGTCGACCATCTGGTTGAACGATCGGGCGAGCGTGCCGATCACGTCGGGGCGGTGGACGGCGACCGGAGTGTCGAGGTCGCCGGCGGTGATGCGGTCGGTCGCGTGGACGAGCTCGCGGATCGGCAGGAAGATCCGGTGGATCAGGCCGTAGACGAGCGGGAAGCTGACGAGCGATACGGTCGCGCCGATCAGCACGAGCATCTGCGACGCCCCGCGTCGGGTGCGCTCGTCGTGCGCGTGGCTGAAGCAGACGCGGACGTACCCGACGACCGCCGCCCCCGACGCGCCCCGCCCGCCGCCGTGCCGGGCGACAGCGGCGTGACCGAGGCGGTGACCTGCAGGTAGCGGCCCAGCGCGGGCGACTCCATCTCCTGCACGCGGCAACGCCGCCGCCCGGCCCGCGGTCGGCCGGCGAGGTCGGCCAGTTCAGGTTCCCGTCCTCGCTCGCGACCGACAGCAGGCACCCCCGCCGCGATCATAGAATGCGGTCGCGACGACGCCCTTGTTCTTCAGCAGGTCGCCGCCGACGCGCGCAATTCCGCGACGTTGCCGTCGATCAGCGGCGTCTCGCTCGCCATCGCCAGCGTGTGCGAGATCGCCGTCGCCTGCTGGCGCACGACCCGCTCCATCGCCCCGCGGCTCTCGGTCATGAAGAACCAGCAGCTGCCGCCGAGCATATGCCGACATCAGAAACGCCGAAGCCGATCGTCAGCTTCCCCTGCGGCCCTGACCCGACAGCCGACGGTACCCACGGCGCTGCTGCCGCCAGGAGCGGATCGAGCGGGTGACGTCGTGCTGGGTCGTCGTGCTGGGCGTCATGCGAAAGGGGGCGGACGCAATGGCGTCCGCCCCTATTCATCGTCGGCGTTCGGAGCGGGTTAATCTGCGGCGAGAATTCGGCCGCGGTCGCGGCGGACGCGGACGTGATAAAACCGCCCCGGACGGAGCAGTCTCGCGCGAAAGTGGAACCGGGCGGGCAAAACGACGCGGGCGGCGAGCTGCTGCCCGACGCCCCGGTGGGACGGTCGATCTTCTCCCGGCGTGTTATCGCCCCTGCGTCGCGCGGCTCGCGCCTGCGGCGGGACGCGGAAGCGGGCCTTTCAGAGGCTAAGACAGCCCGCCGCGCGCCGCCCGGCTTGGCCGGTGCGGCGGCGGCTGCCGTCGCCCACGGCCGGGCCCACGGGCGCGCGTTGCCGGCGGTCGTGGCGGTGGCGGGCGAGCCGTTGGCGTAGCTGCCGTCCTGGTTCAGCTTCACCGAGGTATTCCGGGATCTCCACGCCGCCGATGTCCTTCATCATGAAGCATCGGTGGGAGCGTCTGCGACATGCTCTGGAGGAAATTGCTGACCGATCCCTGGCCGTTGCCCGAGCCGCCGTTGTTGCCGCCCCCCTCCCAGACGACGACCTTGTCGAACTTGATGTTCGAGATCGCCTTGGGCTGGTCTCGGCGAGCTTGTCGAGGTGCTCGAGCATCAGGAGTTGGAACGCCTGCTGCGCGCCGGCGGCCTCGATGATCGCTTCAGGCCGTCGCCCTTGGCCTGCAGGATCTCGAAGTTGCCGCGCGCCCCTCGGCCTGGAGCTTGGCGAAGATCGCGGCGGCCTCGCCCTCGGCCTCGATGCGGCGCTTCTCGGACGCGGCCTCGCGTCGACGATCGTGCGGGCCTTCTCGGCGGCGGGCGAGCGCTCGAGGGCGCGCGACGGCTCGGCCTCGACGCGCTCGGCCTCGGCGACGGCGGCCTTGGCCATCGCGCGGTTCTGCGCCTCCGCGACCGCCGCCTCGGCCTCGCGGCAGGCGTCTCGCCGACCTGGTAGCTCTCGGCCTGCTTCACCTGGAGCTGCGCTGCGTCGCGACGACCTCCGCCTGCGCCCCGCGCTCGCCGGCGATCGCCTTGGCGTTGGCGTCGGCGATGCTGATGCGCATCTCGCGGCTCGGCGTTCTTCAGCTGCGTCTCGTGCTCGTAGGCGGCGGTCTGCTCGCCGATCTTCTGCTCCTTCTCCAGCGTCGCCACGCGGATCGCCTGCTCCTGGGCGGCGCTGCGCACGCCGATCTCGCGGAGCTTGTTGGCCGTCGCGACGCTCACCATCTTGTCGCATGCGCCTCGGCGACACGGACGTCGCCGAGCTTCTCCTGCTCGGCCACGTCGCCGCGGGCCCTGCTGCACGGCCTGGCTGGCGGCCTTCTGGCCGATCGCCTCGATGTACCCCGACTCGTCGTTGATGTCGGTGATGTTCACGTTGATCAGCACGAGGCCGATCTTCGCAGTTCCGGCTCCAGCGGTGCTGGATGTTCTGCGAACGCCTCGCGGTCGCGGTTGATGTCCTCGATCCGCATGCTGGCGATCACCTGGCGGAGCTGGCCGAAGATGATGTCCTGCGCTGCTTCATGATCTGCGCGGGCGTCAACCCGAGCAGGCGGATCGCCGCGTTGCCCATGACGGCCGGCTCGGTGCCGACGGCGACCGTGAACACGCTGGGGACGCGCGCTGACGCGGATGTTCTCGATCGACAGCGCGTCGCGCATGCGGATCTCGATCTGCATCGGCTCGAGCGTCGGCCAGTCGTAGTCCTGGATGACCGGGACGACGAACGCCGCCCCGCCGTGGATGCACTTGGACGTGTTCCCGCCGCCCACCTTGCCGTAGATCACCAGCACGCGGTTGCTCGGGCACCGCTTGAACCGGTTGATGAGCAGCAGGTACATCACGAGCAGGATCGCGGCCAGCGCGCGACGATGAGGATCGTGTAGGCGGTGCCCGACAGCTCGCCGTCGACGAGTTGCGCGAGCGTCCGTGGGAACGCGGGGAGTACGTTGAACATGGGTCGTCATCCTTCCGTATTGCGGGGCCGCGATCACCTCGACCGTGTCCGGGCCGATCACGTCGACCACGACGATCTTCGAGCCGGTCGGCAACAGGTCCTGGAACGTGGCGGCTTCGTACTCGGCCGTGCGGTTCTGCACGTCGACGTGATCTTGCCGGCGGCGGTCTTGTTCCCCGGGACCGTGACGTAGACGGTGCCGGTGAGTCCGACGGTGCGGTCGATCTCGATGGTCCCGTCCGCCTGGAGGCATCATGCCGCGCATCGCCAGACCTACGCCCGCCATCGCGGCCACGCCCGCGCCCGATGCGGCGGCGAACGACGCGACCGGGTGCCAGCGGGCCGACGTGGTGGCGAGGCCGACGAGGCCGAAGAACGTGAGGCCGGCCACGAGGTTGCGGAACGTGAGGAACCCCATCAGCCACGAGACGCCGCCGTGCGACGCGCCTCGCCGTGGTCCCCGCGGCGTCGCCGTGGTCGAGATGAACGTCGTGCCCGCCGCCGACGTCGTCGTGACCGCCGAGGCCCAGCAGGGACATGACGAGTTGGAACGCGAGCAGGATGCCCCCACCACCGCGCAGATGAGAAAGATTTGCGTCATCGTGTGCCCCGTACGACCCGCCAATCTTCGGACGCCCGACGCCGGGCGTCCATTCTACGGCATGCACCATTTCTACCAGGATGACGGTAAACTGCCGCAACGTTACAGCGCGAAGATCAGTAGCGGTCGCGGCGAACGTGGAGCCATTATCGCGAGCGGCGGCGGCCGGGGCGGCGGCCGAACATCCGAACGGCGAGACCATGCGCATTCTCTCCGGTGGCCGGTCGGCGGCGACGGCGGCGTATCCTCGTCCGGTCGGGTCGACCGTCCTCGTACGGCGGACGCCGCCAGCACGACGCCGGCGTCTCGTGCAAAATGTGCACGCGGCGCGTCGGACGCTGGTAGGTTCCGCGTCGCCGCAAGAGCTGGGGGATCGCCGGGGCACCACCGCGGGACGGCGGGCCGTCAGGGACGACACCGGACACGAGGACGATCAAGATGAAACGTTTCGCCCGTATGACGACCGCCGCCGCCCTGTTCGCCGCCGCCGTGCCCGTGCTGGCCCTCGCCGGCGACGACGGCGGCGGCGGCGCCTGATCGACGACCCCGCCGCCGGTCGCCACGTCGCCGACGACCACGATGCCGCCGCCGACCGACGACGCGCCGGCGACGACGACCTCCTCGGCGCAGCTGCCGCTCCCGCGGTCGCGGCCGCCGGGACCTCCACCGCCGCCGCCGGGACTCCGGCCCCCGCCGCTTCTGCCGCGGATTCGGAAGCGGTCGCCGCCGCCACGGCTCGCGCGCGAACTGGTCGACAAGGGCGTCGCCTACCTCAAGGCCCAGCAGAAGCCCGATGGCGGCTGGCAGAGCGAGAAAAGCCCCCGGCGATCACGGCGGCACAGCGGCGGCGGAAGGCGATCGCCGCCGCCCGCCCCCGCCGACGCGAAGGCGGAGTACGTGAAGAAGGGTTCGACCGGCTCGTGTCGTTCCAGGTCGAGAACGGCGGGATCTACAAGGACCTGCTCGCCAACTACAACACCGCCATCGCCGTCAGCGCGGCCAGCCGAGGTGAACGACCCGGCGTACAAGCCGCAGCTCGACAAGGCCGTCACGTACCTCCGCGGGCTCGGTGGACGCCCGACACGCGGCCGGAGTACATCGCAAGCCCGGCGAGAAGGTGCCGGAGCAGAACGCCGGCAAGCAGGTCGTGAAGGACGAGAACGACCCGTTCTTCGGCGGCTGGGGCTACGGCGGCCGCAGCCGCGGCGGCGGGCGGCCCGATCTGTCCAACGCGCGGCTCGCGATCGAGGCCTTGAAGGAGGCGGGACTGAAGGAGGACGACCCGGCGTTCCAGAACGCCATCAAGTTCGTCACCCGCCAGCAGAACAACTCGAGACCAACGACCGCCCCTGGGCCGGCGACGACGGCGGCTTCGCCTACGGCCCGGCCGACAACGGCCAGGCGAAGCCGAGCCGGCGAATACAAGGACGACGCCGGCGAGCGCGCCTCCGCGGCTACGGCTCGATGACCTACGCGGGCCTGAAGTCGATGATCTACGCCGGGCTGAAGAAGGACGACCCCGCGTGAAGGCCGCGTGGGACTGGATAACGAAGAACTGGTCGCTCGACGAGAACCCGGGCATGCGCTCAACAAGCCAGAGGCGGCCAAGCAGGGCCTGTACTACTACTACCACACGCTCGCCAAGGCCCTCAACGCGTACGACGAGCCGACGATCGTCGACCCCGCAAGGCAAGCGCCACGACTGGCGTCGAGTTCGTCGAGAAGCTCGCCTCGCTCCAGAAGCCCGACGGAAGCTGGACCGGCGACAAGAAGTGGATGGAGGACAACGGCGTCCTCGCCACGTCCTACGTCGTCATCGCGCTGCAGGAGACGATCGAGGACCTGAAGCAGCACTCGGGCAAGTAGGCCGGGCGGCGTGACCAAACGCGAGCGGGCGAGGCACGAGCCTCGCCCGCTCGCGTTTTCATTGGGAACCGTGCTCGCCCGGTAGGTACGATCCCCGCCGGAGGAACGAGCACCATGGACAAGCCGGAAGATGTCGTCCGCCTCGACACGATCACCGTTACGGCCGACGTCAAGGAAGAGTTGAGGGCGTCGATGGCGGACCTGTACGTCAACATCGTCGGCAGCTCGTTCTTCACCGGGTCGATGGCCCTGAAGAAGACGAAAGAGGTGAACGAACTCGTCACCGCGGCGGCCGCCGCCGGGTCGGGGAGGGGGACGTCTACCTCGAGTCCGTCCGCGGCCGCGGCGTCGGCGGGCGTGCTGCGCAGGAACTCGTCCGCGATACCGCCTTCGCGTGCGCTGTGCGACCCTCGAGGTCGTCGGCGAGGCGATCGCGCATCACGGCGCGAAGAACACGGGCTCGATCAATCATCTGGCGTTACCCGAATGCCGAAGGGGTCGGTGATCGACTTCTCGACGCCGCCACGCGCTCGCCCACGAACGGGCGAGCGCATCGCTTCCCACCTCGGCATCTACGCTGACCGGCGTGCGCAACTTTGACGCGAAGATGTCGGACCCCGGGCGCTGCTCGACCCGTTCGCGCATTTCTCGCCGCACGGCAACACCATGGACAAAACGATGGATCGATCAGTGGGCACGCTCGACATGGTCGTGTCGCACGTGAAGGAGGTGCGCTGCGCGTCGGGGTCGATTACTGCGTCGCCGGCTACAACGGAGACGTAGCGCGCCAACGCCGCCGGCCGCTTGACCCCGGCCGGCCTCGGATCGTCACGCTCCGCTTCCGGCCGCCGCATTTCGGCGTATGTTCGCCCGGAAAGAAGAAGCTGAAACACCGATGAACATCGCCCTTCTGAAGGAACTGTCCGAGGCCCCCGGCGGCAGGCGCGAGGAGCGCGTCCGCGAGATCCTCGAACGCGAGACGCAAGCTGTTCGACGAGGTGACGACCGACCCGATGGGCAACCTCATCGCGAGGAAGCGGTCGAAGCGGGCCCGGCGGCGCGTGCTGCTCGCCTGTCACATCGACGAGATCGGGTTCTACGTGCGGCACGTGGACGACAAGGGGTTCGTGAAGATCCACAACGCCGGGTCGTTCGACACGCGCAACCTGCTGGCCCGCCGGGTGATCCAGTCGAGCGGCGGCGGCGACCTGATCGGCCTGATGAACCCGGGCGGGCGGCCGATCCACATCGCCAAGGACGAGGACCGCAAGAAGATCCCCGCCATCACCGACTTCTCGATCGACCTTTGCCTCCCGCCGGACGACCGTGAAGCGGATGGTGCCCATCGGCGACCCGGTGACGCTCGTGCAGGCGTTCGCCGAGATCGGCCAGTGCGTCACCGGCAAAACCTCGACAACCGCGTGGCGGCGTTCGTCGCGATCGAGGCGGTGCGCTGAGCGGCGACGCCCGCTTCGAGGTGGTGCTGGCCGCCACCGTGCAGGAGGAGGTCGGCCTGCGCGGCGGCCCCGCGGCGTACGCGTGCGAGCCGGACGTCGCCGTCGCGATCGACACCACGCTCTGCGTCGACACGCCGGGCGTGCCGGAGGACGAGCGCGTCACGAAGCAGGGGACGGCGTCGCGCGCGACGATCATGGACTCGGCGTCGATCGGCACCCGCCTCATCGACGAGTTCGAGGCCGTCGCCCGCAAGCGCGAGATCGAGTCAGCTCAGCATCCTCCCCCGCGGCGGCACCGACGCCGCGCCGATGCAGCGGGCGCGGCGGCGTGCGGACGATGACGCTCTCGATCCCGACGCGCTACATCCACACCGTCACCGAGTGCGTCCACAAGCGGACCTGCAGGCGATCGACCTGCTGGCGGCATGGCTGGAGGCGTAGCCGACCGCACCAGTTCGGCCGCGACAGAGTCTGGCGCGGCCGCACGACATCCGCCGAGCGCCGAGGCCGCCGCGCGGTCGATCGGCGGGAGGGACGCAGGGCGATCAGGGCGGACGCACCGCGGCGCGATAACCCCGCGGCGACGCGAGGCACGCCATCTTTTGCAGTTAACCGATGCCCGCGGTCACGAGGCGGCATCGCGGACGACGGGGTCGCGTTCCTGAAGGTCGAGCGGGTCCGCATCGCGCGCCTTCAGCACGAGGAGGCGAAGGACCGCCGATCGCCGGAACAGTTGCCAGCCGCGGTGGACGGCCAGCTCGATCGCGCGCGCCGAGGAGGCCGAGGCGTTGACGAACAGGGCGAGCAGGACGTGCGTGTCCTCGGCCACCATGCGCGCTGCGACACCGCGCCGACGAGCGCGATCAGGATCCCGGGCAGCGAGAGGACGAGGGGACGATCGACAGCGCAGCGCGCGTAACCCGCGCCGCAGCGCGCAGGATCAACAGCCCGACGGTGCGCGCGGCCAGGCCGAGGCCCCGCCGAGGCGACGGCGAAGAGCTTTGCGGGGTGGCCGTCGCGCTGTACGCGAGCGGGATCGAGGGCTGCGGGTCGCTCATGCCGGCGACTATGGAAAATCCGCGCGGGGCGGCCACCGCGTCGCGTCCGCCGTTCCCGCCTCGTGCCCGGCGGCGCGTCTGGTCTGTTCGTCGGATCTGATTGGTCAATGCGGTGGGGCGCGTGGTCGTCGCACCGACGGCGCCGTGGGCGGATGATCCACCTGCCATGCGGAGCAGGATCGGGCGCGTTTTGACCGGTTCAGCCGGCCATGCGGGTGAGCGGGGCCGACGTCGCGCGGCGCCGC
>JAUJNJ010000214.1 GCA_030448225.1 Phycisphaerae bacterium
ATCGGGTTTCGCCTTCACGACTGGCAACACGCGATGGACACCACGGCGGCCGTGGCGCGCGACGCGCTGGGCGACGACTCGTTTGCGGCCGCCAGGGACGCGGGGCGGGCGTTGCCGCTGGACGTGGCCGTCGGCGAAGCCGATGCCGCCTTCGCGGAAGAGGAGTCCGCAGCCGGTGCTGCGCCTGCGTTGCCTGTGCCTTCGCCCGCTGCGGGCGGCCACGGCCTGTCGCCGCGGGAGTTGGAGGTCGTCCGGCTGATCGCCGCGGGGCGGTCCAACCGCGAGATCGGCGATGCCCTCTTCATCAGCCACGGGACCGCCATCACCCACGTCCGCAACATCCTCACAAAGCTGGGCCTCGACTCCCGCACCGCCGCCGCCGGGTGGGCTATCCGCCACGGCCTCGACTGAACCTCCAAGACCGAACCTGCGGCCGCTTCGATCCGTCGTCGGTCGCTACCCATTAATGGGTAGCGGCCGGCCTCGCGTGTATGCGCGCCGAATACCTATTCCGGCAGATGTGGGCCGCCGTCTCGATGCCCAGACTGTGACCGTGGCCGGCGAATGGGCGCCGGGACGGGTCGCAGGGAGCGACGGCGACGAGGAGGCAACCGATGCGGGCTCGGATGACGAAGCTAGCGGCGGTGGCGGTCGTGGCGGTTGGGCTGGCGATTGGGACGATGGGAGCGGCCACGGCGTCGACCGCAGACCCGTGCAGGGACTTGCCGGTGGCCGGCGGCGGAGGCAGCGCCCGCGCGGCGATGATCCAATTCAGCATCGACGGGGATGGGACGCGGCGGGCGGGTTACGCGGTCGGCCGGTTCTTCGTCGGTTTCCTCCCGGAGTAAGACGCCAACGACGCGGCGACCATCAGGCCGGCGCAACCTCGGCCGTTACCGACGTGGCGGCCCCGATCTCCTTGGGAGGCGAGCGACGCCAGTGGGCGGTGCCGGACGGTAGCAGGAGGGCACACGGTCATGCACCCGACCAACGACAAACTTCGACACGTCGGATTGGCACTCGGCGTTGACGTTAGCCGGCGTGCGGCCGTGCGCGGCATGGGCGGGGCCGGGCTGGCCGCCTTGCTTCTGACGGGGGGAGTCCACTCGCGCGCCCGGCCCGCGCACAGCGCCTCCCTGCCCCCAACCCAAGCGACCGGGGTCTTTGTGCTGGGGCTGGGTGGCGGCGAGCCGGCGGCCACTCCCGGGCTGGAGCTGACACTGCGGCGGGTGACGGTCGCGCCGGGCGGCGTGGTGCCGGCCCACAGCCACCCTGGGGCCCTGGTGATCGCCGTCGAAGCTGGCGCCTTCGCGTACACGGCGCTGGGCGGCACGGCCCTGGTCTACCGGGCGAGCGCCGACGGCACGCCGGCCATCGAGGCGACGGCCGAGGCGGCGCCAATCGGGACCGAGATCGTCCTCGGGCCGGGCGAGTGGCTGTTCGCCGACAACCCGCAGGACGTGCTGCGCAACGCCGGCGACGAGGATCTCGTTTTCCTGATCGCCGGCTTGACGCGCCTCGACCAGCCGTTCACGCAATTCATGGACGACATGCCGATGGACGCGAAGCCAGCGCCGTAGCGGATGCGGGGCGTCCTGGCCCCTCGGTCACCGCAACGTGGTGAGAGCCCGGCGGCAGACCGCCGGGCTCTCACTGCGTCCCGGTTGCCGCTCCTCTGAGACGGGAACCGCTCGCCGCCTTCGCCGGTCGCCGCCGGTTTGTGCAAACCCGACAAAAGCCGGTCGTGGAATCGGCCCGGGCGCACGTTTCTCTTCTTCCCTCCGCTTCCTAGACTTGGGTCCGGGTTCCGGGTGCTGCTCGGAACGAGGGCACGGGGGAGGAGCGGAGGGTCGATGGAGATCAACACGGGCGATACCGCGTGGGTCATGGCGTCGGCCGCGCTGGTCATGTTGATGACGCCGGCCCTTGGGTTTTTCTATGGGGGGCTGGTCCAGCGCAAGAACGTGCTGTCGACCATCATGCACTCCTTCTTCATCCTGGCGCTGATCAGCGTGCAGTGGGTGCTCTGGGGCTACTCGCTGGCCTTTGGTCCAAGCCAGGGCGGCTTGATCGGCGGGTTCGACTGGCTGGGGTTGAACGGCGTCGGGCCGGAACCCAACCCCGCCTACGTCGACGACGTTCCCCACCTGGCGTTCATGGCCTTCCAGATGATGTTCGCCGCGATCACGCCGGCCCTGATCACCGGCGCCTTCGCCGAGCGCAAGCGCTTCAAGGCCTTCGTCGTCTTCACCCTGCTCTGGGCGACGTTCGTCTACGCCCCGGTCGCGCACTGGGTGTGGGCGGTCGACGGGTGGCTACGCGACTACGGCGCCCTCGACTTCGCGGGCGGCACGGTCGTTCACATCACGTCCGGCGTCTCCGCCCTCGTCGCCGCCGGGATGTTGGGGCGGCGCCTCGGGTTCGGAAAAGAACCGCTCGAGCCCCACAACCTGACCTACACCGTCCTCGGGGCGGGACTCCTCTGGTTCGGCTGGTTCGGCTTCAACGCCGGGAGCGCTTTGGGCGCGAACGGGGCCGCCGCCAACGCCTTCGTCGTGACCAACACGGCGGCGGCGATGGGCGCCTTGACGTGGATGACCGTCAGTTGGTTGCGCCACGGCCAGCCGAGCGTGCTCGGCGCCGCCGCGGGTGCGGTCGCCGGCCTGGTCGCGATCACGCCGGCCGCCGGGTTCGTCGACGCCCAGGCGGCGATCCTGATCGGCCTCGGCGCCGGCGCCTTCTGCTTCTTCGCCGTCGATCTGCTCAAGAAGGCGGTCAAGGTCGACGACGCGCTCGACGTCTTCGCGGTCCACGGCATCGGCGGCATCTGGGGCGCGCTCGCGACGGGCCTCTTCGCCAAGGAGGCGATCAGCGGCGTGGAGGGGCTGAACGGCCTCTTCTTCGGCAACCCCGAGCAGTTGCTGAAGCAGGCGGTCGCCGTCGGCGTCGTCATCTGCTACGCCGCCGCCGTCAGTTGGATCATCCTCAAGGCGATCGACCTCGTCATCGGCC
>JAUJNJ010000215.1 GCA_030448225.1 Phycisphaerae bacterium
CGGGTCGGCGGCCTCGACCCGGTACGCGTACTCGACTCCCACGCCCGCCGGGCCGTGCGGGCGCGACGTGATGACCGGCGCCTCGTTGAGCGACGTCACCTCGAGGCGGTACGTCTGATATGCAGTCCCGCCCTGCCCGTCGCGGGCGCGGACGATGACGTCGTGGACGCCGATCTGCTCCTCGGTCGGGTTCCACACGATGGTGCCGGCGGCCGAGTCGATCCCCATGCCGGCCGGTCGGACGGCGAGGTCGTAGGTGACGCGGTCGTTGTCCGGATCGATCGCGTGCGCGTCGTAGCGGTACGGCTGCCCCGCGACGGCGGCCGTGCGCTCGACCGAATCGAACGTCGGGGGGTGGTTGAGGTCGATCGATGGGTCGACGCGCAGGGTGAACGATTCAACGTCCTGCCCGCCGCGGCCGTCGACGACCTGCACGGTCACCGGCTGCGCGGTCACGGTGCCGCGCGGCGTCCAGGCGACCTGGCCGGTGAATCGATCGATCGTCATCCCGTCCGGCGGGTTGTTGACGAGGTAGTACGACAGCCCGTCGCCATCGGCGTCGGTCGCGTTGACGTCGTAGCTGTAGGTGCGGCCCACGGTGGTCTGCGTCGGCGCCGTGGTCGTGATTTCCGGCGCGCTGTTGCCATCCGAGGTGAGACCGACGCTCACCTCGTAGCGCTGCACGTCGATGCCGCCGCGGTTGTCGCTGGCTTCGACGACAAAGGCGTAGACTCCGTCCGCCGCCGGCTCCCAGGTGATGACGCCGGTCCGGGCGTCGATGGTCGCGCCGTGGTCCGCGCCGACCAAGCGGTAGGAGAGCGCGTCGCCGTCCGGGTCGACGGCGTGCACGTCGTAGAGGTAGTCGGTGTTGAGCGTGACGGGCACCGAGCCGAGCACCACACCGGTGCCGGCCCGGACGAAGCGCACGTCGAAGCCGTGCGCCGCCCCATCGCCGGTGAATTCCGCCTGGAACACGGCCGTCTGCCCGGCGTCCACGCCGGCGACGACGCCGGTCAGGTTATTGAACGACGGGTCGTCCGCCTCGATCGTGATCGACAACTGCTGCTCGATCTCTCGCGCCTTCACGTCGACGAACGCGCGGGTGAAGGACGTGACGGTGTCGTTGTCGTTGCTGCGCAGCAGGTCGAGGTCCCACGCGGCGCCGTCGGACGCCCCGGCGAGGTCGATGTAGTCGGCTTTCGTGTTCTCGTTGCCGTAGACCGACAGGTCGGCCGGGTCGGCGAGGTCGTGCTCGCTCGTCGAGTATTCCCCGGCGGGCTCCTGGGCGTACGCCCTGCCGGCGGCGTCGACGCCGAGGTAGCTGCGCGGCGCGGTGCCGCCGGCATCGCGGAACTCGCTGCCGACCACTGCATTGAGCAGCGCGCCGCGCCCCTGCAGGTCGCCCAGGGTGGTGTCGAAAGTGAGGGTGCTGTCGATGTTGTCGCGGTCCTCGTCGGTGATGAGGATGACGTTCACCGCCGCGCCATGGCGGAACGCGTACTCGCCGTCCTCCTGGACCGCGTGGTGAATGCCGGCCCAGCCGTCCTCGGTTCCGCCGCCGGTGCTGAGTTGCGCCACGGCCGCCTGCACCTGCGCCGGCGTGCCGAAGAGCGTGTCGTCGTCCTCGTCGAGGTCGTCCGGGTCGACGATCATCGATTGCGGCACCGGGTTGGTATCCCCGTAGCCGACCATGCCGTAGCGGTTGGACGTGATGCCCTTCGCCTGGAGGCCCTTCTCCAGGTCATCGATCATGTTGCCGATCCAGTCGTGCCCGGCCGACATCGAACCCGACTCGTCGACGACGAAGACGATGTCGGCGCCGACGACGGCGCTGCCCTCCGGCAGCGTGAGCGAGAGCGGGACCTGCGCCGTCTGTCCCGGCCCGAGGTCGAGGTGGACGCGCGACGGCGTCACGTTGCCGCTCGTGGACTGCCCGACGCCGGGCAGCGTGAGGCGCGTGACCGGGTCGCTGACGATCGCGGGCGGCCGGTTGCCCGTGGCGGCCCGCACGGCGATCGCGTAGGTCTGCACGTCCTCGCCGCCGTGCCCGTCCGAGACCCGCAGCGATACGGGCACCGACTGGCCCACGAACGCCGCCCCGGGCGACCACGTCACGAGGCCGGCCTCGCTGACCTCCATGCCGTCGGGCACCACGACCGGCGCGAAGGTGAGCGCGTCGTCGTCCGGATCGGCGGCCGTCGCTTGGTACGTGTAGGCCGCGCCGACGTGCGCCTCGTCGACGGGGTCGGAGGTGAAGCGCGGGGGCCGGTTGCTCGAGGCGCCGACCGAGATGACGAAGGCCTGGACGTCGCGCCCGCCGTGCCCGTCGGCGACGGCGATTTGCACCGGGACCGTTCCCGCGTCCGCGGCCGCCGTCCAGGTGACGCGGCCGCTGGCCGGATCAACGTTCATCCCCTCCGGGCCCGACGCGAGCAAGTAGGACAGCACGTCGTCGTCGGCATCCGTGGCCCGGGCGTCGTAGGCGTAGCCCGACCCCGGCAACGCTGCCACCACCGGCGGAGTCACGAACTGCGGCGCGCGGTTTCGGGCAGCGAGGAAGACCAGTTCGTACGTGAAGCGGACGTGCCGCGGGTTGTCGAACGCCAGCGGCCCGGCGTCGAGCGTCGTCCCCGGCGCCACCCCGCCGCCGGCGAGGCCGCGGCGCGAGAGGTCGTAGTAGGCGACGCCGTCGGGCGTGACGCCGTCGGCGTCGGCGAGCGTGACCGACGGGTCGCTGATGCTCCGCACGCCCACCAGCAGCGGCGTCCGCACGGCCGCGCCGCTGGCGTTGGTGGCGGTGAAGTCGGCGAACAGCGTGTCCGTCGATTCCTCCAAGGACGTGCGCCCGTACCCAGTTTCGAAGGACGGCGTGACGTCGACGAGGTTGGCGAAGTCGATCGCGTCGCCGTTCGGGGGGCGAACGCCGCTGACGTCCAACGTCTGCGACGTCGCCTCGCCCGCGGCGTCGACGGCCTCGATGCGGTACGCGTTGGC
>JAUJNJ010000216.1 GCA_030448225.1 Phycisphaerae bacterium
CGAGGCGCTGCTCGCGCGGCGTCACGGTCGCGAGGGCGCGGCCGTGCTCCGCCAGGCCCACGGCATGTCGGAGGCTCTCGGGGCACGCCCGCTCGCGCGCGAGATCGCACTGCTGGCCGGGCGGGCACGCGTTGACCTGGCGCTGCCCGCAGGACCGCCGGCGCCTGCAGACGCGGATCCCATCCACGAGCTCGGCCTGACACCGCGCGAGCGCCAGGTGCTCGGCCTCGTGGCCGACGGCCGGACGAACCGGGAGATCGCGCAGGAGCTGTTCGTCACCGAGAAGACGGCGGGCGCGCATGTCTCGAACATCCTGGCCAAGCTCGGCGTGCGCAGCCGCGTCGAGGCGGCGACCGCGGCACACCGGCTCGGGGTGCTCGACGAGCGCCAACGCGCCTGAAGACTGGGATCAGAGAAGGCGCGATATTGGGAGACCTCCCAATGCGGCGCCTGACGTGCGGCGGGATGCTGCAGCTCTCCGCTTCCGGGGGACCGGGGAGCGGGGGTTGAGTCGGATAACCCAAGAGGAGGCACCTCTGTGCGCAAGCACCATCGGCCGGTTGCGGCCCTGGCCGCGGTCGCCGCGGTCGTCATGATCCCTGGCGCGGCGGCGGAGGCCGCGAACAAGAGCGTGTTCGCGGGGCCGCCGCGTCCCGTGAAGACGTTGCCGAAGGGCGTGGACCTCGTGCACTTCTTCCCGAAGCACATCAAGGTCGCGCAGGGCAAGAGCATCGACTTCCACTTCCGCGGCTTTCACACGATCACGTTCCTGGGCAAGGAGAAGCTGCCGCCGTTCTTCGTGCCGAGCGGCACGGTGTCCGGCGTCAACGACGCGGCCGGTAACCCGTTCTGGTTCAACGGCCAGACACGCTTCGCGCTCAACCCCCAGGTCGGCGCACCCATCGGCGACGGGAGGGTCGACAACCGGGCGATGGAGAGCTCGGGCCTGCCGGCGGGCGAGGGCCCGCCGAAGCGGTTCACGCTGAAGTTCAACAAGGCCGGCAGCTTCCGCTACGTCTGCCTGGTGCACCCGAAGATGCATGGCCGCGTGACCGTCGTCAAGAAGCGCCGTCGCGTCCCGTCGGTGCGCAGCGATGAGGCGCGTACGGCGAGGGAGATCGCCGAGCTGGTGAGGGTGGCGAAGCGGCGGGCGGCCTATGCGGGGCCGGGTGGCGCAAACGTGCGCGCCGGCAACGACACCAACGACATGGAGGTCCTGCGCTACTTCCCGTCCGACGTGAAGGTCAAGGCCGGCACCACCGTGCGCTGGTTCGCGCGCCATCCGCACGAGTTCCACACCGTCACGTTCGGTCCCCCGGACTACCTCAAGCCGATCGGCGAGAGCTTCATCGCGCCGGACACGAGCGCGCCGCAGGGCGGTCCCCCGACGCTGGTGGCCAACCCGCTGGCGGTGTACCCGAGCGACGCGCCGCCGGCGGTCCCGGGCTATGACGGCACCAACCACGGCAACGGGTTCCTCAACAGCGGCCTCTTCCAGGGCGACCCGAAAGCCCCGTTGCCGCGGGAGTGGAGCGCACGCTTCACCAAGCCGGGCACCTACCAGTACGTCTGCCTGGTCCACGGGCCGGAGATGAGCGGCAAGGTCACCGTGACGCCGTGACCCCGGGCCGCCGCACTCGTCGCAGCGCGCGCGCCGCCCTCGCGGCGGCGTGCGCGCTGCTGGGCGTTCCCGCCGCCGCGGAGGCCGCCACAAGGGAGTACTGGATCGCGGCCGTGCGCCAGCCGTGGACGATCGTCCCCAACGGGCATGACGCCCTCGGCCATGACGAGATCGAGCGCTCGAAGCTGCGAAGCGAGGCGATCGTCTACCAGCGCTTCACCCGCGGCTTCCGCGAGCGCAGGCCCAACGGCGCCGGCGGGTTCGTCGGTCCGCTGATCCGGGCGCGCGCGGGCGACCGGATCGTCATCCACTTCCGCAACCTCGACCTCGACCAGCCCCACTCGATGCACTTCCACGGCGTCGACTACCGCCCCACGTCCGACGGCGCGTTCCTGCCCGGGTTCTCCGGCAAGGACGGCAATGTCGGCCCAGGAGAGGAATGGACCTACCGGCTGAAGGCGCGCCGCGACTCCGTCGGCGTCTGGCCCTACCACGACCACTCGCCGTCGATGGAGGAGTCGATCGCCGGGGGGCTGTACGGCGCGATGTCGATCTTCGGCCGCCGCGAGCGCCTACCCGATCGGGAGTTCGTCGTCGCCTTCAACCACTTCGGCGACTTCCAGACGATCAACGGCCGTGCCTTCGTCGGCAACACGCCGGTACGCCACGCCCGCGTCGGCGATCTGGTCCAGTGGGACGTCATCGCGCTCGGCGACGACCACCACACCTTCCACGTCCACGGTCACCGCTGGATGGACCGCGGGCGCCCGCGCGACACCCAGACGCTCGGGCCGGCCGAGAGCTACCGGGTCCGCTGGCGCGAGCGGGCGCCGGGGACCTGGCTCTACCACTGCCACGTCGAGAGCCACATGATGAACGGGATGGTCGGCATCTACCGGGTCAAGCGGTGACCGCCGCTGCGGCGCTCGCCGTCGCGCTCGTCGCCGGCGGTCCGGCCGACGGCGCGGGCGCGGGCTCGGTCACCATCGAGGGAAAGGCGTTCACACCCCCGCGGATCACGGCTCTTGCCGGCGAGGAGGTGCGCTGGAGCAACAACGACACGAGCGCGCACACCGTCACCGCCGAGGATGGGGCGTTCGACTCCGGGCGGCTCGTGACCGGCGACGGCTTCGCGCATCGCTTCACGCGTCCGGGCGCCTTCGCGTACCGCTGCACGCTCCACCGCTTCATGCGCGGCACCGTCGAAGTGGTGGGGCTCGCGCTCACGGGACCCACCGAGCCCGTCGCCGTCGGCAGGAGCACGACGCTCGACGGCCGGGCGCCGGAGGGCGGCGAGGTCGTCTCGCTAGAGCGCCTCGGCCATGGCCGCGTGGCGACGACGACGGCCCG
>JAUJNJ010000217.1:0-1434 GCA_030448225.1 Phycisphaerae bacterium
GGGGATGATGAGCCCGCCGATGGCGATCGGATTCCAGTAGTCGCGGTCGCCGTTGCTGCCCCGCGGCGCGTGCGTGATCTGCTGGTCGAGCAGGGCGAACGCGCTCACGTTGCCGAAGAACGACATGGAGGGGAACATCTTCTGGCCGAACGGCACCACCGCCGCGCCCTCGAGGAACAGGTCGTGGCCGTAGGCGTCCGCGGTGCCACCTAGCCCCTGCGCGTACAGCCCGAGCACGTCGAAGCTGAGGCTGAGCCAGCCGCCGGTGAGCTTGTTGAACGGCACGAAGGGGGTGATGGTGCCGTAGAAGACGTTGGGGTTGGTCGCGCGGCCGCCGCCCGCCCCCAGGCTTGGCCCGTTCGGCAGCCACTGCACGCCGCCGACGAACTGGAGCCACTCGAGCCGCGTGGGGACCACGGTCATGAAGCGGGCGTTGAAGTACGTCTGCGTGGCGCCGGCGACGGCGTCGCCGACGCCCGAGAGTACCGGGAGGGCAAACGCGCTAGGCATGAGCACGAACGCGGGCTTGCCGAAGAAGCCCTCCTCCTGCGGGACCTCCGCCTGCGCGTCATCCTGGGCGGCCGCCGGCCGCACGGCCGCGGTGAGCGCCAAAGCGCCAAGAGCCAACTGAGCGATTCGCTTCATGCGTGAACCTCCGAAATGGTGATGGGTCGAGTGGTGGGGCGCCAACCCGCCACCGCCGGCGGTGGCGGTCGGACGTCAGGTGGCGTGACCAGCGTGACCAGCAGTTATCCGGCCACCGCGCGCGGCGTCGCGACGCGGAGACGAGGATGACGCATCCGGGTCCGGCGCGCTAGTTGGCACGCGGGGCCGCCTCACGAGCGCCGCCGTCACGCCGGCGCGCCGGCGCGTCCCGCGCGCGGCTGCTCGCCGGTGCGGGGCGGCCCCTCGTCGCGGAGCGCGGCGTACTCCTCGTCGCTGAACAGCCGCGAGCGGATGATGAAGCGCACCCCCTCGGGCGCCTCGAGCGAGAAGCCGCTCCCCCGCCCCGGCACCACGTCGAGCGTGAGGTGCGTGTGCTGCCAGTACTCGAACTGCGCGCCCCCCATGTAGAACGGCGTGTCGTCGACGTCGCCGAGGTAGACGTCGCGCCCCCCCACCCGGAACTCGCGCGCCGGGTAGCACATCGGCGCGCTGCCGTCGCAGCACCCCCCCGACTGGTGGAAGAGCAGGTCGCCGTGGTCCGCCTGGAGCTGGCGGATGAGGGCGCGCGCGGCGGGCGTGGCGGTGACGCGTTCGACGGACATCGCGGTGGGAGGAGGGGGGTGCCCGGCTGCCGGCTCCGTGCCGCCTAACCGTGCATCGCGAGGTGCGAAGTTAGGCAGCACGGAGCCGTCAGCCGGCGGAGGTCAACAGCGCCGGTTTAGAAGAAGCCCATCGCCTTGCGGTTGTAGCTCACCAGCAGGTTCTTGG
>JAUJNJ010000217.1:1534-2908 GCA_030448225.1 Phycisphaerae bacterium
CCGGTTTAGAAGAAGCCCATCGCCTTGCGGTTGTAGCTCACCAGCAGGTTCTTGGTCTGCTGGTAGTGGTCGAGCATCATCTTGTGGTTCTCGCGGCCCACGCCGCTCTGCTTGTAGCCGCCGAACGCCGCCGCCGCCGGGTACAGGTGGTAACAGTTGGTCCACACGCGGCCGGCCTTGATCTCGCGGCCAGCGCGGTACGCCGTGGTCCCGTCGCGCGACCAGACGCCGGCGCCGAGGCCGTAAAGCGTGTCGTTGGCGATCGCCATCGCGTCGTCGAAGTCCTTGAACTTCGTCACCGACACCACGGGGCCGAAGATCTCCTCCTGGAACACGCGCATCTTGTTGTGCCCCTCGATCACCGTGGGCGCGACGTAGTAGCCGTCCTTGAGCTCGCCCTCGTGCACCTGGCGCTTGCCGCCGGTGAGGATCTTGGCGCCCTCCTTCTGCCCGATGTCGAAGTAGCTCAGGATCTTCTCGAGCTGGTCGTTCGAGGCCTGGGCGCCGATCATCGTCGCCGGGTCGAGCGGGTGCCCCATCTTGATCGCCTCGACGCGCTTCACCGCGCGCTCCATGAAGCGGTCGTAGATCGACTCCTGCACGAGCGCGCGCGACGGGCAGGTGCACACCTCGCCCTGGTTCAGCGCGAACATCGCGAACCCTTCCAGCGCCTTGTCGAAGAACTCGTCGTCGGCGTCGATCACGTCGGCGAAGAAGATGTTCGGCGACTTGCCGCCCAGCTCGAGCGTGACGGGGATGATGTTCTCCGACGCGTACTGCATGATGAGCCGCCCCGTGGTGGTCTCTCCGGTGAACGCCACCTTGGCGATCCGGTTGCTCGACGCCAGCGGCTTGCCGGCCTCGACGCCGAAGCCCTGCACGACGTTCAGCACGCCCGGCGGGAGCAGGTCGGCGATCAGCTCGGCGAACGCCATGATCGACACCGGCGTCTGCTCGGCCGGCTTGAGCACCACCGCGTTCCCCGCGGCGAGCGCGGGGGCGAGCTTCCACACCGCCATGAGCAGCGGGAAGTTCCACGGGATGATCTGCGCCACCACGCCCAGCGGCTCGTGGAAGTGGTAGGCGATCGTGTCCTCGTCGAGCTGGCTGAGGCTCCCCTCCTGCGCGCGGATGCAGCCGGCGAAGTAGCGGAAGTGGTCGATCGCGAGCGGGAGGTCGGCGGCCATCGTCTCGCGCACCGGCTTGCCGTTGTCGATCGTCTCGATCACGGCGATCGCCTCGAGGTTCTCCTCGAGCCGGTCGGCGCTCTTGTTGAGGATGCGCGCGCGCTCGGCGGGCGACGTCCGCCCCCAAGCCGGCGCCGCCGTGTGCGCCGCGGCGAGCGCCAGCTCCACGTCCTCGGCGCGCGAGCGC
>JAUJNJ010000218.1:0-1177 GCA_030448225.1 Phycisphaerae bacterium
ACGAGGGGATCGAGGACGTGCCTGACTGTCTCGACGCCGACCTCGTCGGGCTCACCGTCATCACCGGCACCGCCCCGCGGGCGTACGAGCTGGCCGGCCGGTTCCGCTCCCGCGGCGCGGCCGTGGTACTGGGCGGGCCGCACGTGACGCTGGTCCCCGACGACGCCGCCCCGCACGCCGACGCGGTCGTCGTCGGGTACGCGGAGGACACGTGGCCGCAACTGCTCCGTGACTTCGCCGGCGGTGCCCTCCGGCCCCGGTACGACCAGGCGCCGGGGCTCGACCTGGGCGGCCGACCGTTCCCGCGGCGGGAGCTGCTGCCGGGCCGGCGGTACATTACGAACAACGTGTTCGAGGCGACGCGCGGGTGCGTCCACAACTGCGACTTCTGCGTGGTGCCGTCGGCCTGGGGCCGCAAGCCGTACCAGAAGCCGGTCGCCGACGTGGTAGAGGACATCCGCCGGCACGGCGCGCGAAAACTGATCTTCGTCGACCTGAACCTGATCGCGGACCGGGACTACGCCGTCCGGCTGTTCACCGCGCTGGTGCCGCTGCGGGTGCAGTGGTACGGGCTGGCAACGGTCCTGCTGGCCGACGACGCCGAGCTGCTGGAACTGGCCGCCCGAAGCGGGTGCCGCGGGCTGCTGATGGGGCTGGAGTCGATCTCGCCAGAAAACCTGCGGGCCAGCCGCAAGGGGTTCAACGCGCCCGACCGGTTCGCCCGGGTCGTCGAGCGGCTGCACGCGCACGGCATCGCCCTGCAGGGGTGCTTCGTGTTCGGCCTGGACGGGGACGACCCGGACGTCTTCCTCAAGACGGCCCGGTTCGCGGTCGAGGCGAAGATCGACCTGCCCCGGTTCGCGATCGTCACGCCGTTCCCGAACACCGGACTGTACAACCGGCTGGAGCGGGAGGGCCGGATCCTGACGCGGAACTGGGAGCTGTACGATGGCCAGCACGTCGTCTTCCGGCCGAAGCGGATGAGCGTACAGGAGCTGCAGGACGGCACCGAGGCCGCGTGGAAGCACGCGTACAGCGTCGGCTCGATCGTCCGCCGGCTGCCGCACTCGCCCGCCCCGTGGGGCGTGCGGCTGGCGACGAACATGGGGTACCGGTTCTACGCGAACCACCTGAGCCGCTTTTACAACTGCGACTGGATCATCGGCCGGGCGGACCA
>JAUJNJ010000218.1:1277-2908 GCA_030448225.1 Phycisphaerae bacterium
CTCACCGTCGGCGGGTCGCGATGAGGCTGACGATCGTCCACCCGTGCATCGGCCGGCGGGCCGGGGACACCCGGTACATCCGCACGTGGCAGATGGAGCCGCTGCCGGCCGCCACGCTGGCCGGGCTGACCCCGCCGGGGGCGACCGTCCGGTTCCACGACGACCGGATGGAACGAATCCCGTTCGACGAGCCGGCGGACCTGGTCGCGATCAGCGTCGAGACGTACACCGCCCGCCGGGCGTACCAGATCGCCAGCGAGTACCGCCGGCGGAAGGTGCCGGTCGTGATGGGCGGGTTCCACGCCTCGCTCGTGCCCGACGAGGTGGCCCGGTACGCCGAGGCGGTGGTGGTCGGCGAGGCCGAGAAGCTCTGGCCGGAGGTGGTCGACGACGCCCGCCACGGGCGGCTGCGGAAGGTCTACCGCCAGCCGGCCGGCCGCCCGACGCTGGCCGGGCTGCGGCCGGACCGGTCGGTCTTCCGGGGCAAGCGGTACCTGCCGATCGGGCTCGTCGAGGCCGGCCGCGGGTGCCACTTCAAGTGCGACTTCTGCGCGGTGCAGACGGTGTTCATCGCCACCCAGACCCGCCGGCCGATCGACGAGATCCTTCGCGAGATCAAGCGGGTTCGGCACGAGAAGAAGCTGTTCTTCTTCGTCGACGACAACATCACGTCCAACTTGGCGGAGGCCAAGGCGTTCTTCCGGGCCCTGATCCCGCTGCGGGTCCGGTGGGTCAGCCAGTCGAGCATCAACGCGGCCCACGACGAGGAGTTCCTCGACCTGCTGGTCCGCAGCGGGTGCATGGGCGTGCTGATCGGGTTCGAGAGCCTCGACCCCGGCAACCTGAAGGACATGAACAAGTCCTTCAACACGATGCGGGGCGGGTTCGAGCAGGCGCTGGCGAACCTCCGGCGGCACCGGGTGCGGGTGTACGGCACGTTCGTGTTCGGGTACGACCGCGACGCGGCCGGCAGCTTCGAGAAGACCGTGCGGTTCGCCCGCGAGCAGGGCATGTACATCGCGGCGTTCAACCACCTGACGCCGTTCCCCGGCACCCCGCTGTACCGCCGGCTGGCGGCCGAGGGCCGGCTGCTGTACGACGCGTGGTGGCTGGACGCGCGGTACAGCTACAACCAGATCCCGTTCCGCCCGGCCGGCATGACGCCGGCCGAGCTGCAGCGCGGGTGCCTGGAGGCCCGGCGGGCGTTCTACTCGTGGCCGAGCATCCTCCGCCGCGGCTTCGACCCGGTGAACCGGGCCGACGGGTTCATGTGGCGGAACTTCTACCTGATCAACGCGATGCATCGGTCGGACGTGAGCATGCGGGCCGGGTCCCCGCTGGGCGACGAGGGATGGACCGGGCCCCTGCTGGAGGCGAACTGACGGTGCCGCTCGCCACGACGAGCGATCGCGCGAGCAACGCCCTCAACGCCCCGGCCGCCGGCCGGGGTTCCCCGGGCGGGGTCGGCTTCCGCCTCGCGACTACGGACGACGACCTCGCCCTCCGCCGGCTGCTCCGCGAGAAGCCGATGGGCGGCGACATCCGCCTGGCGCTCGAACGGGAGCCGAGCTACTTCGCCGCGGCGGGCATTGAGGGGGCGGATCACCGGACGATCGTTGCCGTCGAAGACG
>JAUJNJ010000044.1 GCA_030448225.1 Phycisphaerae bacterium
AGCCGCGCCAGAACTGGCAGGCGCTCGTCGAATCGCAAGGGTTCTACTTCCACTCCGCCGACGGCGCCCCCTACTGGGACGAGGGCGCCTGCTACGCATTCGACGACGCGCAGGTCGACGAGATCGAGCGGGCGACCGAAGAACTCGACCGGATGTGCCTCGACGCGGTGCAGCACGTCATCGACGAGGCGCGCTTCGATGAGTTCGGCGTCCCGCCGCCGCTCGTGCCGCTCGTGACCGCGAGCTGGGACCGTGAAGAGCGCACGATCTACGGCCGCTTCGACCTCGCGTACGACGGGCACAACCCGCCGAAGCTGCTCGAGTACAACGCCGACACGCCCACGTCGCTGCTGGAGGCCGCGGTCATCCAGTGGCAGTGGATGCGGGACCGCTTCCCCGACGCCGACCAGTACAACAGCCTGCACGAGCGACTGATCGAGGCATGGGCCGCGCTGCGGCCGGACCTGCCGATCGGCCCGCTGTACTTCACGTGCGTCGCGGACAGCGTCGAAGACTTCATGACCACGTCCTACCTCCGCGACACCGCGATGCAGGCGGGCGTCGACACGCGGTTCATCCCGATCGAGCGGGTCGGATGGGACGCGCGCGGCCGGCAGTTCGTGGACGAGCGGGAAGCGCCGATCCGTGCCGCGTTCAAGCTCTACCCGTGGGAGTGGATGGCGCGCGAGTCGTTCGGACCGCACTTGTCGCTCGGCACGACGCGGTGGATCGAGGCGCCGTGGAAGATGTTGCTGAGCAACAAGGCGATCCTCGTCGTGCTGTACGAGCTGTTCCCCGACAGACCGTACCTGCTGCCCGCCTCGTTCGACGCGCCGGCTGGCGCCTCCGCGTCGTACGTGCGCAAGCCGTTGCTCTCGCGCGAGGGCGCGAACGTGCGCATGGTCAGCGGCGGGCGCGACGTTGCCGAGACCGGCGGCACGTACGGCGGGCCGTACGTGTACCAGGCGCTGCGCCTGTTACCCGACTTCGGCGGGCGCTACCCGGTAGTCGGCAGTTGGATGGTCAACGGGCACGCCTCCGGCGTCGGCATCCGCGAGGACGGCTCCCCCATCACGCGCAACACCAGCCGGTTCGTGCCTCACGTGATTCTGCCGCGGTGATGCCGCGCCCGGACCGCCGGGGAGGGTCGCACGGGCGGCGGGCGGCCGCCGGCTCGTCAGCGCAACGGTTGAGCGTCGGGTGCGGGACGCGCCGAGCCGCGGGCGAGCGGCGTTCATTTTGGCACTGCTCGGAAGAGGTAGTTGAGCCCTTCGGCCATCGTCGGGTGCGCGAGGACGCCGTCGCGGAGGGCGGTGTACGGGAGCTTGCCGAACATGGCCGTCTGTACGACCGCAGTCACCTCACCCGCTTCGGCGCCGAGCATCGCGAACCCCAGGATCTGCCCCGACGACGCGTCGATCAGGGCCTTGAGGAACCCCCGCGTCTCCGCGAGCGTTGCGGCGCGTGGCACGACCGAGGTCGGGACCTTCGCAAGTACGAACGCCACGTCGGCTCGCCGCGCCTCGCGCTCGGATAGTCCGACGCGACCGAGTTCGGGGTCGGTGAAGATCGTGTGCGGGATGAGCCGATCGGACGTGCTCCGCTGCCCGCCGTCGAACACGTTGGCCTTGACGATTCGGTAGTCGTCGAACGACACGTGAGTCTGCTGCGGGCTTCCGGCACAGTCGCCGAGCGCCCACGTGTCCGGTGCCGACGTTTCGAGCCGGTCGTTGACGCGGATGAACCCGTCGGGACCGACCTCGACGCCGGCCGCGTCGAGGCCGATGCCGTCGGTCATCGGCACCCGGCCGGTCGCCACGAGGAGGTCGCTCCCCTCGAGCAGGCGCTCGGCGTCCTGCACGCGTACCCGCAGGCGAACCGCCTCGCCGAAACGACCCGCGGCGGCGATCACCTCGGCACCCGTGATCACGTCCACGCCGTCCTGGCGAAGGACCGCCTCGACCGCCTCCGACACGTCCACGTCCTCCGCAGCTAAGAGGTGCGGCCCGCGCTGGACGAGCGTCACCCGGCTGCCGAAGCGGCGGAACGCTTGCCCGAGTTCCACCGCGACGTACCCCCCGCCGATGATCAGCAGGTGCTGAGGCAGGCGGTCGAGTTCCAAAGCCGTCTCGCTCGTCAGAGGGCGGGTGTCCATCAGCCCCGGCAGTGCGGGCAGCGCCGGTCGCGCGCCGAGGTTGATGAACAGCTTCTTGCCCGCGAGACGGCGGACGGGGCCGCCGTCCGCCGGCCGCACCTCGACGGTTCGGGGCGCGACGAACCGGGCCTCGCCCAGCATGAACCGCTCGCCGAGCGATTCGTGCAGGTTGTTCCGATTCACGTCGACCATGCGGGCCACGACGGCCCGCTTGTGCGCGAGGAGCGCGGCCATGTCGGTCTGCCAACGGTCGACCCGGATCCCGAAGGTGCCGGCCCGCGCCACGAGTTCCGCGACCTTGGCGCTCTTCACGAGCGCCTTGCTCGGGATGCACCCCACGTTGATGCACGTGCCGCCGATCATGCCGCGCTCGACGAGCGCCACGTCCTGTCCCCCGCGACCCAGGTCGGCGGCCAAGGACTTGCCGGCCTTCCCGCCGCCGATGATCAACACGTCGAACGTCTCGACCGCCGGCATCGCGCTCCCTCCCGTACACCGACCGGACGGACAACTGTCGGCCGCCGGCCCAAACCGCTCCGGCGTACCGTCCGGTCAAGGCTTGCCAGAATCCGCCCGGATCGTTGCCCGCGCCTCGGCCAATTCGGCTTCGAGTTCACGCACGCGCGCCCGCAATGTCTCGACCATCGTGGCGACCTGCCGCGCGGAGAATCGCCGGTGGATGTGCTGCGGGCAGTTGATGTCCCACGCCTCGAGCGTGAACAGGATCGCCCGTTCCACCTTGCCCGGGTATGCCGCGTCACGCAGCCGTTCCTGTAGTTGCGGGTCGCCCTCGATCACCTTCGCCGTGCCCCACAGCTTGACCCGGCGGCTGTTCGCGTAATCCATCAGGAAGATGAACGCTTTGGGGTTCTCCGTCAGGTTGCCGAGGGTGACGTACTGGCGGTTCCCGCCGAAGTCGGCGAAGCCCAGGGTGTGATCGTCGATCACCTTCAGGAACCCCGGTGAACCGCCGCGGTACTGGATGTAGGGCTGGCCGGCGGCATTCGAGGTGCCGAGGTAGAACATGTCCAGACCGGAGAGGAACTCCGCCAGTTCCGGCGTGACCGACGTCTGCCACCCGCGGCCCCGCTCCAAGCGGGCGTAGCTGTCGCGCGACCCCTTCTCCGTCTGGATCTCCTTCACCGCGGCCGTAAAGGCGATGTCGCTCGGGATGCTTCGCATAGGCCATGTCTCGCGGAAACGCCTCGGTCCAGAGACACGCTCGAACTGCGACGCGGCCCACCGCGGCCACTGATGCAGGATCGAATCGCCGGAGGCGGTGTTACGCCGTTCGACAACGCACGATCCTGCCGGAGATCCCGAGGCGGGTTGACTAATGGTAGGTCACCCGACGATCCCGCGGGCTGCCATTACCTTTCCACCAACCCCCGCTCGACGATCGTCCGGGCGTCAATCCCTGCGACAGCTTCTAACGCTTCGCGTCGACATGCTTGCCGAGGAATGCCCGCATCAATGCGGCGATCGTGTCGCACTCGCTCTCGAGCGCGAAGTGCCCGGCGTCGAGCAGGTGGAACTCGAGCGTCTTCAGGTCGCGCTTGTACGGCTCGGCGCCGGCGGCGGGGAAGATCTGGTCGTTCCTGCCCCAGGCGATCAGCATGGGCGGCTGGTGCTCCCGGAAGTAGGCCTGCCACGCCGGGTACAGGGGCGGGTTGCTGCCGTAGCTCAGCAGCAGGTCGAGCTGGATCTCGGCGTTGCCGTTCCGGTCGAGCAGGAACTGGTCGTGGGTCGCGCCGTCGGGACTGACGACCTCCGGGTTCGGCACGCCGTGCGTGTACTGCCACCGCGTGGCGTCATACCCGACCAGGCCGCGGAGCGCGTCGCGCTTCTCCGTGCTCTTGGGCTCCTTCCAATACTCCTTGATCGGCTGCCAGAACTCGTTGTCGAGGCCCTCGTCGTAGGCGTTGCCGTTCTGCACGACGATCGCCGTGATCCGCTCGGGGTGTGCGGACGCGAGGCGGTAGCCGATCGGCGCGCCGTAGTCCTGCACGTAGAGCGCGTACCTCTTGAGCCCGAGCTTCTCCGTGAACGCGTCCACCACCTTCGCCAGGTTGTCGAACGTGTACGCGAACTGTTCACGCGGCGGGGCCGAGCTGTGGCCGTAGCCGGGATAGTCGGGCGCGACGACGTGGTACCGGTCGGCGAGCTTCGGGATGAGGTTGCGGAACATCTGGGAACTGGTGGGGAACCCGTGGAGGAGCAGCAGCGTCGGCGCGTCCTTCGGCCCCGCCTCGCGGTAGAAGATGTCGAGATCGCCGACCTTCACCGTCTTGTGGAGCACTTGCGCGCCCTGCGGGGCGGGCGAATGTCGTGCGGCCGCCGGCGGTTGTTGGGCGACGCCGCGGCCGGCAACGCCGATCACGAGTCCGGCGGCGGCGAACAGCGAGACGGTGAACGTGGTTCTCATCGTGCGGGTCATGATCGAGTCTCCGAAATAGGATGGTTGTGCACGCGCGGGAGGAGTCGCCGCGTCATTCGAAGGGCGGTGGCAGACGGATCGCGTCCGGCGCCGTCCGCGGCCGCGAGCTTCAGAGGATCAACGCGCGGAGCGGCCGCGGGTCGTCCGTGCAGAACGTGGAGGGGGCGCGGGCCGGCCTCACACGCCGGCGTAGACGAGCCGCGCGAATGCGTCGGGCTTGATGACGAACGTCCCCCACTTGGCGTCATACTTCGCCGTCGGCTTCGCGGCGACGACGTCGTCGGCGGACTTGCCCTGCTTCTTGAGGGCGGCGACCGCGTCGCGGACGGAGCGGAGCATGTCGCGGAACTCGGTCAACTGTTTCCTGCCCCCGACCGGGCCGTGGCCGGGGATGACCATCGTGTTCGCGCCGACGGCGTCGACGTTCGCCTCGGCCGCGCGGATCGTGCCGCCGATGCTGCCGCCGGTGGAGTAATCGATGAACGGGTAGTGACCGTTCCACCACGTGTCGCCGACGTGGACGACGTCGGCCTCGGCGAACGTGACGCGGACGTCGGTGTCGGTGTGGCCCGGCGCGTAGGGTTCGAGGCCAACGGCGGTGTCGGCGAAGTGCAGCGCGGTGCCGCCGCGGAACGTGACGGTTGGCAGCGCGCCCGCGGGCGACGGCGGGAAGGTGAAGTCCCACGCCTCGACGCGCGTGGCCGTCGACATCCGCCTGCGCGCGTTCTCGTGGCCGACGATCGTCGCGCCGGCCGCGTGCAGCCACGCGTTGCCGTCGGTGTGGTCGAAGTGCCAGTGGCTGTTCACGACGTACCGGACCGGCGCGCGGCCGATGCCGTCCAGCGCCGCACGGACGTTCGCCTCCGAGACGCCGGAGTCGACCATCAACTTGCCGTCCGCGCCGTGGAGGACGGCGATGTTGCCGCCGGAACCCTCGAGAACGCTCACGTTGCCGCGCAGCGCGTGCACGGCGATCTTCGCCGCGGGGCCGGCCTTGCGAATCATCTGGACGGGTCCGCCGGCCGGGTCGGCCGGGTCGGCGGCGAAGGTCGCAGCGGGTGCGAGGTAGGCCGCGGCCCAGGCGAAGCCCGTCGAAGCAACGAACCCGCGGCGCGAAAGCGTGTGGAACGTTTGCATGCGATCTCCTGTTCGAGCGTTGCTGGTGTTGGCGGACGGGCTCCCCGTAGGCTCGCGGCCGACGTCAGGCTGCGTTGGCAGAGCGGCGCCCAAGGCGTCTGTGGCGGACGCGTCAAGACTCGTCGGTCATCTGGTAGCGACGCCCAGTCACGGTCGCGACACAGCCAAAGTTCACAGTGCCCCGGTCTCGCCGCCGCGCGTCCGCCGCGATGCCGGCGTCGCTACTACAGGACGACCTGTCAAAGTGACTGTAGCAGACGACTAAATCTGCGCCGCGCCGCCGTCGACGAACAGCTCGACGCCGGCCACGTAGCTGCTGTCGTCCGACGCGAGGAACAGCACGGCCTTGGCGATCTCGTCGGGCGTGCCGGTCCGCCCCAGCGGCGTCGCGGCGGCCGCCTGGGCTTGGAAGCCCTCGAGCTGTTCGACGGTCATCCCGAGTTCCGTCTGGTAGCCAGGGGTGATGACCGTGCCGGGCGCGACGACGTTCACGCGGATCTTGCGGTCGCGCAGGTCGAGCGACCACGTGCGCGCGAACGACCGGATCGCGGCCTTGGTCGCCGAGTAGACGCCGAACGCCGGCACCCCCTTGATCGAGACCATCGAGCCGTTCAGCACGATCGCCGCGCCGTCGGGCATCAGGGGCAGTGCTTTCTGGACGGTGAAAAGCGTGCCCTTCACGTTGATGCCGAAGTACTTGTCGAAGTGTTCCTCGGTGACCTGCCCGAGCGGCATGAACGCCCCGCCGCCGGCGTTGGCGAACAGCACGTCGAGGCGGCCGGCTCGTTCGCGGATGACGTCGAAGAGGCGGTCGAGGTCCGCGAGTTTCGATACGTCGCCCTGCACGCCGACGGTGCCGCGTCCGACCTGCTCCGCCGCCCGCTCGACCTCCTCCTTCCGCCGGCCGGTGATGAAGACCCGAGCCCCCTCGTCGGCGAACCGGTGGGCGGTCGCCAGTCCGAGGCCGCTGCTGCCTCCGGTGATCAGTGCCACCTTGTCCGTCAGCTTCTTCGTCATGATCTCACCGCTTTCCTGTTGCAGTCCCCGGGACCGGCCGAACCGATCTTCGTGCCGTTGCCTCCGCGTGGACGGGTGTCATCGCTTAGCTTCCGCGCCTCTTGGTGTTCGCGGCAGTTTTATCTGGCCGCGGTCGATAAACGTTCGGCTTTACCCGCGGGATCCCTGCCTCTACTGAGCGTCGGGGGTGGACACATATCGCGCAGAGCCCGACCACCCGCATGAGAAGATCGTCGCGACCACGATACACCCGGCGACCAGCGCGTTCCCCTGGATCTCGCGCCGCCGGCTTCGTCACGAACAAGGCGGCCGCACGCGGTGTTGATCGTCCGCGTCATTCGGGTGCTCCTTCCGCATGCGGCGTGATTCTGAAGCGTCGGTCGACGACGCGGTCGACGTTTGAACAATCCTGCTCTCGGCCGGCGCGCCGGAACCCAGAGCCGACGACGCGCCCCCGCCGGCGGGCACGGAGCCGGACCGGCCTGCTCGCCGCCACTGCCCGACGGCCACTCCATACGGCCGGCCCCGCGCCACGACGGTTCGCTCAGGCCACGTTGCACAGCCGCTTTCGCCGCCCACGGGCTGCCTTTCGCACGCCGACGACCGGCGTTGCGGGGCGGAAACGCGCCTTGCGCGGGGGAAAATGCGGCGAAAACCGCCGTTCGGCTTGCGAAATACCCGGGTACGCTTGTACTCTTCTCCGCCTGAGTCCCGTTCAACCACCACAAGGAGCGACGAGTATGGCAGCCGCACAGAAGCCCGCGACGAAGAGCGAGATCATCACGCAGATCGCCGAGACGACCGAACTGTCCCGTGGGCAGGTCAAGTCGGTGTTCGAAGCGCTCTCGGAGCAGGTGGGGTCCGCCGTGGGCAAGAAGGGTCCGGGCGTGTTCGCCGTGCCGGGGCTCGTGAAGATCACCGTCGTGCAGAAGCCGGCGACGAAGGCCCGCAAGGGGATCAACCCGTTCACGAAGGAAGAGCAGATGTTCAAGGCCAAGCCGGCCCGCAAGATCATCAAGGTGCGCCCGCTCAAGGCGCTGAAGGACATGGCGAAGTAGCGAGACGCCGATCGGGCCGACCATTGATCGCCCCGGTGGCCGCGTTGCAGCACGCCACGCCGTCACGACAATGTAAGGCTCGTCCGTGCCGGACGTACAACGAAAAACGGCCGCACCGCGTGAGGCGGTGCGGCCGTTTTTTACTGAGCGTTCCTCGTACGAGCGCGCGGGCGTTGATCGCGCGGGGACGATGACCCGCGGGTCGTCCGCGGCGCCGCTCGCGAGCGAGCGGCCAAAACGAGCCGTCGATTCGTTCCTCGCCGTGCAGCGGGCTAGCTCTTGGCCTTCTTGTAGAGCTTCTGCGCCATCTCGAACACTTCCTGCGGCTGGTACTCCGGGGCGAAGGCCGAGCCGATGCCCGCGAGTTCGACGTGGTCGGCGGCCAATTCCACCGGCGGGCCGTCGACGACGACGCACGTCCCGCCGTCGGGGTTCTCGCCGTTCCAGATCGTGTCCATGTTCTTGTAATCGTCGGGGCTCTGGCGGTAGAGCTTCGTGTGGATCCCGATGTCCATGTACTTCTTGGCCTCGGGGAACATCGCGTTGCCGATCTTGGGGATCGGCAGCATGTCGTTCATCTTCACGCCCGTCAGCTTCTCCAGCGCCTTGCCGAACGCCATCGCGTGCACGCCGCCGCGGACGAACAGGTAGCCGAGCATCTCCCGCGCCGCCGGGTCCTTCGTCATCTGGTAGACGCGCAGCTTGTTCGTGCGGGCCGTGTTCTCGAGGAAGAAGTTGTGCAGCAGGTCGAGGATCAGGTTGCCGCTGCTGAACACGTACTGCCCCGTCCACGGCAGCCCGCCCGCGTCGACCGGCAGCGCGTTGCGGCCGCCCGCGATGAAGTGGTGCGGGTTGTAGTTGTTGCCCATGGCCGTCACCTTGGCGATCGGCGTGCCGAGCGGGTCGTTCGGGTCGCCCTCCTGGATGTCGGTCTCGGGCCCGTTTAGCAACGAGTTGATCGCGGCGCCCACGAGCTGGATGTGCCCGAGTTCCTCGGCCGTGATGTTCGCGATCAGCTCGTAGTAGGGCCCCAGCTGCTTCTTCCCGCGCATGTTCATGCTCTGCGCGAAGTAGTTGTTGAACGTCGACATCTCGCCGAACCGGCCGCCCATTAACTCCTGGACGGCGGACGCCGACTCGGGGTCGATCTTCTTGCTGGCGGGCAGTTCGACCGGAAGCTTATCGATGCGCAGGAACATGTCGTCGTCTCCTTCGACTGGGGGAACCCGTCGTCCCGCCGGACAGACCCTCCGCCGGGCGGCCGCGAGTTCAGGTAGGAGCATAGGCCCGGCGCACGACGCGAACCATCCTAATCTCAGCGCGATCGACGGCGGGCGTGCGCGCCGCGTGCGGGGAGGGGCCCTTGTCATGGGCGAACCGCGGGCGTTAAGGTGTCGGGCGCCGAGCGGACGGCATTGTACCGACAGCGAGCGATCCGTCCCCCCGCCGACGCACGGCCGGCCCGCTGATCCGCGGCCCGGTCGGTCGGATCGAAATCACGATCGCTGTGACGTTTGGAGAGCAGAATGAAACGGTCTTGCCTCGCCCTCGTTTGCCTCGCGTTCCTCGTCTGCGCCCTGCCCTCAACGACGCACGCCGCGGATGCCGCCCCCGCGGCGGCCGGCGCCGGTTCGTTCGACGCCGCGGCCGCGCGGGAACTGTGGGAGGAGCAGTACGCCCCGAAGATCGTGATCAGCGGCAAGGACAAGCGGGAGTTGAACCGCACCCACGTGGATCAAGAGTTCGCGCGGGAGGTCGTGCGCCGCGCGGGGTCCGAAGAGGCCGGGCGGCAGTTGCTCGCTCAGCTCGGGCTGCCCAAAGCGGCGGCCGGGCCGGCCGGCGAGGCGGGGGCGGCGTCGGACCTGAAGCCGATGCGGCCGCCGGCGGTGCCGCTCGTGACGGTCGACCCGTACCTCAGCATCTGGTCGTTCGACGACAAGCTCACCGACGCCGAGACGCGCCACTGGACCGGCAAGCCGCACACGCTCCTGAGCCTCGTCCGCATCGACGGCAAGCCGTACCGCATCATGGGCGACCTGCCGAAGGCCGTCCCCGCGCTGGAGCAGACCGGCGTGGACGTGCAGCCGACGCGAACGACCTACGCCTTCGCCGGCGCGGGCGTGCGGCTGACGCTGACGTTCACGACGCCGATGCTGCCGGACGACCTCGACGTGATGACGCGCCCGACGACGTACGTCACTTGGCACGCCGCCTCGACCGACGGCAAGCCGCACAAGGTGTCGGCGATGCTGGCGGCCGGATCCAACCTCGCGGTGAACACGCCGGAGCAGGCCGTGGTCGGCAAGCGCGAGACGTTCGGCGACCTGACCGCGCTCGTGATCGGCAGCGAGGCGCAGCCAGTCCTCCGCAGCAAGGGCGACGACCACCGCATCGACTGGGGCTACCTCTACCTCACCGCGCCGGGCGCGGCCGGCGCCGCGATCGGAAACGCCGACGCGGTGGCCAAGTCCTTCGCCGACTCCGGCAAGCTCCCCGATAAGGACGACGCGAACTTCCCGCGCCCGGTCCGTGACGGCCTGCCCTCGGCGGCGGTGGCGGTCGACCTAGGAGCCGTTTCGGAGCAGGGCGCGGAGCGGCACGCGATCATCGCCTACGACGACCTCTACTCCATCACCTACATGGGCAAGAAGCTCCAGCCCTACTGGCGCCGCAACGGCATGGACGCTGGCCAACTTCTGCAGGCCGCCGAGAAGGAGTACGCCGCGATCCTCGAGCGGTGCGCGACGTTCGACCAGCAGCTCATGACCGACCTGCGCAAGGTCGGCGGCGAGAAGTACGCCCGCATCTGTGCCCTCGCCTACCGCCAGGCATTGGCCGCCCAGAAGGTGGTCGCCGACGCCAACGGGATGCCGCTGGCGTTCTCGAAGGAGAATAACTCCAACGGCTGCATCGCCACAGTCGACGTCTTCTACCCGATGATGCCGCAGCTGCTGCTGCTGAGCCCCGCGCTGGCTAAGGCGTCGCTCGTGCCGATCCTCGACTACAGCGCGTCGGACCGCTGGAAGTTCCCGTTCGCCCCGCACGACCTCGGCACCTACCCGCAGGCGAACGGCCAGGTCTACGGCGGCGGCGAACGCACCGAGGAAAACCAGATGCCGGTCGAGGAGAGCGGGAACATGCTCATCCTCATGGCCGCCGTCGCCAAGGTCGACGGCAACGCGAAGTTCGCCGGCAAGTATTGGCCGCAGTTGACGAAGTGGGCGAAGTATCTCGAGGAGAAGGGTTTCGACCCGGAGAGCCAGCTCTCGACCGACGATTTCGCCGGCCACCTCGCGCACAACACGAACCTGTCGATCAAGGCGATCATGGGCCTCGCGTCGTACGCCCGCCTCGCCGAGATGCGCGGCGACGCCGCCGAGGCGGAGCGCGTGCGGCAGGTGGCGCAGGCGTTCACCGACCGCTGGGTGAAGGAGGCCGCCGACGGCGACCACTACGGCCTCGTGTTCGACAAGAAGGGGACGTGGAGCCAGAAGTACAACCTCGTCTGGGACCAACTGCTGGGCTTCGGCCTCTTCCCGAAGGAGGTCGCGACGAAGGAGATGGCCTACTACCTGACGAAGCAGAACAAGTACGGCCTGCCGCTCGACTCGCGCGAGGCGTACACGAAGCTCGACTGGATCATCTGGACGGCGACGATGGCCGAGCGGCCGCAGGACTTCGAGGCGCTCGTCGCGCCGGTCTACGCGTTCCTCGACGAGTCGCCGTCGCGCGTGCCGATGACCGACTGGTACTGGACCGACAAAGGCGAGCAGCGCGGCTTCCAGGCGCGGCCGGTCGTGGGCGGCGTGTTCATCAAGATGCTCGAGGACGAGGCGATGTGGAAGAGTTGGGCGGCCAAGGCCGACGCGCCCGCCGGCACGTGGGCGCCGATGCCCGTGCCGCCGGAGATCCAGGTCGTCGTGGCGGCGTCGCAGAACGAGGGCCTGACGTGGCGCTACACCACCGACCGCCCCGCCGACAACTGGTTCGCCGCGGACTTCGACGACTCCGGCTGGAAACAGGGTGCCGGCGGGTTTGGCACCGAGGGGACGCCGGGCGCGGTCGTCCGCACGAAGTGGGACTCGCCCGACATCTACCTCCGCCGCGAGATCACCGTGCCCGAGAACGTGCTCGGCGACGCCGCGCCGCTGCACCTGTTCGTTCACCACGACGAGGAGGCGGAGATCTACATCAACGGCGTCCTGGCCGCCAGGACGTCCGGCTTCACCGCGCAGTACGACCCGATCGAAATGCTCCCCGCCGGCCGCGCGGCGCTGAAGCCCGGGAAGAACGTGATCGCCGTCCACTGCCACCAGGAGACCGGCGGGCAGTACATCGACGTCGGCCTGGCGCGCGTGAAGGAACGCTCCTGAGCACGACCGCGTGATCGAACGGTGAGCCGACAAGGCCGCCGGCCGACGGGCCGGCGGCCTTGTCGTGCGCCGGCTGACGCTTTGCGTTGCGGACGCCCCGCGGCAGTGCCGCCGGACGCGCTCGCATCCCAGTTCAACGACATGGTCGGCCGGGAGACCGGGCGGATTCACGGGAGCCGTCGGATCGATCGTTGTAGCAATTTATCGATATAAACGGCGCTTCGATACGGACGACGCCGTTTCGCCTTTGGACGGTGCTCCGCCGCTCGTTTCCTCTACCGCGCCGACGACACATCAAGCCTCCCGGCGGCGACGTCCGCGGAAACATTGCGGGTGCCTCAGGTCTTTTCTGTGTCGCCGCGCGCAGCGCCAGAGCGTATGGTCGTTAGCGTTGGGGGCGGATGGCCGCGCTGCGGCCGGGAGGAACGCATGGTCTCGCGCGTCGAATCGCCAACGCCGATCGCCCCGCAAGCCGCGGAGGACGAGGAGGCCGCGCACCGCAGTTCGCCCAGCGGGCGGATCGTCTACAAGTCGATCCTGAAGGAGGCCGACGAGGAACTGCGGCGGCCGACGTCGGCGCTGTTCTGGTCGGGGCTGGCGGCCGGGCTGTCGATGGGGGTCTCGATGATCGGCGAGGGCGTGCTGCGCCGCTACCTGCCGGCGGCCGAGTGGACGCCGCTCGTCGCGAAGTTCGGCTACACGGTCGGCTTCCTGATCGTCATCCTCGGCCGCCAGCAGTTGTTCACCGAGAACACGCTCACCCCCGTCCTGCCCCTGCTGACGCGCAAGGACCGGCCGACGCTCGTCAACGTGCTGCGCCTGTGGGGCGTGGTGCTGCTGGCGAACCTGCTCGGCGCGCTGGCGATCGCGCTCGTCTGCGCCCGGACCAATGCGTTCGACCCGGCCGTGCGGCAGGAGTTCCTCGCCGCGGCCCGGGAGGCGATGGCGCCCGACGTCCTCACCCTGCTCGTCCGCGGCGTCTTCGCCGGTTGGCTGATCGCGATGCTCGTGTGGATGCTGCCGTACGCCGAGTCCGCGCGCGTGCTCGTCATCATCGCCGTCACGTGGCTCGTCGGCGTGGCCCACCTCAGCCACATCATCGCCGGCGCGGTCGAGGTCTTCACCCTCGGCTGGGCCGGCGCCGCGCCGTGGGGCACGATCCTCGGGCGCTACGTCCTGCCCGTCCTCGTCGGCAACACGCTCGGCGGCGTCACGCTCGTCGCGGCGCTCAACCACGCGCAGGTCGCGGCGGGAAAGAAAGACCCTCTACAGGCTTGACGGCGACAGGACGGCGGCAGTGCGTCTTGCGCGGCCGCCGATCCACGCCCCACGCCGACGCCGTCCGAACTCCCCGAGCGCGGCATCGGTATCCCGACGCCGTCGCCCGCGCGCTTGCACCCTTCGCGCGCCCGGCGTCGTCGCTTCTCCTCACGCCGCCGTTCCAGACCGGACAACGGCCCGCGCGTGCGCCGCCTGTGGCCGCTCGTCCGACGTCCCCGCCGACGCGCGACTGCGCCGTCGGTCCGTCGTCGCCGGATTGATGCGCGATGACTGTTTTCCCTCGTGCGCCAGGACCGTGGTTCTTCGGAAGACCGCGCCACCCTCGTGGCCCGTGCGCGCACGACGCCCCCTCTCCCCGTCGCGTCGGGAGAGGGAGGCGTCGACCGGTGCGTTGTCACGGGTGGCGGCGCGTTACAGGCCCGTCAGGTTGCGGTACGTCGCGGTGGTCGTCGCGGTGTTGCCGCTCATCGCAGCGGTCGCGAGGCCGACGTAAACCGTGCTCGGCAGGCTCAGGCTGAACTGGCTCATCTGCGTCCAGCTCGTGCCGTTCGTGCTGTAGAAGCCGGTGAACGTGTTGCCCACGCGGCGGAGGCGCACCCACGCGTTGGGGAAGGCGACGCTGCCCGCCTTGTACGAGTGCGGCGAGTCGCCGTTCGTCGTCGCCCGCCGGCTCATCCGCCACCCCTCGCCGGAGGTGGCGCCGACGAACACGTTGCGGCTCCCGGCGTCGAGGCTCTCGCGCGCCATCAGGCCGGCCTTGGTGCGGGCCGCGATCCGGTCGAGCGACGTCACCTGCACGCGCACGTCGAAGTCGCCGGTGAGGCGCCTGGCGTCGAGGCGGAACGCGTCGGCGTTGTCGTCGATGTCGTTGCCGCCGGCCACGACGTCGTACGCGCCCGCCCCGACGACGGTCGTGCGCCCGGCGGGGGCGCTTGATGTCGGTGCCGGCCAGCGTTTCAAGCCGCCGCCTGCGTCGTCGCCGACGCCGCCGGCGTGCTGTAGGACGACGCCGCGCCGTTTTCCGCCTGCACCTGGTAGCGGTAGGTCGTGCTGGCGAGCAGGCCGGCGTCGGCGAAGCTCGCCGTCGTCGTCGTGCCGACGGTGACGAACGCCGCGTCGCTCGGGCCCATGCGGCTGGACGCGGTACAACTCGGCGGCCGCCGACGCGGTCCACGTCACGTTGATCTGCGAGCTCGACGTCGCCGTGGCGGCGACGTTCGTCGGCACGGCGGGCCTGGTCGAGGCCGGCGGGTAGGTCGTGGCCGACACGGGGCCGGCGTAGGCCGACGCGCGCCGGCGTTCTCGGCGCGCACGCGGTAGGCGTAGGTCGTGTCGGCGGCGAGGCCGTTGTCGGTGAACGTCGTCGCCGTCGTCGTCGCCCAGTCGACGAACGCCGTCTCGCCCGGGCCCATTCGCTGGATGCGGTAGTGCGTCGCCCGCGCCGCCGCGCCCACGAGAGCGCGATCCGCGTCGACCCGTCCTTCTGCGCCGACAGCGCCCGTCGGCGCCGCGGGCGACCGCCGCGTTGGCCGGACCGAAGTTGCGGAACTGAGCCGTCGCGCTCGCGCCGGCGACGTCCGGCGTGGCGGCCATGCCGAGGTTGATCGTGCTCGGCAGCGACACGGTCACGGACCCCATCTGCGTCCAGGTCGACCCGTTCGTGCCGTAGAACGTCGTGAACGTGTTGCCGACCCGGCGGAGCCGCACCCACGTGTTCGGCGGGCTGACGGCCGACACGCTCGTGGCGGCGGTCGTGCCGCCGGCCGCCGTGCGGCGGAGGAACCGGTAGCTGCTGCTCTTGGTCGCCAGCGCTGACACGTGCCGCCCGCCGGCGGTGAGGCCGTCGCGCGCCATCAGGCCGGCCTTGGCCGACGCCTGGCTGCCGGCGATGCCGGCGATTTGCACCTTCACGTCGAAGTCGCCGGTCTGCTGCCGGTAGACGTAGCGGAACTCGTCGGCCGTGCCCGAGATGTCCTCGCCGCCCGCCGTCACGTCGTAGGCGACGCCGCTCGTGAGGACCGCCGTGCCGCCCGCCGGGCTGACGCCGACGTTCCCGCTCGCCAGTGGTTGCACCGGCGTCGCCGCGTCGTCGTTGTCGGCGATGATGATCGACGCGGCGGCCGGGCGAGCCGACCTCGTAGCCGGTGCCGTTGCCGGCGTAGGGCTGAAGGATCGCGTACTCGCCGCCGGTCTCGACGACGCTGTCGTCGGTGGCCGTGAGCGTCATCGTCGCGGCTCGACGGCCCGGCGGGGATCGTGAGCTGGCCGTTGAACCCGCCGTAGTCCACGCCGTTCGTGGCCGAGCCGTTCATCGCGTACAGCACGGTCAGCAGGGCGTCGGTCGGGCCGGTGCGGGTGAACGTGTAGGTGCCGGTGTTCGAGAGGCCCTCGGCGCCGTCGGCGTCGGTCGCCCGCACGGTGACGACCGCCGGCGGCGCCGACGGGTCGTCGTTGTCGGCGATCGTGACGGTCGCCGCGGCGGCGACCCCACTGCGTAGCCGGAGCCGGCGACGAGCGAGAGCGTCGCCGTCTCGGTCTCCTCGACCGCCGTGTCGTTCCGGGCCGTCAGGGCGACGCTCGCGGTGGCCGAGCCGGCCGCGAACATGACGGTGCCCGGGAGCGTCAGGTAATCGTCGCCGCCGAGCGCGGTGCCGCTCATCGCGTAGCTCACCGTGAGCGACGCGGCGGTCGACGGAGCGGGTGAACGTGTAGGCCGCCGTGCGTCGGGCCCGCCTCGGTCGCCGTCGGGTCGCTCGCCGACACGGTGACGGTCGGCGCGACCAGCGCCGTATCGTCGTCGGCGATCGTGATCGTGGTCGCGGCGGGGAGCCGGCGATGTAGTTCGGGTCGAAGCGCGAGCGTGAGCGTGGCCGTTTCCGACCCCTCGACCGCCGCGTCGTTGATCGGCGTGAGCGTCAGGGTCGCGGTGGCCGAACCGGTGGCGAACGTGACGGTGCCGGGCAGGCCCGCGTAGTCGCTGCCGGCGATGGCCTTGCCGGTCATCCAGTAGTAGACGGTGAGCGGGGCGGCCGTCGAGCCGTTGCGGACGAAGTTGTAGGTGCCGACGTCGGGCCCGGACTCGGAGGCGGCGGCGTCGTTCGAGCGGACGGCCACGGTCGGCGGCGGCGCGTCGTTATCGGCGATCGTGACGGTCGCGCCCGGCCGGCGAGCCGACGGCGTAGCCGGCGCCGGCCGCGAGCGACAGGACCGCCGTCTCGCCGCCGGGCTCGTAGGTCGCGTCGTCGTTCGGCGCGAGCGTGAGCGTGGCGGTGGCCGAGCCGGCGGGGAACGTGATCGTGGTGGGGAGCGCGGCGTAGTCCGCGCCCGTTGGCGGCCGTGCCGCCGAGCGTGTAGCTCACCGTCAGCGGCGACGCGGTCGAGCCGGTGCGGGTGAACGTGAACGTGCCGGTGTCGCCGCCCGTCTCGGACGCGGCGGCGTCGGTCGCGGCGACGGAGACCGTCGGGCCCGCGACGGCCGGCAGCGTCAGGACCTCGACCGTGCGCGACGACGACGTCCCCTTCTCCACCACGCCGCCGCCGACGGTGTAGATCTTGTTCCCGTACGCGGCGGCGAGCACTGCGTGGCGGGCGGTCGTCATGTCGGGCCCGCGGCGGCAGGTCTTCGTTGCGGGTCGTAGACCTCGACGCGCTTGAACACGAGGTCGCTCGTGGCGTCGGGGTCGGTGGCGTAGCTCGTCTCGCCGCCGAAGATCCAGAACTCGCCGCCGTAGAAGACGGCCCGGCTCGTGCCGCGGACGTTGCGCGGCATGTTCGGCACGCCGCTGGCGGCGTTGGCGGCTCGGTGGTCCAGGCGTTCGTGGCGGGGTCGTAGATCTGCACCGTGTCGGTGCCGCTGGAGTCCTCGAGCCCCGCGTCGCGGCCGCCGAACGTAGAGCTTCTGGCCGTCGGTCCCCAGGCGGCGCTTGTGCCGGCCGGAGGGCATCGAGGCGAGGGTCGTCCACGAGTTGGTGGCGGGGTTGTACTTGGCGACGCCGCTCACGGGCCCGTAGGCGGGGTACTTCACCGCCCCGCCGGCGACGTAGATCTCGCCGTTGATGACGGCGGTGTTCGTCGAGCCGGTGGCGAAGGGCATGTCGGCGCCGAACGACCAGGTGTTTGCTCGCGATGTCGTAGATCTGCGTCTTCGTGCGGCTCGTCGTGTCGAGGCCGCCGAAGACGTACAGCTTGCCGCCGAGCCGCCTCGACCGCGTGCTCGGCGTCGTTCGCCTCGCCGAGCAGCGGGCGGTCGGCGCCGACGTCGGACCAGACGCCGGTCGTCAGGTCGAGCTTGTAGGTGTGCGTGCTCCTCGCCGCGCGTACAGGGCGTCGCCGACGACCTCGCGGCGCGCAGCTCGGTCATCGCCACCGGCAGTTGCGGGCCGGCCGCCCAGTCGGACGGGACGGCCGGGCCGCCGATGTCGGACACTTCGCGGAACTGCGCGGTGGCCGTGGCGGTAGTCGACGTGGAACTCGTGGAGACGGCCAGGCCGAAGTAGAGCGTCTGCAGCAGGGCCATCGTGACCTCGCCGATCTTCGTCCACGTCGTGCCGTTCGTGCTGGAGTATGCGGTGAACGCGTCGCCGAGGCGGCGCAGCGCAGCCAGCCGGGGAACGTGGGCGCGCTGCCGTGGACGAACGTGGTGTCGGCGCCGGTGGCGGCGCGGTAGCTGAGGCGCACGCTCTTGGCCGGCGTCGTGGAGGCGAAGACGTTGCGGCTGTCGGCGGCGAGGCTCTCGGCGCCCATCAGGCCGGCCTTGGTGGTGGCGGTGACGTTGGTGAGCGAGTCGACGCGCGTGCGGATGTCGAAGTCGCCGGTGCGCTGCTGGTGGGCGAAGCGGAAGCCGTCGGCGAAGTCGGTGACGTCGGGGCCGCCGCCGGTAACGTCGTAGGCGCGCCGTCGGTGACGACGGTCGTCGAGCCGGCGGGCGTCGCGTCGACGTCCTGGCTGGCGAGCGGGCCGACGGGGACCGGCGTGCCGGTGCCGGCCTTCACCGGGGCGCAGGAGCGTGATCCGCTGCCCGGCCGCGTCGTCGCCGCCGTGCTCGGCGACGTAGAGGAAGCCGCTGGCCGGGTCCTCGACGAGGTCGAGCGGGTCGGCGAAGCCGGTGAGGCCGACGTATTGCCCTCGACCGACGCGATCGCGCCGTCGGCGCCCGCGCGTCATCACCATCACGTTGTCGCCGCCGCTGTACTGGACGGCCAGCAGCTTGCCCTTGCGCGCGCCGAACGCGTCGGACCCGTACTCGATGATGCCGTTGACCGAGTGCTTCACGCCGAAGTCCCAGGCCGCCGCCGCGGAAGTTTGCGGTCGGGCAGCGTGCCGACGGGGTAGCTGACGATCTCGGCGGGGTCGACGCCGGCGGTCGGGTTGCCGCCGTTGAGGACGTACTCGTGCCGGCTGGCGTTGGGGTGCCCGTAGTAGCCGCCGGGCTGGACGTGGTAGAGCGTGTCGGGCTGGCCCTCGTTGAGCGGGTTGATGCCCGGCACCTGCGGCGGTGTAGGGGCCGTTCTGCGCGCGTCGATGCGCGGCGTGTAAGGGCCGGCGAACGGCGGGCGTGCCGGGCGTGGCGCGCCGGCGTTGGAGCCGTTGTTCGTGGCGAACAGCTTGCCGTCGCGCGTCCAGACGAGGTCGTAGGCGTTGCAGGCCGGTCGCGTAGAGCGTGACGGGCACGCCGGCCGCGAACGGGTCGTACGTGCCGCCGCCGTCGACCGTGCGGACGTCGAGCGGCTGGCCGGGCGTGATGCGCGTCAGGTCGACGCGGAGGATCGCGCGCTCAGCAGCGTCTCGTCGCGCAGGCCCCAGGTGCTGTCCTTGGCGCGCTTGCGCGGTGTTGCCGCCCTGCGACAGGTACATCGCGCCGTCGGGGCCGAAGACGGCCTGGTTCGTCAGGTGGTTGTGCGCGGCGCGCGGCAGGCCGACGAGCACGTCCTGCGTCGTCGCCAGCGCGGGGCCGGACAGCAGCGTGAGCTTGCCGCTCCACGCCTCGGCGTCGACGTCGAACGAGAAGTCGCCGTGCGTCACCCAGAGCTTGGGGTTCGTCGCGGTCGACGACGGGTCGAAGACAATGCCGGTCAGCATCCGGTCGCCGCCGTTGGCCGTGCGGATCGACGCGATCTCCTCGGCCGCGCCGAGCGTGCCGTCGGCGTTGACCGGCCAGCGGACGACGAAGCCGTCGAGGCTGCCGGCGTAGAGCTTGCGGTCGGGGCCCATGGCCAGCGCGGTCCAGCTCTTGCCGTTGGTGGACGGGAGCAACACCTTCTGGAACTCGATCTCGCTCTGCACCGGGCCGCCCTCGGCGCCGGTGGTGAAGCTCATCGTGAACGGCACGAGGCTCGCGCCGCTGACGTCCTTCACGCCCGCGCTGGCGGTGAACGTGTACTGCGTGTTGGCCGCGAGGTAGTCGCGCGGCTGGAGCACGATCGAGTCGCCGCCGCCGGAGGTGTTGACCGTCGCCGGGATCAGCACGTCGTCGCTCGCGCGGCGGAGCCAGACGGTGTCGCCGGTGACGGTGGCCGGGTCGAGCGCGCCGTTGGGCAGGTAGAGGTCGGCGCCGACGAACGCGTCGCGGCGGACGTTGGTCTGGCCGGCGGAGGGGCTGATCGTGTTGATCGACGGCTGCGTCGCGGTCGCGGTCGACGTGATCTCGACGAACGCCAGCTTGTTGTTCGACGCGCCGGCGGCGTTGGTGATCGTGAGGCGCCCGTCCTGCACGTCCACGACGCCGCCGCCCTCCACCCAGCGCTGGGCGAGCGTGGGCGTGCCGCTGAGGATCGGCGACTGCTCGACGTCGAACTTGTAGGCGCTGTTGACGTACCCCGGGTCGCCCGCGACGAGGCGCACGCGGTAGCTGCCCGCCGGAACCGCGATCTCCCACGTGCGCGCGCCGTTGAGCTGCGTGTGGACGAGCGTGTCGTACTGCTGGCCGGGCGAGTTGGAGAGGTTGCGGTCGCGCGTCGTGGCGGCGTTGTGGGCGTCCCAGCCGTAGGTCAGGCCGTTGCCGCGGGCGCCGTAGACCGCGCCGCCGTCGGCGACGTAGCCGGCCGGCACCGGCGCGGCGGCGGGCTGGAAGTTGACCAGCGCGCTGAAGTCCGCCATGAGCGTGCGGTCCTCCAGGCGCTCCACGACCTGCGCGGCCGCCGCCATCATCGCGGCGCGGCCGGCGTCGCGACGCGGCCGCACCCGGCTCCCCGTGACGCGAACCGAACTGCCCCGCTGCTGCATCTTCTCCGTAGCGCTCATATTCAACGTCCTGCTGTCGATGTCCTCTGATCCGCCCCGACGACGCCGGCCGCCACCGTCCTCTTACAAGTTCGCGCCCGGACGGCCACGGCTGACGCGTCAGTTCAACTGTCTCGTGCCTGATCCGCCGACCGGTCGCCCGCCCCCCGCGACGGGACCTGCACCCCACCGCCCACGAGTCGCCGCGTTCGGTGTCGAGGAGGAGCAGTTCGCTGGCGTGGGGTCGGCCGTCGGGCGGCGTTGCGTACGTGGAGCTTACCCCGCATTCGCCACCGCGGCACTTGAGGCTAGCACGTCGCGCGCCGCGGCCCGGACGCCGTTAACTTCTACGGCTGGTGACCCTTGCAAGTTTCGCCTTAATCTACGGCGGAATTGATGATTTTCGGCACCGCCTCCGTTGCTTTTCCCAGATTCGCAACATGGGGTAGGCGGGTAAGACGGGTCGTCTTTTCCGCCTCGTCGATGCGGGGCGGACATCGCGTGCGAGCTGCCGAAGGTCAGCTCGTGCGGCCGCACAACGCGGAGGGCGATTACGCCCGTGCCCGATCAGGAGCGCCTGCTACCGGTCCGGTCGCCTCACGACGGCGAGCAGGTCGACCTGGTCGTCCGTCCAAAGGCCCACCGCCGGCGCCGGCGCGGGCGTGGTGCCGGCGCCGGCCAGCGGCGGCGCGTCGAAGAACGCGGGGTCGGCCGAGACGAGCGCCCAACTCGACGACTCCTCGCCGCGCGGGCAGCCGGCCTTCTCGTCGGCCCGATGGTCCACCACGATTGCGGAGAGGCCGAGGTGGGCGGCGAGGTTGCCGACGACCGGCGCGAGGTGGAGGGAGTGGTTGGTGACGTTCACCGCGATGACGCCGCCGGGGCGCACGTGTCGGCGGTAGGTGTCGAACGCCTCGCGGGTCAGGAGGTGGACCGGGATCGAGTCGCCGCTGAACGCGTCGAGCACGAGCACGTCGAACATCTGATCGGCCTCCCGCTCGAGCGACAGCCGGCCGTCGCCGAGCACGACGCTGACGGCGGCCGGCGCGTCGCGGAGGTAGGTGAAGTGGGCGCGGGCGACGCGCTCGACGTCCGGGTCGATCTCGTACATCCGCACGACGTCGCCCGCGCGGCCGTCCGCGGCGAGCGTGCCGGCGCCGAGGCCGACGACGCCGCGCCGCAGCGCGGGGGGCGTCGCGGCTCGCCCTTCGCTGTTGATCGCCGATGGTGCCGTCGGCGTGCCCGGCCACCTGCGTTGCGGCACGCCGCGTCGCAGTCGGGGGCGTTACGTCCGCTTGAGGTGCCGCATCGCCAGTCGTTGCCACCTGCGCCGTCGCCGTCTGCGGGCGTCGTCGCGCGCGCCTGCATCGCGAGGTCGAGGCCGCCGTGCGGGCCGTAGTAGGCGAGCGGCCGGCGGCGCGCTGCGGGTCGGGGAACTGCACGCCGTGCACGATGCCGCCGTGCCGCAGTTGGACGTGGTGTTCGCGCGTGCCCGGGGTGCCGACCTCGGCGACGGTGACGACGCCGTAGAAGTTGCGGTAGCGGGCGAGGCGGCCGCTCGTTGGCGAAGGCGTCGGTGTCGGTGGCGAGCGCGCGCCGAGCAGCATCGTCGCGACGATCATCACCAGCCAGAGCCACGCCGGGCGGAGGCGGTAGAGCCGCGAGCCGCGGGTCGGATGCCACGACGACGAGCAGCAGCGCGCAGGCGGCCCACACGCCCCACCGCGCTCGACGTACCGGTCGAACAGCCGGGGGCCGCCGATCGACACGAACGCGCCGCCACGCGCCGCCGGCGGCGACGGCGAGGAAGTACGCCGTCAGCCAGCGCGGCGGCGGGCGCAGCCGGGCGAGCTCGCCGTGGCACGCCATGCAGCAGACGCCGAGCACCGTGCAGTACAGCCCCACGTGCCACCCGAGCGCCAGCCCCGCCACCGGCCGCAGTTCGAGCCAGGCGAACAGCGCGCGCCGGCACGAGGGCCGGCCCGAAGATCGACCGGCGGTACCAGCGCGGGTGGTCGAAGCAGAGGATGAACGTGAGCAGGTAGAGCGCCAGCGGCAGCACCCACAGGAACGGCACCGGCGCGACGTTCTGCGTCAGCGTGTTGGTGACGCCGGCCAGGATCACCGACGCCACCGCCGGCAACGCGAGCCACAACGCGCGGGCCGGCCACGCCGGGCGCAAGCGGACCGCCGTCAATCCGACATCACCGGCGGCGGCGGCGCGCGCGTAGGTCGTGTGCGAGCGCGGGGCGATCGCAACGCCGTCATCATCACCGGCGGCGGCCTTGGCAGGACGCGCGTCGCGCGTGCGTTGTGCGGTCGAATCGGCGGCTCAAAGAATCGTTTCCGGGGGCGGCGTACGCGTCCGCATCAGCGGCGGCTACTGCCGGTGCGTTTTCGAGCCGCGGCCGAGGTGCGCGCGCGCCTTCGGCGTCTCCGACCTCGTCGGCGACTTCGCCATGGCTGGCGTCGCCGGTGGTGGGAGCAGCGAATGCGTGGAGCTGGCGCGCCGGTCGGCGGTGCCGCGCTCGACGTCGTCGGATCGACCGGCGACGCGCCGACCGCCGCGCGCTCGCCTGGAGCAGGGCCAACGCGCGCACAGCGCGCGAAGACCGCCCATCCGCCGACCAGGCGAGGCCCTGGTGCCGGCGCGACAGGTACGGCTCGACGGCGAACGGGTAGCTGACGAGGGCGGCGAGCGAGCCCGCGTTCGACAACGCGTAGAGCCGGTACGGCGACGCGCCCGGCCGCAGCCGGGCGAACCACGCCTGCGCGCCAGCGCGCCGTGGCCGCCAGCGCGACGGCGGGCAGGCCGACGGTTGCGGCGAGCATCGACAGGATGCGGGCGGTCGGCGACGCGGGATCGGGCGGCGCCACCGTTCGCCCGGCACGAGCGGCAGAACCGCCACCGCCGCCGCCAGCAACGCCAGGTGGACGACCGCCTGCCCCCGCGGCCGCAGCCGGGTGACGAGGAGGTGCGCGTACGCGTACCCGCACAACAAGCGCCGCCTGGAAGAACAGCAGGCACGTCGTCCACACCGCCGGCCCCCGCCGAACCACGGCAGCACGTACTTGCCCACGAGCGGCTGGACCTGGAAGAGCAGGAACGCGGAGAGGAAGACGATCGGCGCGAACAGAAGAGTAGGTCGTGCCATATGAGCGACGGCCCCGCCCGAGCCGCCGCCCAACCTTACCCGGGACGCATGTCGCGCGGGAACGTGGGACGTCGCGCCCGCCGCGGAGTTCGATGGTGCCACCGCCGCCCCGCCGCGGCCGCTTCAACGGCCCGGCAATCGTCGCCGCATCGTCGCCGCCGCCTGGTGCGTCGACGAGAGCGGGTTCGAGTCTGAGGATCGCTGCGACGTTCAGGTACCCCGGCTCAGGGCGCACCGGCGGCAGGACCGAAATGCGTCACCGGCGGCTCGCGTGTTGCGGTTTGATCGAGGCTGTGTCCGCCAACAGCTAATGCGAATAATCCGACGTCCCCGTTTCGCCGCAGGCCCGAAGGGCCCGCTCCCGGTTATTCGGATAGGACTAAGCGCCATCCTCAGCAATCCGATGAAAACTGAAGGCGGCCCGGCGTTTGCCCTGTGAGAGGAACGATGTCCAAAACGGTCAAGAAGTCGTGGTTTGTAGTCCGGGCGCGCGAGCGAGCGTCCGGGTCGTTCTCGCGATGTACTACGCCGTGCGCCCCCGAAGTCGGCCGCGGAGGTCCGGGCGGCAGAGAAGGAACGCCGTCGCGAGATCAGCGCCAACTACGCGGCCCGAAGAAGGCGGCGTGAGCGGTGTTCCCGCGATTGTGCGTGGCGTGGAAACGCGCTCGGTGCACAATGACGATCCGCAATTGATACCCGTCCCTCCACCCGCTCGCGGAGAGCTTCACTTCACAACTGTTCAATCGAGGCCCGCGCCGGCACGCTCCGCCCGGGTTTAGTAAAGCGGCGAGGACCCAGTAGCAGCATTGCCGCCGCCGCCGCGCCCGCCTCCGGGGGATCGACGACGTTAGCCGCCGGTGTCGTTGCGACGCCCCGCGTCGCGGTCGAAGCTCAACTTCGGACTTCAGGCGGCACATCGCGGCGTGGTGTGACGCGTCGGGATCGCAAGCACAAGAAACGCCCGGCTTCCCCTCACGACGTGGCGGCCCGACGCACGCGGCGCTTCAAATCAACGCGTAGCCACCGGTGCTTTCGGCATCACGTACGAGTACGCCGTATACTTGATCTCCGTCCACGCCTCTTCGCTCACGGCCAGTTCGGGAACAACGGCCGCCCCACCGGCGTGAACCGCACGCGCACGCGAACGCCGTTCTTCCCTTGCGTGTGCTCACGGCCGATCAGGAATTCGTCGTCGCGGAACCGCCGGTTCGAGGTCTGCACGTTGTGCTGCGTCGCGCCGAGTTCCTCTCGGGGGTCGGAGTAGACGCACGTGTTGGACCCGGCCGTGTACCACACCCCCGCCGGCCGCCAGGCGCCGGGGTCGGCCGCTTGGCCGGCGTCGGCGACGAAGACTTCGGCCCGCTGGTTCGGGTACGCGTAGTCGAGCTTGCGCCGCAGCAGCACGCCGAGGTTCTTCGGGTCGAGCTTCAACGTGAACTCGGACGTGCCCGTCGTCTTGCGGGCCCGGTCGGTGTGGGCCGGGTAGACCTCCTTGCCGTCGATGTGGTCGACGCCCCACTCGTAGCGCGACGCGATCTCGTACGGCGCCGACGCGGCCGGCGACGCGTAGTCGTGCGCCGCCTCGCTGGCGGCGTCGCCGATCTGGAGTTCGTCGGTGCGGACGAGCGTGGGGCTCGGCGCGCCGTACCAGTAGGCGACGGTCTCGTAGTGCTCGGGCGAGTCGTTCGTGCCGCCGTGCTCGAGGCAGATGCGCGCGTTCCGCCCGAACGGCATCAGGTCGGCGAGCAGGAAGCGGTAGGCCGACTGGATCTTGTCGAGCGGGTCCTTCGCCGATCTCGCGTCGCGCGCGCCGGTCGGATGGCCGGCGAGCGGGAGCGTCATGTTGCGCCCGCCCCAGTAGTCGCCGCCGCCGCCCCACTCCTCGGTGCCGGTGCCGTAGGCCTGCGGCGTGTTGCTGTCGTCGAAGAAGAACCGCGGGTCCCCCTCGAGCGTCGTGAGCACCGCCTCGTGCGAGAAGATGATCGACGTGCCCACGAAGTGCCCCGACCAGTCGCCGCACCCCTCGGCCTCGCGCGTGTCGAGCAGCACGAGGTCCCGCCCGCGCACCGGATCGGCGTGGTCGCGGTAGGTGGCGTGGAAGTAGGCGACGTGGTTCGGCGGGTCGGCGTAGGGCGCGTGGCGAACCGACCAGTCGACGCCGGGCACCTCCCCGCCCGCGCCGACGAGTTCGATCTTTGCCGACCGAAAGAACGGCATCGGGAAGTAGCACGCGAGCCGCACGAGCGGGCCGTCGCGGCGGACGTGGACCGGGAACCCCTTGACGAGGTACTCGCGCCCGTCGCGGTTGTAGAGCGTGCCGGCGCCGTAGAACAGCGCGATAGGCGCGTCGATCGACGGCGCCGGCCGGCCGTCCCACGTCACGCGCAGCCGCGCCCGGCCCAGCGCCACCGCGTGCTCGGCCGGCACGGCGAGTTCCAGCGCGCGCAGCATGCGGGGTGAGCCCGAAATCTCGGCCAGCGTCACCGCGCCCTTCGCCGGCACGGTTACGTTCTCGACCGCCTCCCGCTTCACGTCGCCCCCGGGCTGCGGGGCGAGGTCAGTGCCGGCGCGGTTGATGAGGTCGAGCACGTCGCGGTCGGGCGGCGTCTTGCCGTCCCACGCCACGATCGGCCGCGACAGCTTCGTGCCGGGCGCGAACTGGTGGTAGATGTAGTACCCAGTGCCGTACCGCGTGCGGGAGTAGGCCATCTGGAACGAGCGTTGAAAGCCGATCGGCACCCACATCAGGTCCGCGCCCTTCGTGATCGACCACGTCCACGTCAGCGGGTTGGGCAGCGCGGCGGCCGGGAGGAAGACGGAGTTCTCCACCGGCTTGTTCGGGTCGGCGGTGCTCGACTCCCGGACGACGTGGTCGACGCCGTCGACGACGTAGTGCCACGGGCTGCCGTGCCAGTGGTTGTAGCGCGCGAAGTAGAGGACGCCGGGGCCCTCGACGTCGAGCGTAACGTTGAAGTCGTCGGCGGTCTGGTAGAGGAAGTGGCTGGCGTCGGCCGACTCGTTGCCGCCGCGGCGGTCGTACGTGCTGCGCAGCTGGTATGGCCACGTTCCCACCCGGTAGGCACGCCGACGCGGCGGTCGTCCGCCCGTTCCGCCGCCTCCGCCGATCGAGCGTACGACCGTACGGCCAGCGTTCCCACTGCCGGTAGGCGTCGAGCCCGATCGGCACGACCGGCGGCTCGTCCGCCCGCCCCGCCGCCTCCGCCCGCGCGACCCCCGCCGCGGCGATCGACGCGAGAAACAAGACGGCGACCCACCCGCGGCAACTGTTTCCCAAGCAAGTCATGCCCCGAGCTTACCGACGGTCGACGCAACGCGGAAATCGACGGGGAGCGCCGGAGCACGCGCACGCGCGACCGACGCCTGGGCGGCGCGGGCGGTAGCCGCGACACGGTCGCACGTGACCGGCACGGCTGCGCCGCTGTCTGACAACCGGGCGGAGGAAGAGCCCCCCAGCGGTACACGGCAACCCGATCACGCCGAGCGATTCCGCCCACCGAGCCTGGCGAGTTAACAGTCGAGTTCACGCACCGTTCGAGCGCGTCGGTACGAGGCTGCCGTCACCATCCGCCGTGGCGTCGGAGGATTGCGGCGACGACGGTGCGGCATGGAAGCGCACCTCGTGGTCCGCCCCTTCCGGCGGAAAGCGGAGCTGGCACGAGCCCTGTAACTCGCGCGTGACGAACCCGTGAACGAGTTCCGTCCCGAGCGACGGCACGACCGCGCCCACGATCGGCGGCCCGCCGCGCTCCGTCCAAGTCAGCGCGACGCGGCGGCTGCCGTCCGTGCCGGCGGGTCCCGCGTCCCACGCGACGCGGACGGCGCCGCCGGGGGCGCTGTGCGCGCCGTACTTGATGCTGTTCGTGATCCACTCGGCCAGCACCATCGCCAGCGGCGGGACGTTGCGGGCCGCGACGGCGACGGGCGGCCCGTCGACCGTCGCCGCCGCGGGGTGCGGCGCCATCGGGCCCATGCGGTGGAGCATCCCCGCGACGAGGGACTGCAGGTCGACGTCGCCCCACCCGCGCTCGGCCAGCAGGCGGTGCACCTGCGCCATCGCCGCCACGCGCTGCTCGATCGCCGCCGCGAACGCCGGCACGCTCGCCGCGCGCGACGCCATCGCCGCGACGAGGCCGAGCAGCCCGGCGAGGTTGTTGCCGACGCGGTGGTCGACCTCGCGCACGAGCCGGCGGTAGCGGTCGGCGAGCTCGCGGTGGTGGCGCTCCCCCTCGCGCAGGCGGTCCTCGGCGCGCTTGCGGTCGGTGACGTCGCGGAAGAACCACACGCGCCCGAAGTGCCCGCCGCGCGGGTCGTCGACCGGCGCGCTGTACCGCTCGAACGTGCGGCCGTCGGCGAGCGGGACCTCCTCGCGGCTGCGCTCGGCCGGGTGGCGGTACAGGTGCCGCACGCGGCTCATGAACTCGTCGGGGTCGGCGAGCTGGTCGCGCACCCATCGCATCGCGGCGTCGTCGGAGCGCTCCGCCATCACGGCCGGCGGAATGCCCCACATCTCGGTGAACCGGCGGTTGTACGTCACGACCGAGCCGGACTCCGACGCGACGAGGATGCCGTCGATCGACGCCTCGCCCTGCGCCTCGAGCACGCTCGTGCGGAACCGCAGCTCGTCCTCGGCGCGCTTCTGCTCGGTGATGTCCTCGTGCATCAGCACGACCTCGCGCACGCGGCCGGCCTCGTCGTTCACTGGGTAGGCGACGGCGCGGACCCACCGGTCGGCGCCGCGGTGCGGGCCGCGGTCGGGGACGTAGCGCGTCGGCGGCAGGTCGACCGCCTCGCCGGCGAACGCGCGCAGCAGGAACGGCATCACGCCGTTGGCGACGAGCTGCGGGTCGGCCAGCACGTTGTAGCCCGGCAGGTCGGCCAGCGTGATGCCCCACAGTCGCTCCCACGCCCGGTTGACCTGCCGGGTGACGCCGTCGGGCGCGATGATCTGGATGCTGATCGGCGCCTGCTCGATCATCGTGCGGAACCGGTTCTCCGACAGCCGCAGCGCGTCCTCGGCGGCCTTGCGGTCGGTGACGTCGTGGAGCACCATCGCCGCCCCCCGGGCTGGCCGTCGTCGCCGGGCAGCGGGCGGGCGTTGGCGATGATCCACGCGCCGTCCGGCCGCCCGGCGTTGCGGACGAACACCTCGGGCGCCGTCGACCGACTCGCCCCGCATCGCGCGCGCGACAGCGGCAGGTCGTGCTCCGGGTAGGGCGTCACCCCGTCGGGCAGGAACATGCCGATGCGGCGCGCCCTTCCAGCGGCAGCGTCGTCGGGTCGACGCCGGCCACCCGCACGACCGCCGGGTTGGCCATGACGTAACGACGCCGCGCGTCCACGATCACGACGCCCTCGGCCATGCTCGCCAGGAGCGACCGCAGCACGCGCTGGTCGGCCAGCTCACGGGTGCCCGCGGACACGCCGCTCGAGGTCCGCGTTGAGGTCGCGCGCTCGCGCTCGCCGCGGCGGCGGTCGCGGACGTCGCGGGCATAGCCGGCGAGGCCGAGCACGCGGCCGTCGTCGGCCCGGCGCGGCTCGAGCGCGACCTCGAGCTCCAGCCGCCCGCCGCCCGCGTCCACCTCCAGGTCCACCCGCTCGCCGACGCCGGTGGCGAGCACCCGCGCCTCGGCCGCCCGCAGCGGCCGGGCGGCGTCGGCGTCGAGGAAGTCGGCGGCGGTGCGGCCGAGGATCGCGTCGGGCGTGAACGGCGGCACCGTGCGGAGACCCAGGTCACCCGGTGCTCCGCGTCGAGCAGGTAGGCGAAGTCGGGCGAGTGGGCGACGACGGCCCGGAGGCGTTCCTCGCTCTGCCGCAGCGACTCCTCGCGCTTGCGGTCGGTGATGTCGGCGACCATGCCGAGCGCGCCGGCGAAGCGGCCGGCGGCGTCGCGCAGCGGGTTGGTGCTGATGATCGTCCAGGCGCGGAGCCGTCGGCGCGGCGGAAGCGGAACTCGTGGACCTCCGTGATGCCGTCGCGCTGGCGGCCGAGGTTCGCCTCGGCCTCGCGCCGGCCGGCGTCGTCCATGAAGTCGTAGAACGAGCGGCCGAGCATCGCCGCGGCGTCGCAGCCGAGCATCTCGCCCATCCGGCCGTTGGCGTAGGTCGTGCGGCCCTCGGGATCGATGACCCCACGCCCTCCTGGCGCGGTCTCGACGATTGCGCGTACGGCGCGCGGCGGCGAAGCCGGCGTCGTGCGCCCCCTCGTCCGCCGGGCGGCCGGTGCAGACGACCCGCCCGGCCGCCGCCCGCGACCGCCGCCGCCGCCGTCCAGGCCACGGAGACAACGCCGCCGTCGCGTGGCACACGCGGCGTCGAACGTCACCGGCGTCGCGCCCCGCCCGCCCGGGCGAGGCGCCGCTTCGACGGTCGCCGCCGCCGCGGCGTCGGTTGGGGCGACAAGATCCGCCACCCGCCGCCCGCGCACGTCCGTCCGCGAACGGCCGGTCAACGCCTCGAACGCGTGATTGCAGCCGACGATGCGACCTGCGAGATCCGCGACCACGACCGGGCTGGCGACGGCGTCGAGGAGGAGAAGTCGGAGTGCGGCTCGCTGCGAGTCGTCATGTCGGGGAACGGATCGGGTGAATGCCGGGAGACGATCATCGGCCGACCACGACCCGTTCGAAAGTGTCGGCCGCGAGCGTGGCGCGGGCGTCCCGCTCGCGCCTTGATTGAAACGCGGGCGAGACGCCCGGGCGACGCTTGGTCCTACGAGTTCTCGAACGCGCAATCAGCAGTCCAACGGACGCCAGCGCGTGCCGGCCCCGAATGCCGAGAGGCCGCGGGCGCCCAGGCGTCGTGCGTGAGTCAGCGACCGGTCACCGAGAAAGGCCGGCGGTCGACGCCGCGTCATGACGACCTCCGAGCCGCACGCGCGCCGCCAAGCTAGCCAGCCGCAGTTGCGTCGCCCTTTGGCGGTCCGTCAGGAGGCTGCGGAACAGCCGGCGCATCGCGAGGCGGTTTCGTGGTGAAGGGTACAACTCGCCAAAGCCCGCGTCCATTTCGCACGCGGCACGTCCACCGCCGGCGCGGGTCGCTCCTCGCCCAGCCGGCGCATCGACGGCGCGCGGGCATCGAAGCTCGACGGCCGCGAGTGCAAGAACCCCGGGGAGGCAACTCCCCGGGGCTCTCGATCTCGTCGTCTCGGCGTGCGTGCTCGCCTGGTTGCCGCCGGCCGATCTCCGTCCGATGCGGGGGCGGCGCCTGCGCCTCGGCGGATCCCCCCTGATCCGCCGGGCCGTTGCGCTCTCGCCCGACGCGTTCTCGGCAGACCGCCGGATCAAAGCCCCGTGCCGCGGACCTCGACCACGTCGCCGTCGCGGAGGTCGTCGCGCGGGTTGACCACGAGGCGCTCGCTGCCGGTGAGCCCGTGCGTCACCTCGACCTCGCGGCCGAGGTCGCGGCCGAGCGTGACGGGGCGGCGGCGGGCGACGTCGCCGGCGCCGATCGTCACCACCTGCGGCCCGCCGGCGTCGACGACGAGCGAGGCGGCGGCGATCCGCACCGGGTTGCGCGCGTCGTGGACGCCGAGGTGCACCTGCGCGTACGTCCCGGCGAGCAACTCGCCCTGCGGGTTGTGCAGGTGCACCTCGGTGCGGAGCGTGCGCGATTCCGCGTCGACCGAGCCGGCCGTCCGGGCGACCTTGCCCTCGAACTTGCGCCCGGGGAACTCGCGCACCTCGACCTGCACGGCCTGGCCCGGCTTCACCGACGACGCCACCGACTGCGGCGCGTCCACGAGCACCTTCAGCACGCGGTTCTGCTCCACGCGGAACAGCGGCGTGACGCCCGCCGTGCTGCCGGCCGTCACGAGCGACCCGAGCTCGACGTCGCGGCGCGTGACGACGCCGTCGAACGGCGCGACGACCTTTTGGAACGACTGCTCGCTCTCCAGCCGCGACACGACCGCCTCGGCCACGCGGACGGCGGCGGTGGCGGCGTTCTGCTGCGCGACCAGGTCGTCGAGCTCGCCCTGCGCGGCGGCCCCGGACTCGTGGGCGGCCCGCACGCGGCCGAGGCGGTGCGTCGCCAGCGCCGAGTCGGCCCGACGTTGCACGAGCACCGCGCGAGCCTCGTTGAGCTGCTGGTCGACCTGCGGGGTCTCGATCTCGGCCAGCACCTGCCCGGCCCGCACGGCGTCGCCGATGTCGGCATGGAACGCCTTGACGTAGCCGCTCGTGCGGGCGTGCAGGACCGCCGACTGGAGCGGCGCGGTGCTGCCCGGCAGTCGCAGGGCGTACGTCGCGCCGTCGCGCGTCGGGCTGGCCACCGTCACCACCCGGCGGGCGTCGCCGATCGCCTTCGTCGTCTCGGTCAGCTCCGCCTGCTGGGCGGCCTTCGGGGCCAACCCCATGGCGGCCAGCGCGGCGCCGGTGAGGGCCGTGACGGCGAAGAAGGTGACGACGCCCCTCGTCGTCCGCGGCTTCGGGCGCTGGGGCCCGAACACCAGCGGGTTCTCGTGCCGGGAATCGTCGCCGAAGGTCTCGGTGTCGTGACGCGTGGGTTGCGTGTCGGTCGTGGTCATCGCCAGATCCTTTTGAATGTCGGTCGCGCGGGCGTTCGTGGGTTCACGGGTTTCTTTGAGGCAGACCATTGGGTGCTCCTTCCGAGGCGTCTCGATTGCGGGTTTCGCAGGTCCGGCCGGCCGCCGTCGTCGTCAGGCGACGACGGACGACTGGTGGCCGTGGTAGTTCGGGATCTCCTGGAGTTCCGGGTCCTCCTTTGGGCGGGGAGCTTGCGGCGGAGCAGGGTGTAGACGACGGGGACGAAGAAGAGCGTCGCCACCGTCGCGGCGATCAGGCCGCCGATCACGGCCCGGCCGAGGCGTTCTGCTCGCCGCCCTCGCCGAGGCCGAGGCTCATCGGGAGCATGCCGGCGACCATCGCCATCGCGGTCATCAGCACCGGCCGCAGCCGCGTGGCTGGCGGCGGCGGCGGCCTCGACGGCGGTCGCGCTCGTGCCGCTGGTCGTTGGCGAACGTGACCATCAGGATGCTGTTGGCCGTCGCCACGCCGACCGCCATGATCGCGCCCATCAGGCTCGGGACGCTGAACGTGGTGCCGGTCGCGAACAGCGCCAGCACGATGCCCACCGCCGCCCCACCCAGCGCGGTCAGGATGATGAACGGGTCGGTCCAGCTCTGGAAGTTCACGACCATCAGCAGGTACACGAGCACGGCCGCGAACACGATGCCGATGCCGAGGTCGCGGAACGCGCCGGTCATGCTCTGCACCTGCCCCGCGACGGTGATCGTCGTGCCCGGCGGCAGCAGCGCGCTCGTCGGCCACGATCCGCTCCAGCGCCGACGCGACCGAGCCGAGGTCCGTCCCCTGCACGTCGGCCCGCACGTTGAACGTCGGCTGGATGTTCGTGTGGTTCGCGACCACCGGCGTCGTGCGCTCCGCGTGGGTCGCCTTCTTGTCGAAGCCGGCGATCTGCACGTCGATCGGGGCCGGCACGCCGAAGTTCAGGATCTGCGAGACGATGTCCGCCGACTCGAAGTGGAACGCGAGGTCGGGGAACCGGCCGGGCAGTTCCCGCCGCAGCACCTTCACGTACTCGTGCGTGCCGCGGGTGCGATGCTCGGTGAGGCCGATGAGCATCTCGCCGTCGGCCGGGCTGAGGATGTTGCTGTCGGTCACGGCGAGGTTGATGCCGTCGGGCACGCCGATCACGTCGGTGATCGTGCCGCGGTCGTGCTGCGGGATGAGTTCCCGCACGGCGGCGGCGACGGCGGTGAAGCGCTTCTCGGTCTCCTCGATCCGCGTGCCGCCCGGGGCCGTCACGTGCATGCGGATCTGGCCGGCGTCCACCTTCGGGAAGAAGTCGCGCCCGACGTGCGGGACGAGCAACGCCGCGCCGGCGACGGCCACGCCGAACGCGGCGAAGACCGTGCGGCGGTGGTGCAGCGCCCAGTCGAGCCCGCGGACGTACCCGTCGCGGAACGCCTCGAACCGCCGCTCGAACGCCAGGTGGATGCGGCGGAAGAAGCCGGGGTTCTGGTTCAGGTGCTCGTGGCCGGGCTGGTGGGCGAGCGCCTCGTCCTTCAGCAGGTACATCACGAGCGTCGGGATCACCGTGCGGCTCAGGAAGTAGCTCGCCATCACGCTGAAGCCGACGGCCATCGCCATGCCCATGAACAGGTAGCGGGCCGCGCCCTCGAGGAACAGGACCGACAGGAACACGATGCTGATCGCCGTGGTGGCGACGAACGCGGGGACGGCGATCTGCTCGGCGCCGTCGAGGATCGCGCGCTTCAGCGGCTTGCCCATCGCCAGGTTGCGGTGGATGTTCTCGATCTCGACCGTCGCGTCGTCGACGAGGATGCCGACCGCGAGCGCCAGCCCGCCGAGCGTCATGATGTTGAGCGTCTGCCCCAGCGCCGACAGCGCGGCGATCGCGACGAGGATCGACAGCGGGATGCTGATCGTCACGATGAGCGTGCTGCGCCAACTGCCGAGGAACAGCAGGATCAGCAGCCCGGTGAGCGTCGCCGCGATGAGGCCCTCGGCGAGCACGCCGTGGATCGACGCGCTGACAAACCGCGACTGGTCGCTGATCAGTTCCAGCTTCATCCCCTCGGGCATCGCCCGGCGGATCTCGGGGAGCATGGTGCGGACCTGGTCGGCGATGGCGAGCGTGGAGCTGTTGCCGTTCTTCAGCACGGTCAGCAGCACGCCGCGGCGGCCGTCCTCGCGGACGACCTGCGTCTGCACGGCGAACCCGTCGTGCACGGTGGCGACGTCGCGGATGAAGATCGTCCGCCCGTTCACGCGCTTCAGCGGCACGTCGTTTAGCAACTCGGCCGCGTCGGGGGAGCTGTTGAGGCTGACGCCGTACTCGCGCTCGCCGATTTTCGCGCTGCCGGTGGGCAGGATGAGGTTCTGCGCGTTGATGGCCGCGTTCACCTCCTGGGGGGCGACTCCGTAGGCGAGGAGCTTCTGCGGGTCGAGGTCGACCGAGACCTGCCGGCTGCTGCCGCCGTAGGGCAGCGGGAACGTCGTGCCCTGCACGACCGCGAGTTGCTGGCGCATGCGGTAGATGCCGTAGTCGTACAGCTCGGCCTCGCTGTGGCGGTCGCTGCTAAGCGACATCTGCAGGATCGGGACCGACCCGGCGTTGTACCGGACGATGAACCGCGGCGTGGTGCCCGGCGGCATCCGCCGCAGGATCGTCTGGGCGACCCCGGTCACCTGCGCGGTGGCCGAGGCGATGTCGACGTCCGGCTGGAAGTAGATCTTGATGACGGCGACGCCGTTGAGCGTCTGGCTCTCGATCTTCTTGATGTTCGAGACGGCGAAGCTGGTCGAGAACTCGCTGAACGTGGTGATCTGTCGCTCCATCTCCTCGGTCGACAGCCCGGCGTACGTCCAGACGACGCTGACGACCGGGATGTCGATGTTCGGGAAGATGTCCGTCGGCGTCCGGCGGATGCTGGCGACGCCGAGCATCACGATCAGCAGGGCCATCACGATGAACGTGTACGGGCGGCGCAGGGCGAGTCGAACGATCCACATGAGCGTTACCTCTCCTTCTCGTGTTCAGCCGGTGAACTTATTCATCTCCTGACATAGTTGACCGTCTAGTCAACTGAGTAGCCTAAGAACAGGCAGGACAACGAGGTGCCTGCCGACCGAGCGCGAGCCGGAAGCGGTTGTTGGTAGTGGTTGGCGTTCGGGGACCGGACCCGCGGCGGAGCCGCTGGGCTCCCGTGGATCAACGTTCTCCCGTGGATCAACGTTTCGGGATCGCTCGTAGTCGTGCACTTTGCCATTGAGGTGGCGGCCGCCACCGGGGCAGAGGGCCCGGCGCCGACACCCCGCCACACACACAAACACACCACCACCAAGACCGCCCGCCACGACGAACGTGTACGGGCGGCGGAGAGCTAGTCTGACGATCCACATGTCCCTACGACTCCTTTACCCTCTTATGCAGACGATTAGATAGTTGACTATCTAGTAAACAATGTGCTGTAAAATATGGCGGCCGAACGAGTTGGCCGCCAAAGCATCAATGAGAAAGTACGGTCGCGGCGGACGCCGGTGACCGGTCGAAAACACGCGGCCCAACGGCCGGATCTACCGCCTTGTCGTCACGCGGCGCCGACACGTTGCTTCTGCTGATTCTGCTGGATGCCGAGCAGCTTCAGCACGCCGTCGAACACGCCTTTGACCATCTCCATATCGTCTGCAATGCGCGCCTGGGCCAGAACGCCCTCGAAGTACGAGTAGGCTTGGCGGGCCAGCATCGACACGTCCTGTCCCTGAAGTTGCCCTTCCGCCTGTAGGTCGCGCAACGCGGATTCGTAATACTTCAGCTTCCCCTTGATCATCCGCTGCACGGTGTCGCGCAACGTCTTGTCGGCCGCGATGATCTCGGTTCCGACGGAGCTGAACGGGCAGCCGACGACGCAGCCGTGCTTCTCGGCCAGTTCCTTCTGATGGGTGTAGGCGTACTGGAAGGCGTCGCGCAGGCGGTCGAGCGGCGGGCGGGATGCGGAGAAGAACTGGTCGTAACGCGGCCGGACCTCGTCCCACTTCGCGTCGAGGGCGGCGGCGACGAGTTCGTCCTTGCTCTTGAAGAAGTAGTAGAACGACCCCTTCTTCACGCCCGCCGCGGCGCAAATGTCGTCGACCGTCACGGCGCCGTAGCTGCGCGACCAGACCAGATTCATCGCGGCTTCAAGCAAGCGGGGCTTTGCATCACTCACACGTCCCATGATGCTCCCATGATAGTTGACCGTTTAGTAAAGTCAACTGACGATTCTCGGCTTCAACACTCTTGGGTGCAGCCAGCGCACATGACGGACGTTTAGCCGCAGGTCCCGAGGACCACGCTTCGTCCGACGCGGGTCACGAGAACCATCGACAAACTCAAACGAAGCGGGGGACGTCCGCTATCGGACGTCCCCCGGGTGCACGGTTATTCTGCCCGTCGTAGTGATCGCTCACACGAGGCTGGCGATCTCCTTGTGAGCCTGGTGGTTGCCGTGGGTGAGGAACTCGGGCCCGTTCGTGTCGAGCACGACGACCGGATCGTTCTCGACGCCGTCCCGGTTGCCGTCGAGGACGACGATGCGGTAGTCCGACGTGTCGGTGCGGCCCGGTTCGCCGTCGTCGGTGAGCGTGAACTCGATCTTGGCGTCGACCATGCGGTAGTCGCGGCCGTTGAACGTGCCGCTGAAGCGCCCCTCGCCCATGCCGTGCAGCGTGTCGATCGGCGCGACCGGGTGGCCCTGGTCGAGCGCGGTCTCGAAGCACTCGACCGACGTGAGCGTCTCGAGGTGGAACTTGGACTTGTTCCAGTTGATCTCGAGGCGGTTGTTGACCTCCTCGGCGGGCTCGGCGCAGTGGAGTTGGAAGCCGTGGGTGACGCGGGTGCCGGCGTCGCCGCCGATCGCGCCGTCCGACAGGAAGATGCTGCCGCCGCCGGTCATGCGGCCCTCGGCGTGTTCCTCCTCGCCCTCGCAGTCGCACTCGCACGGCTTGGTGCCGCCGTTCTCCCAGCCGATCAGGCGGCCCTGAACGCCGTAGGCGATGTTGCTCCCCTCGGGGCCGAACTTGTCGATCGCGAGACCGCCGACGAAGTCCACCTGAAAGTAGCAGTCCGGCACGAGCACGGTCAGGCTGTGCTTGCCCGCGCGGAACGTGCCGGTGCTGAGGTCGGAGATGCTCTGGAGCTGGATGTTGTCCGGCTCGGACGTCGGGCCGGGCGCGTGGTAGCTGACGAGCGACACCGTGGCGGTCTTGCCCGCGGCGACGGTGAAGTTGGCGGTGACGACGTCCCCCTCCTTCACGTTCCCGTCGAGCGTCGAGACGTTCTTCGTGCCGTTGATCGTGTAGCTCACGCTCGTGAGCGACGAGCGGTTGAAGTCCTTGACGTAGTTCGCGAAGACGTGGCCGCCGTACTTGCCGTTCTTGTCCGACGCGTTGACCGCGATCGTGCTCGACAGCACCGGCGCGGTGCGCACCTGCTTCGACGACGGGACGTCCTGGAGCAGGTACTTGCCGGACTTGAGTTTCGTGAAGGAGAACGTGCCCTTCGACGAGGTGGTCTTCGACGCGATCGACTTGCCGTCGGCCGCTTCGAGCGTGCCGTTGCCGTTCACGTCCTTGTACAGCCGCACGACGACGCCGGACAACGCCTTGTCGTCCGCGCTGAGGCCGTGGCCGAGGACGTCCTCCATGCCGGCGCCGGAGATCGTGGCGGACATGAGCGAGCGGGCCTCGAGGATTTCCTTGCCGCACCAGTCGCGGGGAGGGCGGGAGGGGGCGGCGTCGAAGCGGGAGGTCGTGAGCGAGCGCATGGTCTTCAGTCTCCTGGGGCGAAGTGTGTACGGACCGCGAGCCGGCCGGCGGGGATCGGGCGCCGAACTGAAACAACTCGCTTGACGTTTACTCGGGGTGGCGTGGGATACCGAGCCGTGTCCCCCGCCGTGTGGAATATATCCGCGCCGGGACGCCGGCAAGAGAATTCGGCGGGATCGGCCGTCGTCGGCAGCAGAGCGAGGATCAGGATGGGTAGGCTGTACCAGTGGCGCACCCGATCACATCGCGGCGCGGACGCGACCGGCGGCGAAGCCGAGCCGCGCGCATCTCAACGACGGCGACGGATGCGATGCGATCGATGCGATCGAATGCGATCGCCCGGCGAGATGTGGGATACTTGGGAAGGGAAGGAAGGGTGAAGGGGGGAAGGAAGAAGCGGACAGACAAGCTCCGCTTTCACCCTTCAGCGTTCTCCGGAGCGCCGCGCTCACCGCTGCCCTCTCCGGACGGTACCTGCAGAGGGAGAACCCGACCTGCCAAACCTGGAAGGATTGTTCGAGCGCCCGGTGACTCGGTATGCCCCCGGCGGCTCATCAGGTTACACCAGCAGGTCCCGAACGACGCGCGCCGGCTCGACGCCGGTGAGCTTGGCGTCGAGCCCCTGGAACTTGTGGGTGAAGCGGTTGTCGTCGATGCCGAGGCAGTGAAGGATCGTGGCGTTCAGGTCGTTGAGGTGGACGGGGTTCTGCGTGACGTTGTAGGAGAAGTCGTCGGTCTCGCCGTGCGAGATGCCCCCCTTCACGCCCCCGCCGGCGAGCCACATGCAGAAGTTGCGGGGGTGGTGGTCGCGGCCGTAGTTGTTCGGCGTGAGCGTGCCCTGGCTGTACGCGGTGCGCTGTTTGAGGTCGATCAGCAGCGCCGTCGCCGTCGAGTCCTGCACTGGTTGCCGAGTTGGCTCGGCAGCGACGAGTGCTGGTCCCACCCGCGGTGGTGGACTTGCACGACCCGCACACCTCGCTCCACGAGTCGCCGCGCCATGATCGCGCAGCGCGAACGAGCCGGACTTGGTGGCGTCGGGGCCGTAGAGGTCGAGCACCGACTTGGGCTCGCCCGACAGGTCACGTCAGTTCCGGCACGCTGCTGCATGCGGAACGCCATCTCGTACTGGGCGACGCGGGTCTGGGTCTCGGGGTCGCCGAAGCGGCTGAAGCCGCGCGCGCTGAGCTTGCCGAGCAAGTCGAGCATCGTGCGGCGGTCGGCGGCGGTGACGCCGTCGGGTTCTTCAGGTAGAGCACCGGGTCGCCCGCGGCGTAAGCGCCACGCCGCACGTACTTCGTCGGCAGGAAGCCGCTGCCCCATGCGCGAGTAGATCGCCTGCCCGTTGCTGCCGCTCGGGAAGCCGCGGCGTGAAGACCACGAACGCGGGCAGATCGTTGTTCTCGCTGCCGAGGCCGTACGAGATCCACGACCCGATGCTGGCGCGGCCGGGATCTCCGAGCCGGTCATGACGAACGTGCAGGCCGGGTCGTGGTTGATCTCGCGGTCGTGTGTGGACGGTCTTCACCAGCGCGATGTCGTCGACCACCTTCGCCGTGTGCGGCAGCAACTCGGCGTTCACCGCCCGCACGTGCCGCGCTCGAACTTGTACTTCGACGGGGCGACGGGAAGCGGGTCTGCCCGCTGGTCATCGTCGTGATATTGGTCGCCGCGGACGCTCGGCGGGAGGTCCTTGTCGAAGTAGTCGCGCAGACCCGGCTTGTGGTCCCACAGGTCGATCTGCGACAGGCCGCCGTTCATGTGCAGGTAGATCCGCTCTTCGCCCGCGGCCGGTGGTGCGGGAACCCCGGCAAGGCGGGTGGACGCGGCCCACCGCCGCCGACGACGCCTGCGACAGGGCGGCCGCCGCGGACCCGGCGCCCTTGCCCGCCAGCATCGCCATCGCGATGCCGCCAGCGCAGGCCGACGTCGCCGAAGAACTGCCGGCGGGTGGTGAGGAGTTGTTGTTGAAGGATCGGGTCCATGTGTCTTTCTCGATCTCCCCTGTATTCGAGGAGAGGGTTGGTGGGCATCGAAGGGTTGACCGTTTCGCTGTGGTAAGTCGAACGGCCAGCGGTTACCATTGATCACCCGGTAGCCGTGCATCCGATGCCCTCGTCTTCCGCGGCAAACGCGGCGCCCGCTTCCAGTTCCGGTTGAGCGTCTCGTCGAGGTTCAGGATCATGTTCGCCACGAGCGTGTACGCCGCCAATTCCGCCAGGGCCAGGTCGGCCTTCGGCTTCGACTCGCCGTGCGAGATCGCCTGCTTCGCCGCCGCTCGTCGGCGCGGTAGCGGGCGAGGTGTGCGGCAAACTGCTCCGCCACCACGCCGGTTTCGAACACCTCAGGGCGCCCGGCCGAGGACGACGCGGTAGGCGAACGCGATCCGCTCGGCCGGCGTCGCGCCCCGCCGGCCGCCATCATCCGCTCGGCGAGGGCGCGGGCCGCCTCCACGTGCTGCACGTCGTTCATGAGTTGCAGCGCCCTGCAGCGGCGTGTTGCTCCGCTCGCGCCGGCCGCAGCTTTGCTCGCGGTTCGGCGTCGAAGTTCGCCATGAACGGCGGCGGCGCGGTGCAGCTCAGGAACGCGTAGACGCTCCGGCGGTACAGCGCCGGGCCCGTGTCCTGCGTGTGTACTTCTCCGTGTTCGACCCGACGTAGGCGACCGGCTCCCAGATGTTCGGCGGCTGGTAGATGCGGTCGCCCTTGCCGCCCATCGCGAAGTTCATCAGGCCGCTGACGAACAGCGTTGTCGCGGATCTGCTCCGCGTCGAGCCCCAGGTCGCGGGCCGCGGGCGTAGAGGGTTCTCCGGATCGCGGGCGAGCAGCGTCGGGGTGGCGACTGACGACCGGCGGAACGCGTCGGACGTCACGAGCAGCCGCACGAACGCCTTCACGTCCCACGCCTTCCCGACTTCGCCGCCGGCTCGCGGAGGGTGACGGCGAGCCAGTCGAGCAGTTCCGGGTGGCTCGGCACCTCGCCCTGCGCCGAGGTCCTCGCTCGACTTCGTGAGCCCGGTGCCGAAGAACTGCTGCCAGAACCGGTTCGCGGTTACGCGTCGTCAGCGGGTGCTCCGGTGCCACGAGCCACCGAGCGAGGTCGAGCCGGGTCGCCCGGGCGTCGGGCTTGGACTTCTTCAGCGGCGGGAGGAACGCCGGCGTCGCCGGCTGCACCTTCTCGCCGGGCTTGTCGTACTGGCCATGAACCATCACAAACGCGTCGCGCGCGGCGACGTCGGCAGGTCGTTGAAGACGAACGTCGCCGGGATCGCCTGCTCGGCCTTGGCCTTCTGGTCTCGAATCGCCGCCGCCTCGCCCGCAGCCGTGGCGAGTTTCGGCTTCGTCCCGCACACGGTCTGGACGTAGTAGTCGCCTTGCCGCCGCTTCAGGTCCTCCGGCTTCGTGACCTTCTCCGGCCCCGCCTTCAGCAGCGCGTTGAGGTCGGGCGGCGCAGCCCGGCGTGTTCGGTGCCAAGCGCGACTTCAGCCACGCGGCCAGCGAGCGGGCGGGATCGGCCGCGGCGTCGCCGCGGCCGGCGACGCCGACGTCGTCCCAGTAGACGGTGCCGCCGAACTGCGTGAACTCGGTGGAGCGCGTCGCCTCCGGCCGCAGGCCGACCGTCGCGATCGGCACCTCAGCGCACCCACCGCCCCGCCTCGGGGAGCGGCCCCATGTTCACCTTCTCGGCCGCGTTGCCCGTCCCGTAGACGATCGCGTCGTAGTCCCCCACACGGTCGGTGTCGCCAGCCGCTCGTGTGGTACTGGAGCATGATCGCTTTCGGCGGGCTGGCGGGATCAGACGCGCGACGAGGCGGCCGTCCGGCGGGATCATCCAGCGCGACGCCCCCGCCTGGGAGGATGTCCTGCGCCAGCCCCGGGTCCGTCCGCCGCAGCGCGCGACGACCGCTGAAGACTTCGCCCCCTTCCGCCGCCGTTATCCAGGTAGTCGGGTGGCCGGGGCTGCCGACGCCGCTGGCGCCGGCGACGAGTTCGTCATCGAGCGCCACACCTGCCGCAGTTCCTCGGCCGGCGGCGCGGCTGCACGGTCGCCGGGTCGGTGTACGCAATCGCCCCCGTCTTCGCGTCGAGTTCCGCCTGCTTGGCGGTCACCTGCGCGGTCAGCTCCGTTCAGTTCGCTTCCTGTTCCGGCGTCGGCAGTTTCACGATCGGCGCCGTCAGGCGCGCGTTGCCGTCGTTGGCCGGGTCGGCGGCGGAATAGAGAACGAGTAGAGCGAATAGAACTCGCGCGCGCTGATCGGGTCGAACTTGTGGTCGTGGCAGACCGCGCCCGCCGGTAAGGCCCATCCACGCTCCGGTCGTCGTCGACGTGCGCCCACCGCGTACTTGAAGAGTTGCTCCGCGTCGATCAGGCGCCCTCGGCGGTCGTCACGTTGCTGCGGATGAAGCCGGTCGCGAGCTGTTCCTTCGTCGGCGCGGGCTTGGCGTCGGGGAGCAGGTCGCCGGCGAGTTGCTCGATCGTGAAGACGTCGAACGGCTTGTTGTCGTTGAAGCTGCGGATCACGTAGTCAGGAACGCCCACGTCTGCCGCTCGTTGTCGGTGCATGCCGTGGGTGTCGGCGTAGCGGGCGACGTCGAGCCAGTGCCGCCATCTCCTCGCCGTAGCGGCGACGCGAGGGTAGCGGTCGACCATCCGCTCGTAGGCTCCGGGGCGCGTCGGCGACGAACGCCTCGGTCTCGCCCGGCGTGGGCGGCAGGTCCCCGTGGCTGCTGAACGCCACGCGGCGGGCGAGCGTCGGTCGGTCCGCTTCGGCGGATACCTTCGGCTTCTCCTGCCCGAGCCGCGCCGACAGGAAGGCGTCGATCGGATGGCGCCCCTGCCCGGCGGCCGGCGATGCGGGGACCGCAGGTTTGCGGATGGCCTCGAACGACCAGTGCCGCTCGTACGCCGCCCCCTGCTCGATCCACTTCCGCAACGTCTCCCGCTCGGCGGGGGTCAGCGTCTTGTGCGAGTCGGGCGGCGGCATGACCAATTCCGGGTCGGCGCTGGTCACGCGCGCCCACAGTTCGCTCTTCGCCAGATCTTTCGGGACGACCGCCCGCACGCCGTCGCGCTCGGCCGCGGCGCCCTCGGCGGTGTCGAGGCGCAACCCGGCCTTGCGGTGCTTCGGGTCGAAGCCGTGACAGGCGAAACACTTGTTCGAGAGGATGGGCCGGACGTCGCGGTTGAACTTGACATGATCCGCCGCCGTCGCCGCTGATTGATGTGGATCTGCGCGGACGACAGGCGCGAGCAGGAGCGCAGCGAACAGCGCGCCGAGCGCCCGGATTGCGCCCGCCTTGCTCGATTGCCGCGGGCGGTGGTACGAGAGGTTTCGAGGCATATGGATCATCGTCCGCTATCTCCGCGAGGCACGTCATGGCAGAGGCCCGTCGCCCCGTCGCTGCGCATATTTCTGTCCGCCAGCGGCAGCCGTAGTTCGAGTTCGGCCGCGGCCGCGTGACAGCGTCTCTGCGCGACCAGCAGATTCGCCGAGCAACGATGCACTGGTTAAGACGCCACGGGGCGGCAGGTTTATAGCTGCCCGGACATACCTGTTACCGCGCCGCAGTCACCTCGTTTTCTCTGGCTCCCCGCGAATTCGGATGCTGGGAGTAGCTTTGCGAGCCCATCACTCATAACGCCGGATGGGGACCTCCCGTTCATTTACGACATCGGGGCATTTCAAAGGTGGCAGGCCCCATTGAACGGCATAGACATCGAGGTCGAATCCACAACGCGCCGCTGCTGCTGCTGCACCACCCGCCGGGCACTCGATGCTTTCCACGTGTCGGTACGCAGTGGTAGCCGCTCGAGCGGTCCGCGTCGGGAGTTGACGACCCGCGAGGGGATTGGAAATGCGCCGACACCCCCGGCGTTATAATCTTTGCCGCTGCCCCGGCCCGCTCGCAAGTGTACGTGGATCGAGCGCTAAGGGCGTGCCAAACGGCGGGCCGATTCCCCGCGGCGGATTTCATTGGCTGCCCACCCCCAACCCATCTAGCATCGGTGCAACACCCGTCTAAACGCACCCCCACCATTCTCACCGCGAAATCCGCAACTCGCCGCCGGGCCCGACTCATCGTGTCGGCACCGGCGCCGGCGATATCCGCCGGGCGGCTGGCAATGTACGTCCGGCCGGCGCGGGGAGCAGTGCGGGGAAGTCGTGGGCCGTTCCGGACGGGAGGAGCTCCGTTATGTTCGCGTTGATGGCAGGCTCGCTTGCCACCGCGTCGGCGTCGTTCTTTGGTGTTCCGGTTCTAACAGCGCTGAGCGAAGGGCCGATGGCATCGGCAGTGCCGACGGCCGCCGCGTTGGCGGGACTGTCGCCCGTCGGGTGGGCGCTCGTGGCGGGCGTCCCGCTCGTGATGTTCTGGCTCGCCGCGTCCCTCTCGGGCATCCGGTACATCCCCAACGACCGGATCGGCGTGGTCGAGAAGCTCTGGTCGTCCCGCGGCAGCGTCTCCAGCGGGCGCGTGATCGCGCTCGACGGGGAGGCCGGGTACCAGGCGCGCGTGCTGCGCGGCGGGCTGCACTTCCGCCTCTGGCGGTGGCAGTACCGCGTGCACAAGGCCCGGCTCGTGGCCGTGCCGCAGGGGAAGATCGCGTACGTGTACGCCCGCGTCGGCGAGTCGCTGGCGCGGGGTCAGACGCTGGCGCGCAACCTCGTCGTCTGCGACGATTTCCAGGACGCCGAGGCGTTCGTCGGCCGGCCGGACGTTCTGGACACGGCCGTCGTGCCGGCGGCTAACGACCCGAGTCGGGTCCCGACGAAGTATCGTCAGCCCGCTCATCCCCGCGGCCAGCGCGGCCGCCAGCGGGCGATCCTGCGCGAGGGCGTCTACGCGATCAACCTCGCGCTGTTCGTTGTGATCGGCGACGACCGCGTCCACCACCTCGGCCTCGACGGCACGCACCGCGACGAGTTGGAGAAGGTCGTCGCCTGGCAGAAGGAACTGCGCGACCGCCACGGGTTCGACCCGGTCGTGATCGGCGACCGCGTGCAGACGGCCGACCCGCTCAACCCCGAGCGGCCGATCGTCGTCGACTCGATCGGCATCGTCACCGTCCACGACGGCCCGAGCCTCGCGCCCGGCGAGATCCTCGCGCCGGCCGTCGGGAGCGGCCCGGCCGACGCGGCCTCACACACCCACTACCAGGCCCCCGACGCGTTCCTCCGCGCCCGCGGCCGCCCCGGGCGGCCGGACGTCCCGCTCCCTG
>JAUJNJ010000219.1 GCA_030448225.1 Phycisphaerae bacterium
CGGCGTAGGTTAAGTTCGAGCCCGTCGGCTGCCTTTGCCGGATGTAGCCCGTGCGGTTGAGCAGCCTCACCTTGAGGTTCCGGTAAAGATCGCCCCGGGGGTCGTCGACCGTAATGACCCGCTGGCCCGGGCCGTCGAGATCGCCGCCCCCTGCGCCACCGCCCACGTTCGCGAACGCATAGAGAATCCCGGCGGAGTCCCCGGCGTACATGAACCCGCGGCCCACAGCGAGCGAAGCCGTCAGCGAGCCGCCCGCCGTCACGTAGCCGTAAGCGGACTTCGTGCCGAAGCGGTTGGTGATCCCGGCACCGGTCGCGCCCGGCAATCCGCGCGCGTAGAGGCCACGAATCTCGCCATTGGCGGTGGGGATAAGCAAAACGGGGACGCGCGCGAGGTTTCCGCCTTGGACGAAAACGCTCATGGCCGAGTAGCCGAGGGAGCCCCGCAGGCCGGTGCCGAGCTCGTTGGTCTGCCAGAGCGTCGTCCCCGTCGCCGCGTCGAACGCGAACACGAACCGGTTTTGGTTCATCGCGTACACGGTGTCCGGCATTGAGACGGAAGCCACCTGCGGCGCGACATCAAGGTTGGTGGTGTCGTTGAGAACGCTCGCCGGCACGGTGGCCGGGCTGCCGACGAAGTCGTCGAAGGCTTCCGTGACCGTAGTGCCCGCCGAGTTCACGTAGCTGAACCCGGGCCTCTCCCAGTCGACGGTGCCGCCGTTCGCGTCGAGGGCGATAAACTTGGCCACCCGATCCTCGGGTTCCGCGGCTTGGTCGTTGGTCAGGGTTCCGAAATAGAGCCGTCCGAACTCGAACGAAGGTGTTGCGGTGATGGCGCCCAGGCTCGGGTCCGTGAGGAGCGGGTAGGTCCAGCGCGCGGTCGTGGTCTTGGTCGCGGCCTCGCCGACCGCGTCGACCGCGTAGATCCGGCCTTGGAGCGCGGGCGCAAAGATCGTCGGCCCGTCCGCCAAGTCGCCGAAAACGACGGATCCGGTGAAGCCGCCCACGATGGCGGGACGGCGTGCGGCCGCGGGGGCGGGATAGTCGGCGGGATAGGACCACCGGCGTCTCGTCGTGCCGTCGCCGCGCCCGGCCATCTCGATGCAGTAAACGCGTCCGGCGTTGGCCCTGGTGTTCCCGGCGATGTACAGCAGGTACTCGGTGTTGCCGGGGGCCGGCCGGTTCGTCACCACTTGCTGAACGACCGCCGTACTGAGGTCGAATCCGCCGGCGGGCATCTCCGCGATCAGCCGTCCGTTCTGCCCGTCGGGCCCTTGTTCGCCGGCAAGGTTCGGGTCGGGGCCGGAGGCGACGGAGCTCGGGTAGGTCCAGTAGAGGGTCCCGTCGTTCGCGTCGAGGCAGTAGAGCTTCCCGTTCTCGGCGGCGGCGATCACCACTTCCGTCGCGCCACCCACCGCGTTGGCGACCGGCACCCGCCCCGCGTGCACGGGAGTGGAGTGGACGGCCGCCGGACGAGCGTCCGGTTCCGACGGAATCGGGAACTGCCACGCGATCACGCCGGTGGCGAAGTTCCGGGCCGCGACGACGCCGCGCGAAACCGCCTCCGGCCCGTTCGGACCGTTAAACACTTCGGTGCGGTTCAGCGCGCTGTATGTTCGAAACGTCCCAAGGACATCCGGAGCAACGATCGGCGTCGCGGAGTAGAAGCCGACCTCGGGCTCAAGGCGAGCCGCGTCCGCGTACACGACGGGTGGGTTGGCCGCATTGAACGGCGTTGGGTCCGCCGCCAGATAAACGTTGTGAAGTCGAACGAGGATCGGCGTGCCCGCGACGCCTCCGAACGTCCGCCGCGTGGGGGCACCCCCGTTCCCCAGGCGAACGAACCCGGTGCCCGCGTTATTGACGTTGACCACGTCCACGAACCGCTGGCCGACGCCGAAGAGGACTTCGTAAACGATGAGACGCTGCTGTGGGCGTCGGAGGGTTCCGACTCGAGTGGGGCCGATGGGCAGCCACACGCTGACCGCATACGATCCATCCACCGTAACCGGGAGCTGCCACTGAAAGACGCTCGTCGAGCCGACGGTCGGATCGGCGCCCGTGCCGCCGGCGACGGTGCTGGCGTACTCGTAGGCCGGCTGGGCGAAGTTCCCCGCGACGTCGGTCACGAGATACGGATCGCGCGCTTCATCGTCGGCCGTCGCCGGCGCCCCCCACGGCCCCGTCCGCAGGGTGTTCAGCACGTCCGTGTTGTCGACGATGAACGGCGACACCGCCACGCCCGTCTGGCCTTGGTCGAACCAGCGGAGGAACGCGCGTCCCGGATCCGATGTATTGGGAGCGCCGTTTCGTCCGACGCGGCCGTTCGTTCCCTTCAGCGTCGGAAAGGCATCCGGCGACGTCTGGGCGTCCGTCACGGAAGGCAGCAGGGCGAGCGACGCCATCAGGGCCAAGCCTAGACTGCGGGTCCGCACGGTTAGATTAGAAAAGAGGGTGCTCATTATCGTCGATCTGCGAAGACGGGAAGGGAGAGGGGCCGCATGCGCACGCTGCCGACCGGGTTCGCCGCGGTGGCGAGGCTGTCCAGTTGGAAGGCGATGCTCTGAAGCCGGAAGCCGAGGTTGGTCTTATTGAACGAGAAGCCCGGTTCGGTGGGGGTCGCAGTCGCATCGAACCCGCCGTCGAGGCCGATCACCACGCCGGCGAAGGCCTGATCCTTTTGGAACGTCCCGTCCCCTTGTTTAACCCCGCGCGTGCGCCCGAGGAACCCGTTTACCACGATCACCGCGTTGGAGTCGAGGCGGCGGGCGTAGGTGGCGCGACGCTGCCGAGGGTTCTGGGGCCGGATGTTGGTGCCCCCGGTGGTGGAGTGGGCGGCGGCGGTGCTGGCGGCGGTGCAGGTGCGGCCGCTGGCGCCGGTGCGGGCGGGGGAGGTGCGG
>JAUJNJ010000045.1 GCA_030448225.1 Phycisphaerae bacterium
CCCCCCACTCCCGCCCTCGACACCCTCCCTCACCCGCTCGCCCTACACCCCGCTCGTCCGATCGAACACCGCGAGAGATCCTTCGCTGCGCTCAGGATGACACGCTCCCGCGAACCACTACTTTTAGAAGCGCTAAAAGGCTGCCCGATGGCCCCGGCATTTGGGCAAATCCCGGCGGCGCGGTAGGTTGCGGCGGTGAGGGTTGAGTCGCCGCGATACGTCTCCCGCCTGCTCGCCGGCGTGCTGCTCGCCGCGCTGGCGCTCCGCCTCGGGTGGGGGTTCGTGCAGCCGACGGACGAGGCGTCGATCCTGCGCCTGCCGGACCAGCGCGAATACCTCGAGGCCGCGCGCAACCTGCTCGGCGGGCGCGGGTTGACGTTCTACGACCCTCGCTTCGAGGATCAGGTCTATGCCGTTCGCATGCCGGGTTACCCGCTGCTCGTGGCGGCGTGCCGGGCGAACGTGCGGCTGGTGCGAGTCGTGCAGGCCTTCGTCGACACCTCGACCGTGCTGGCCATCTTCCTCCTCGCCCGCCGATGGCTCCCGCCGGGGCGGTCGCTGTTCGCGGCGGCGCTCGTGGCGCTCAACCCGTTCCTCGTCTACTTCTCCGGCCTGCTCCTGTCCGAGACGCTCTACACGGCGATGCTGGCGTGGGGCATGTGCCTCCTCGTGCGATCGGCCCCGCCATTATCGGACATCGACCCCGCCGACCCGAAACGGCCGCACCCGTGGCGGGGCGTGCTTACGTGGCTCGGCGGGGGGGTGGTGCTGGCGCTGTCGGTCCACGTGCGGCAGTCGGGCCTGCCGCTGGCGGTCGTGCTCGGCATTGCCGCCGCATTCGTGAACCGCCCGGCCGCCGCCCCGTACCATCGGAGGTGGCCGCTGCCGGTCGGCACCACGATGCTGCTGCTGACCGGCCTCGCCCTGCTCCCGTGGGCCTACCGCAACAGCCGGGTGATCGGCACCTGGGTCTGGACCACGACCAACGGCGGCATCACGGCTTACGACGGGCTGCACCCCGACGCCACCGGCGCCAGCGACCAGACGTTCGTGAAGGACATGCCCGAACTCCGCGGCATGAACGAACTCGGCCGCGACGAATACCTCGCCTCGCGGGCGAAGCGGTTCGTCGGCGAGTACCCCTGGCGGGTGGCGGAACTGGCAATCGTGAAGACGAGGCGGACGTGGTCGCCGGTCCCGCTGAGCGAGGATTACCAGGGACTGAAGTATCAGCTCGTCGGCTACCTGTTCAGCGTGCCGTTCGACCTGCTCGTGCTTATCGGACTGTTTACCCGGCGGCGGGCCGGCGGCCTGCGGGCGTCGGCGAAGGCGTTCCTGTTAATACCGGCGCTCTACTTCACGTTCGTCCACGCGCTGTCGGTCGGATCATTGCGCTACCGAATCCCGGTCGAACCGCCGATGGCAGTAATAGCCGCCGCCGCGATGGCCCGACTGCCCGGCGGCGGGCTGGAGTGGAAGCGGGCGAGGGAAGTGGGGAGTGCAAGAGTGGGGGGTGGGGAGTAGGAGCCGTGCGGCGTCCTGCACGAACGAGACGATCTGCGTCGTGATGTGACCCTTGACTCTTGATCCCTGACCCCTGACCCCCTGACTCCTGATCCCTCTCCTCCCCCCCGCGCATGATCCGTCGCCTCGTGAGTCCCGACCGCCTGTTCGACCACCCCTGGCGGTCCGGGCACCCGTTCTGCCGCCGCACGGGGCGGCTGCGGCGGTGGGTGATGATCGTGCTGCTGCTGGTCCTGAGCTGCGTGATCGGCGGCTACGGGTACCTGACCGACTCCAACCGCGTCCGCGCGATGGCCGAGTCGTACCTCGGGACCCTCATCGGCGGGCGGGTCACGGTCGGCGGGGCGACGCTCTCGGTCTTCGAGGGCCTGCGCCTCGACGACGTCCGCGTCCACGTCGACGACGGCGCGGCCGCCGACGCGCTGCTGTTCGGCGCGCAGACGTTCGTGATCAAGTACGACCCGCGGTCGATGCTCGGCGGGCGGCTCGAGGCGACGCAGATCATCGCGCAGAAGCCGTACGTCCACCTCACCGAGAACCTCGACACCGGCGCGTGGAACTGGCACCGGCTCGGCACGTCGCGCCCGCGGCGGCCGCGCCCGCGGAGCGGGAGCCCGCCGGCGCCGATGTCGCTGCCGGAGGTCATGCTCCGCAACGCCCGCGTCGAGATCAGCGAAATCCGCGACGGCCGCCTCTCGACGCTCGGGTTCATGACGCTCGACGGACAACTCCTGCCCGCCGGCCCCGCCGGCGGCGCGGGGGAGGCGCGGCGCTACAACTTCGACCTCCAGAGCCGCGGCGTCAGCGAGGGCGTCGGCCCGTACGTCACCGGCACGATCGTCCCGGCCAGCGGGCAGGTGTCGGCCCGGCTGATGAACTTCGAGTTCGGACGCGACGTGCTGTCGATCCTGCCCGCCGAGGTCCGCAAGTGGTGGGAGCGGCACGAGCTGTCCGGGCGGGTGAACATCCCGGTCCTGACCTACGCGCGGGCGCGCGACGGGAACCGCGCCCGCTTCAAGGTGGAGACGGACCTCAACGGCGTCACGCTCGCCGTGCCGGCCGAGGAGTGGCTCACCGGCGACGAGGCCCGCCGCCTCGCCCACGCCCGCCGCGCGATCGGCATGATGAGCGACCTGCACGGCCTGGCCGGCTACCCGGTCCCGCCCGGCGCGCCGCAGGCGGCCGAGGGCGAGGCGGGGGAGGAGGACGCGTACGTCCCGCCGCCGGCGAACGTCCCCGCGCCCGGCGAGGCGCTCGACCCGGTCGCCCGCCTGACGAGCATGGCCTACCGCGTGCCGGTGCGGCTCGAGCACGTCGCGGGCAAGTTCGTCTTCACCGAGGACGGGATCGAGATCCGCGACGTCAGCGGCCGCGTCGAGAACAACGGGCTGAAGATCGCCGGCCGCATCGAGGGGTACCGCCCCGACGCCAGGGCGACGTTCCGCGTCAGCTCGTTCGACACCGAGTACCTGATCATCCCGGCCGCCCCGCGGTACATCAACTCGTTGCCGCCGCAGGTGCGCGAGCTCTACGAGCAGATCCGCCCGCAGGGCAAGGGTCGCCTCGTGCTCGCGCTGTCGCGACCCGAGCCGGGGGCCCGGCCGGTGGTGAACGGGCAGCTCGACATCCTCGACGGGCAGTTCGTCTACGACAAGTTCCCCTACCCGCTCCGCAACGCGACCGGCCGCATCCTGTTCGGCCGCGACCCGCAGACGGGGCTCGACCGCGTCGCGATCCAGCGGCTGCGCGGGCGCGGCATCGAAGGCGGGCCGAACCGCGACACGTTCATCACCGTCGACGGCCGCATCGAGCCGCTCGGCCCCGACGCCGGCGTCAGCGTCACGGTCCGCAGCGAGAACGTTCACTCCGAGGAGGCGCTGCGGCAGGCGTTCCCGAAGGAGGTCCGCGAGGCGCTGACGGTCTTCGACGCCGGCAACACCGGCCGCTACCCCACGTTCAACGGCGACTTCGAGTGCCGCATCGTCCGCCCGCTCGGCTACCGCACGCAGTGGAGCTTCGACACCGACGTGAAGCTGCACGACGCCAGCGGCGTGCTGGCCGCTTTCCCGTACCCGATGAAGGGCGTGAGCGGCGAGCTGCGCGTCCGCAACGGGTACGTCGACATCGTCCGCGCGTCGACGCGGCAGGGCGACGCGTCGATGGACATCACCGGCCGCGTCGCGTGGGGCACGGGCCAGGAGTCGGGGGTCAAGAATCAAGAGACAGGAATCGACGCCGGAGCGGCTGGCGGTGCGGCGGCGGCGGCGCGCGACCCGTTCCGCCGGGCGGTCGCGGCGCGGCCGGTGACGGACATCCGCGTGGACGTGCGCGGGCTGCCGATCGACGCCGACCTCGTCGCCGCCCTGCCCGCCGAGCGCCGCCCGTGGCTGGAGCGCGCGGCGCTGTCGGGGCGGCTCAACGTCACCGGGCGCGTGTTCGAGGCGAAGCCGGCGCCCGGCTCGGCGGCGGCGGCGGACGCGCGGCGGGCTCCGGGTGCGGCCGCTCGACTACGCGTTCGACGTCCTCGTCGTCGGCGGGCGGATGAAGCCGCTCGGCGGCGCGTTCGAGGTCGGGGGGATCGGCGGGCGGCTGAAGCTCACGCCGACGCGGATCGAACTCGTCGGCGTCGAGGGCCGCCGCGGCGACGCGTCGCTCGCGGCCAACGGCCACGTCGACTGGTCCGAGGCCGCCGCGCCGCGGCGGACGTGCTGGTGACGGCCGACAACCTCCCGCTCGACGCGCCGCCCTACGAGATGCTACCGCCGCCGCCCGGCGCGCGGGTGGACGAGGTGCAGCCGGTCGGCACGGTCGACGCCGAGGTGACCTACCGCGGCGCGGCTCGGCGGCACGCCCGCCGACGGGCCGCCCGCCCCGTCGTCGGCGTCCGCCGCGGTGCCCGTCGCGGCCGACGCGCTCGCGGCCGACGCGCTCGCCGCCGGCGGCGCCGCCCTCGGCGTCGTGATCAAGCCGCGGGACCTCGCCGTCACGTTCAGGCCGGTGCCGTACCCGCTCGAGCAGGTCGCCGGCACGATCCGCATCGACGGCGGGCGCGTCCGGCTCCAGGACGTCTCGGCCCGCCACGGCGACGCGAAGCTCACGCTCGCCGGGACCGGCACGCTCGGCGCGCGCTCGGCGTGGGACCTGAAGCTCTCGGCCCAGGACGTGCCGTCCGACGACCTGCTCCGCCGCGCGCTGCCCAAGGGCGTGTCGGAGCTGATCGACTCGCTGAAGCTCAAGGGCCGCCTCGGCTTCGAGTTCTCCCGCCTCGTCTACCGCAGCCCGGCGGGCGGCGGCGGCGGCGGCGCCGACGGGGCGGCGGGCGTACAGACCGTCCACCTCGGCGCGGCGGCGCCGGAGCCGGAGGTAGACCTCTCGGTCCTCGTCAGCGTCCGCGAGGGCAGCCTCGAGGCGGGCGTCGAGCTGACGCAGGTCGAGGGGCGGCTGAGCCTCGACGCGTCGGTCCGCGGCGGGCGGCTGTCGGCGCTGGGCGGGACGGTCGCCGTCGACTCGATGCGCATGGCCGACCGCGCGGTGCGCGACTTCCGCTGCGAGCTGGTCAAGCCGGCCGACAAGGGCGAGCTGCGCCTCGACAAGATGGCCGGCGAACTCGCCGGCGGCGAGCTGGCGGGGAGCGTGAAGATCGTCTACCCCGAGACCGGCGCCGGCGCCCGCTACGGCGCCGACCTCGTCGTCCGCGGCGCCGACGTGCGGGCGCTGGTCGACGAGCCGGAGAGCGACCTGCGCGGGCAGGTGACCGCGAGCCTCAGCGTCGAGGGCGCGTGGGACGACCCCGCCGCCCGCCGCGGCCGCGGCGACGTCGTGGCGTCGGGGCGGGAGATGTACCGCATCCCGCTGCTGCTCGGGCTCTCGCAGGTCACGAACCTGGCCGTGCCGGTCAGCAGCCCGTTCAAGGAGGCCAGCGCGCGGTACAGCATCCAGGGCCAGCACATCGCGTTCGAGAACATCGAGCTGCGCGCCAGCAACATGCTCATGACCGGCGAGGGCCACCTCGACTTCGGCACGAAGCGCGTCGACCTGACGTTCGTCACTGACAACCCCCGCGGCCTGAAGGTGCCGTTCCTCAACGACATCTTCCAGGGCGCCCGCCAGGAACTGCTCAAGATCCACGTCCGCGGCACCGTCGAGGAGCCGAAGGTGTCGGCCGGCCTCATGGGCACGTTCACCACGACCGTCGACGAAGTCTTCCGTGGCGACGCCCCGGCGGGGCGGGCGAAGAAGAAGAAATAGGTCCTCGTCGTCCGAACTCCTCCCGAGCGATCGAGGGCCTGGCGCGGCGGGCGAAGGCGTCGGCTACGCGCCTACCCGAATATCCCGACATCCGCCGTTTCGCCCGAGGTCCGAATGGCCCGCTGCGGGTTATCCGGACAGCTCAAATGGGGCGCGGGCAGTCGGTCGGCTTCTTCATATAGTTGCCCCCCATGAAATACCGCAGGCTCGGGAAGAGCGACCTCAAGGTCTCGGTGATCGGCGTCGGCACGTGGCAACTCGGCGGGGAGTGGGGCAAGGACTACACGCAAGCCGAGGCCGACGCGATGTTCCGGCGGGCCGAGGACGTCGGGATCAACCTCGTCGACACCGCCGAGTGCTACGGCGACCACGTCTCCGAATCCCTCGTGGGCAACGCGATCGCGAGCAGCCGCGACAAGTGGATCATCGCGACGAAGTTCGGCCACCACTTCACCGGCTGGCAGCAGCGGGACACGGTGTACGACCCGGCCGACGTCGTGCGGCAACTCGAGCGGTCGCTGCGGGCGCTGCGGACGGACGTCATCGACCTCTACCAGTTCCACTCCGGCGCCGACGCCGAGTTCGACACGCCCGGCCTCTGGGACACGCTCCGAAAGCAGCAGGAGATGGGCAAGGTCCGCCACCTCGGGATTTCGATCAGCGCCAAGGGAGACCGCCTCCGCCAGACGCAGCGGGCGACGGAGGTGGGAGCGAGCGTGATCCAACTCGTCTACAACCGGCTGGAGCGGGCGAAGGAGGCCGACGTGCTGCCGTCGTGCGTGGCGCAGGACCTGGGCGTGCTGGCGCGCGTGCCGCTGGCGAGCGGCTTTCTCAGCGGCAAGTACCAGCCGGGTGAGGCGTTCCCCGCCGGCGACGTCCGCACGACGCACGACCGCCAGAAGGTGGACGACATGCTCCGCGAGGCGCAGCGCGTGCAGCGGGAGGAAGTGCCGCCCGGCGTGCCGATGGCGCGGTGGGCGCTGGCGTGGTGCCTCCAGCACCCCGGCGTCACGAGCGTCATCCCCGGCTGCCGCGACGCCGGCCAGGTCGAAGCGAACGCGGCGGCCGCGGAACTCGACATCGTGGCAGACGATCACGCGCAGGCGTGGCAAAAGGGCTCAAGCCGTGAATCCGGTGGGTGACAGATGAGGCCGATGCGGCAGCGTCGGCGTGAAAGCTTACCCATCTTAGTGCCTTGCACGCCGCAATCCGGCTCGCGCCGCGCGATCAGGTCTATCAACGGCGACCGGCGGGCCGTACATTCAGACGCCGCGCCCGGCCGGCAGGGCGAGGTGCGAGCCGCGCCCGGTCCGCTCCCGCGATAGCCGGACGCCGCGAGGTCAAGATTACAAGTTTCGGCGTCGCAGGAAGATATCGACACTTGGGGTCGCGTGTTCGGCTAATCGCGATCATCTCGCGGGCATCGAACCGCGACGGGCCGAGAGTCGTATGAAGAGTGTCAACTGCCCCGACGGCGGATGACCGCCAGCGGTTCATTTCGGCCCTTTTGTCGGCAGATTCTTATTGCGGTCACGCTCGTAGTTCGTACTTTGATCGCCTGCCTTCGAGCCGCCCCGGCCCCCGGGTGTGGAGATGCCTCGAACGCACGTCCGTGAAGCGCCCCCGGGAGAAACGAATGATGCGACGACTTCTGATGGCCGGTACGGCCTGCGCCACGCTCGTCTGTGCGGCCACCCCTGCGTCGGCGGAGTTGCGGTTCAACTTCCAGTCGACGGGCAACGCGCAGGCAGACGCCGGCTTCAGGGAGGCCGGCAGGCGCTGGTCGTCGTTGTTCAACGACGACATCACCATCAACATCGCGTCGCGGTTCTCGGCCCTGCCGACCGGGGTCATCGGGTCGGCGCAGTCGGAAACCATCGGGTCGCCGCCGAGTTACACGAGTGTTCGTAACGCGCTCGTGGCCGACGCCCGGTCCGCCGCCGACAGCACGGCCGTCGCCAACCTGCCGGGCGGCCCGTCGCTGAGCTTTTACACGAACGACCGCGCCGGGAACCGGTATCTCGACAACAACGCGAACAACAACAACAACTTCCTGGACGTGAACCGCGCCAACGGCAAGGCGCTGGGCCTGGTGCCGGCGAACGACCTGGGCAACGACGCGACCATCACGTTCAGCAGCACGTTCCCGTTCGACTTCGACCCGTCGAACGGCATCGACTCCGACAAGATCGACTTCGTCGCCACCGCCGCCCACGAGATCGGCCACGCGATGGGGTTCGTCAGCGGCGTGGACTCCGTCGATTACTACTCCGGTCGCGGCCCCGGGGCGAACGCCGACTTCAACGGCACCGCCGCGGGCATCGGCACCCTGGAAGATTTCGCGGTCTTCAGCCCCCACGACTTGTTCCGCTACAGCTCCAGCTCGATCGCCACCGGCGGCGACGTGCTCGAGCTCGCCTTCAACCAGCCGGCGTTCCACTCGACGAACGGCTCGACGCAGATGGGCCCGTTCTCGACCGGCGATTCCAACGGCGACGGCGAGCAGGCGAGCCACTGGAAGGACAACATGGCCCTGGGGCTGCTGGACCCGACGATCGGCTTCGGCGAGGTCGGCCGGATCACCGACAACGACATCCGCGCGTTCGACGTGATGGGCTACAACGTGGTGCCCGAGCCGAGCGGCCTGGCGCTCGTCGGCGTCGCCGCCGTCGCGATGCTCCGCCGCCGCCGCGAGCTCAACTGGATGCGCGCCGCGTGAGGCCGCCACACGTCAGGCGAACGAAAGCTGAACATCACAGCCGCCGCCGGGTCGCCCGGCGGCGGCTGTTCGTTTATCGCGAACGCGGCAAAGGGCTTCAAAAGTGCCGGTCTGCAACCGCTGTCATCCTGAGCCGCAGCGAAGGATCTCCCGCGGTCCTCGCTAGGGTCACGGTGTAGCGTGTCATCCCGAGGGAGCGGTAGCGACTGACCCATCTCGGGGCGGAAGCTCGCGCGGCCTCAGCCCGAGATGGGTCGTCGCTGTCGCTCCTCGATGACACGCTACACCTGACGGTGATCCGCTCTGGAACTCAGGGCGATCCTTCGCCGCGCTGGGGATGACCACCTGCTGGCAGCGATACTTTCAGACCCTCAAAGTCCTCGAACGCCGTGGAGCTTGCCGCCACGAGGCGCTGCGGTCCCGCTCTATTCGTCCGCTGCCGGCGTCGCCGGCCAGCAGTTTGGCGAGGTCGTCGAGCGTAGCCAGTAGGTCTTGTTCACGCACTGCGGGTCGCGGATCCGCACGCCGGCCGTCCGCGTGCCGGCCGCGAAGCTCATCGCCATGCGGTGGTCGTCGTACGTGTCGATCGAGGCGGGGCGGAAGCGGCCGTCCTCCGGCGGGTGGACGGTCAGGTCGTCGCCGTCGACCGCCACGTCGCCGAGCTTCGTCAACTCGGCGGCCAGGGCGGCGATGCGGTCGGTCTCCTTCACGCGCAGCGTGCAGCCCGCGGATCGTCGTCGGGCCGTCGGCGAACAGCGCGGCGACCGCCAGCGTCTGGGCGGTGTCGGGCATGTTCGCCAGGTCGATGTCGATCCCCTCGAGGCGGTCGGTGCCGGTGACCGTGATGAAGTCCTTGCCGAACACGAGGTCGGCGCCCATCTGGTGCAGCACGTCGGCGAACCCCACGTCCCCCTGCAGGCTCCGCTTGCCGAGTCCCTCGATCGTCACCGTCGCCCCCGGTGGAGGTACAGGCGGCCAGGAAGTAGGTGGCGTTGTCGCGTCGGGCTCGATCGGGTAATCGGTCGCGCGGTAGGCGCTTGGGGATCACGATCCGCCGCGGCACGCCGCTGGCCGGGTCGCGGATCAGTTCCGGCGTGACGTGGAACTCGTCCATGAAGCGCATCGTCATCGCGACGTAGGGCCAGCTCGTCTGCGGCCCGTCGAGCAGCACGTGCACCTCGTTGCGCGCGTAGGCCGCGACCTGCAGGACGGCCGACAGGTACTGCGACGACTGGCTGCCGCCGAAGCGGGCGAACCCGCCGGGGAAGCCGTCGGCGAGGACGCGCAGCGGCGGGAACCCTCGGCACGCGCCGTAGGTCGTCCGCACGCCGAGGTTCTTCAGGAGGTCGGCCAACTCGCGGATCGGTCGCTGCCGCATGCGCGGCACGCCGTCGAGCGTGAACGTGCCGCGGCCTGCGCCGCGCAGGCGGCGGCGAGGAAGCGGATCGTCGTGCCGCTGTTGCCGCAGAAGAGGTCCCGCGCCGGCGGCCGGGATCGCGCCGCCCGCGTGGACGCGCGCGACGTTCGCCCCGCGGTCGACGTTCACCTCGAACCCGAGCCGGGCGAGGCCGTCGAGCATCACGAGCGTGTCGTCGGCGAACAGGACGTTCGACAACGTGCTGACGCCGTCTGCGAGCCGCGGCCAGCACGAGCGCGCGGTTCGTCGGGCTCTGGACCCCGGCGGCGCCATCGTCGCGGCGAAGGGCCGGCTGACCGGGTGGATCGTCAGGTCGTCGCTCATGGGCCCGCCAAGGTATGCAAACGCCCGAACGCGAAAGGCGTGCGTCGCGCCGGGCAGGCGGGCCGCGACGGCGCGCTGTCGCGGTCCGGGCAAGACGCCAAGACCTCGCGCGCCGGGCCGCGCGACGTGCGGACGCGAACCAAGGTCGCGGTACGGGAATATGCCAAGATCTCGAGCGGGTCGTGCGTGGTCGCTCCGCGTCTTCGCGATGCGCGTTCGCTATGCGGAGGTGTGCTCATGTCTGCGCGCATCGGGGAATCGCGGAGACGCCAAGCGACGCCCGGGCGTTCTCGCACGGTGCCTTTGCGTCCTCTCGTCCTCGCGCTTGCGGCGCGCGCGCCTCGCGCGCGTGTTGAAGCGCGTCTGGTTCTCCACCCGCGCGCGGTCACGTCCCGCGGCTTCTTGCGGTCGTGGCGGGACGCGATGGCGGCATCGGCGTCGTCACGACCGATCCGGCGGCGGTCCCCGCCCGGCGACCGCCGCATCACCCTCATCACGGGGCGCGTCGGTGTCCGTCGGCGGCGGCGACACCGCCGCCGGCACCCCGGGCTCCGACGCGAAACGTCCGCGCGGCCAGCCCGATGCGGCCGGGGCAGGCGCAGTACAGCGCGCAGACGTAGAGCGGTCTCGTTCCGCGCCAGCGCCGTCGCCCGGTAGAGCGGGTCGGCCGGCGGGGAAGCCGAGGCGGTCCATCCGCTGCTGAAGGCGGTGGAGGAACGACAGGTGCCGCCGGAGCGTGGCCAGCAATCGCTCCGTCTGCGCGGGCGTGAGGTCCGTGGAGTCCACGCGCGGATCGTAAGACCTCCGCCGGCCCCGGCGCTTCGCCGCCGAAATTTGATGCGCTGAAACGAATTCGCACGACCGCGCGCGCCGCCGCCGCCGCCGCCGCCGCACGAGACCGCGCGGCCGCGACCGCGGCGGCGGTTGATGCGAAACTTTCTTCCACGCGCGCGGCCCGTCGCGCGATATAGCCGTCTCTCCGCGACCGCACGCGGGAGAGATGGCTCAACGGGCGTGCGTGTGCGGGCGGCAGATCCGTCAGGATCCGTGCACCAGCGGGCGGCAGGTTAAGCATGTCAATGAACGTCCGGACGGGCGAGATCGGGCAGCGGGGCGACGACGTCCCAGCGACGGCGGTCCCGCGTGCGGCCGCGCGCGCGATCGCCCGCTGCGCTCGCGGCGGCTGGCGCCCGTGGTGGAGCGACTCGAACCGCGACGGCTCTTCTGCTCACACGGCGGGTCCGGCCGCCGCCATGGCCGCCGCCGCGGCGCCGTGGGCGCGCCCGGGCGCCCGCGCCCGCCGCCACGGGCGACCGGGCGGGCGCGGGCGCGGACGACCCGTCGTCGACGACGGACGGCAGCCGGATCGGCGGGCGGCTGTTCGCGGACCGCGACGCCGACGGCGTGGTCCGCCGACGACCGGCCGCTCCGCGGGTGGGCCGTCTTCGCCGACCGCGACCTCGACGGCCGCCGCGACGCAAACGAGCCCCGCGCGGCGACAGGCGCGGACGGCGTACGCGTTGTCGGGCCTCGGGTCGGGCACCTACCGCGTCGCCGCCCGCGCCGGAGGGCCGACGTCGCGTCCGCCCGGCCGGCGGCGGCGGCGAGCGCGTTCGAGATCGACCTCGACCAGGACCTGCCCGACGACAGCCCCGCCCGCCGCGCCGCCGTCGCCGCCCGCGGCGGTGGCAGCGCGGTCATCGTCGGCGACCTGCCGGACGTCCCGCCCGATTCGCCCGACGGCCGCGGCGCGTCGACGACCTGGAGATCGCCAGGCGCGCACCGTGGATCGACGGCCCCGGCGGGGTGCTCGCGCAGGCCGCGCCCGACGGCTGCTGCGGCCCGACTCGTCGCTGCCGTACCGCGGGTTCGTCGAGGTCGACGCCGCCGACCTCGACCACCTCGCCGAGGCCGACCAGCTCGTCGACGCGATGCTCCACGAGATCGGCCACGTGCTCGGCGTCGGCACGATCTGGCACGCGGCACCTGCTCGGCGGCGGCGGGACGGGCGACCCGCGGCTTCACCGGCGCCGCCGCCGGCCGCGAGTACGCCGCGGCTCACCGGCCGCGGCGGCGGCGGCGGCCGAGGCGGTGCCGGTCGAGAACATCGGCGCGCGGCCGTGCGCGACAGCCACTGGCGCGACGCCAGCCTCCGCGACGAGCTGATGAGCAGCTACCTCGGCGGCGGCGCAACCCGCTGAGCCGCGTGACGGTCGGCTCGCTCGAGGACGTCGGCTACGCCGTCGACTACGCCGCCGCCGACGCGTTCGCGCCCGGCGATCGCCGGCGGCGCGTGGGGGAGGGTGGAAGGTGACGATCGGCCCGCGGCAGTCGCGACGGCGTCGACTTCGCTGGACGTCGCGAACCAGGAGCCGGGCGTCGCGTCGCTCTCGGCCGAGCCGGGCGTCGTCGACGCCGGCCACGTCCTCACGCTCACCGCCCGCGCGCGCCGACCCGGACGGGCGCGTCGCCGAGGTCCGCTTCTACCGCGAGCGCAACGGCGACCGCGGCGTGCAGGACGAGCCGGGCCGCGACGAGTTCCTCGGCGCCGACGCCGACGCCGACGCGGCGGGCGGGTTCGCCCTCGACGTGCCGACCGCCGACCTCGCCGCCGGCGCGCACCGCTTCTACGCCGTCCCGATCGACGACGACGGCGCCGAAGGGCCCGACGGCAGCGACGCGCCGACCGCGCGGGCCACGGTCGTCGTGCCGACCGCCACGCTCGCCGGCACCGTCTTCGACGACTTCGACGGCGACGGCACGTTCGCCGCGGACGTCGACGCCGAGGTCGATGGCGAGAAGGACGGCGACGCCGGAAGCGATGCTGACGCCGGGATTGACGGCGACGCGGGCATCGGCGGGGACGCGGGCCTCGGCGGGTGGACGGTCTACGTTGACCGCAACCGCAACGGGCGGCCCGACCGCCGCGAGCCGACCGCCGCCACCGACGACGACGGGCGTTACGCGTTCGCCGGCCTGCGGCGCGGCGCGTACGTGCTCCGCGCGGTCGGCCGCCCCGGCTTCGTGCGGACCGGGCCGCAGGGGCTGTCCTACGCGCTGAACGTCGTCAGCGGCGAGTCGGTCGACAAGCTCGACTTCGGCTTCGCCCGCGCCGCGTCGGTCGCCGGGGACGTCTTCGACGACGCCGACGCCGACGGCCGCCGGCAGGACGACGAAGCGCCGCTGCCGGGTCGCGCGGTCTTCCTCGACACCGACGACGACGGCCGAGCCGACCCGGGCGAGCGCGTCGCGCGGACCGACGGCGACGGCCGCTACCGCTTCGGCATGCTCCGCCCGGGCGCGTACGTCGTCCGCCAACTGCTCGACGGGGAGGACGGCCTCGGCGCCGACGGAGCAGTCGGCACGATCGGCGATGGCGATGGCGATGGCGATGGCGATGGCGACGGCGATGGCGACGGCGTCGTCCCGCCAAAGGCCGCCAGCGCCGGCGGCATCGTCCGCCGGGTGCGGCTCACCAGCGGCCAAGGCCTCACGCGCGAGAGCTTCGCCGTGCGGCCGACGTGAGGCGGCCGGCGGCGACGAGCGGCACCTCACGGCATCGCGGCGCACGCCGCCACGCCGACTGGCGATCGGATCGGCTCCCCCGTCGCTGCCGCGCCGGGCCACGGCCGCGTCCAGGAACGCGTCAGCGTCCCATTGCGTTGAACTGGGATACGAACGCCGCGCCGGCACGGCTCTGGGTCACCCGGCCTGCCGATTCGGCTCGGACGAGATCGGGTGATCCACTCGCATTCGTTGGCCGGCGGGTTCTCGCCGTCACGTACGCGCGAAGTCGCCCGGGACGCGGATGGCTCCCGGGCGGGGGGGGCGGCTACGAGCGTGTGCGGATCACCGGCAGCGGGCCCTTCGGGCCTGCGGCGAAACGGGGGACGTCGGTTGTTCGGGTGGGCTCGGAAGAAACGCCGGGGGCGCCGGCGGCGGTCACTTCTGCCGCAGGCTTTCCTGGTAGCGGCCGTGCTTGCCCTGGTCGCGGCGCTTGAGGAAGTCGATCAGGTACTTCACGTGCGTGTTGAGCTGGCCGTTCATCGACTCCAGTTCGCCGAGCGCGACCGAGAACGGCTTGCGGCGGGAGAAGAGCCGGCGGTAGGCGCTCTCGACGGCGGCGATGTCGTCGGCGGAGACGCCGGCGCGGCTCATGCCGACCTTGTTCAGGCCGCGCACCTGGTCGGCGCCGTCGACCTTGCAGAACGGCGGGGCGTCGTGGTGGATCCGCGCGTACCCGCCGAGGTAGGCGAAGTCGCCGATCGACACGAAGTGGTGGATGCCGACGCCGCCCATCATGTTCACGTGGTCGCCGACGACGACGTGGCCGGCGATCATCACGTTGTTGGCGATCACGCACTCGCTGCCGATCTGCGCGTCGTGGCCGATGTGCGAGTTGACCATGAACAGGTTGTTGTTCCCGACCCGCGTGACGCCGCCGCCCTTCTCGGTGCCGATGTGGACGGTGCAGGCCTCGCGGAACACGTTGCCGTTGCCGATCGTCAGCTCGGTGGGGGCGCCCTTGAACTTCTTGTCCTGCGGGTAGGTCCCGATCACGCTGTTGGGGAAGAAGACGTTGTCGCGGCCGATCCGCGTCTTGCCGATGCAGGTGACGCTGTTGAGCAGGCGGCAGCCGGTCTCGATCACGACGTCGGGGCCGATCACGCAGAACGGTCCGATCTCCACGTCCTCGGCGATCTCGGCCGACGGGTCGATGACCGCGTGCGGCGAGATCTTGGGCATCGCGTCGGAGAAGAAGCGGAAGTTGAAGAGGCCCGAGAGCCATCTCGACCTCGGCTTCGTCGCTTCTTTCGCTTTGGGCGCGTCCATTCGTTGTAACATTCTACACCGGCTCGGCGTCGACCAGCATGAACTTTATATCCGCCTCGCAGGCGAGTTTGTCCTCGACGAAGGCCTTGCAGCGGACGTGGCCCGTGCGGCTCTTGACGCGGACGGTGATCGCCTCCAGGAGCAGCTGATCGCCGGGCACGACGGGGTGCCGCATCTTCACCTTATCCATGCTGAGCAGGACCGCAAGCTTGCCGGTGTGTTCAAGCTTCTGGCTCAGCAGTAGGCCGCCCAGTTGGGCCATCGCCTCGACGATCAGCACGCCGGGCATGATCGGCGTGCCGGGGTAGTGCCCCTGGAAGAAGATGTCGTTGAACGTGACGTTCTTGATCCCGACCGCCTTGGTGTCCCCGACGATCTCGACCACCCGGTCGACCAGGAGCATCGGGTAGCGGTGGGGCAGGATCCGCTGGATCCGCCGGATGTCCATCTCGGCGTCGCGGTGCACGAGGTTCTGGCGGCTGTAGTTGTTCTCCTGCTCCAGCAGCTTGCGCGCCAGCAGGTGGTTCAGCGCGTGCCCGCTCCGGCTCGCCACGATCCGCCCGCGGATCGGCCGGCCGACGAGGTACAGGTCGCCGATCAGGTCCAGCAGCTTGTGCCGCGCGCACTCGTCGCCGAAGCGGAACTGGTTGTCGACCGGCCCGCCGGGCGCGATCACCAGCAACTCCCTGGGCGTGAGGTGCTTGCCGAGGCCACGGGCCCGCAGCTCGCGCGCCTCGTGCTCGAACACGAACGTGCGCGCCGGCGCGAGCTGCGAGGCGAAGTCGTCGTCGCCGAGGCGGAACGTGGCCGTCTGGCGGCCGACGGGCGCCTCGGCCTCGAACGCGTAGATGATCTCGAGGTGGTCGGTCGGGCCGGGCAGGGCGGCGAGCGTGGCGTCGTCGTGGGTGACCTGCACCGGCTTGCGGATCACGAGCGGGTTCAGCGGCGTCCTGCTCGACGACGCCCGCCTCCTGGATCGTCTCGACGAACACCCGGCTGCTGCCGTCGCCGCCGGGCAGTTCCCCGATCCGGCCGCCCGTCACCTTCACCACGGCGTTGTCCACGCCCATGCCGGCCAGGGCGGCCATGCAGTGTTCGACGGTCTCGACGAAGAGGGTGCCGTTGCGGAGGCAGGTGCGGCGGGGGCAGCTCAGCACGTTGCCGACGAGGCGGGGATCGTGGCGACCTTCCCGTCCTGCTCGCGCACGAACGTGATGCCGGCGTCCGGCAGGGCGGGCACGAACGTCAGCTTGGCCGTCTCGCCCGAGAAGAGCCCGGGGCCCTCGAACGTGGCCTCGCGGGAAATTGTTCGCTGCCGCTCTGTCAACGCAGTCTCATCCCTGAGGAGACAAACCCCGTGTCCGGAAGGTGAACGAGGCACTATAACGCGGCTCCGGCCGCTTTCACAGGCGTGCCCGGTGCATCGGGCGCAAAAGCCACGCGACCTCACGCCGCAGATCGTTCAGCTTTCCCAACCAGCCAACGCGCCCGGGCCCGCCGCGTGGAGCCCGCCGATGCGTGCCCGACGTTCGTATCGGCTCGGGGACGCCACGTCCGACAATAACATCTGCCGTGGCCTCAAGATCGCCGTCGTGTCATCTATCAAACGAACAGCAATGGCAGAAATTTGGCATCCCGGCGTTTGATCGCTCGGCGGATGGGAACCGGCGGGCCGTGTGCGGGTGGGTGGGGATGGTGGGCTTCTGCCGAGGGTCGGGCGGCACATTCCGGTACGAAATGCGGACGTTGCCCGTTGGCGCGCTCCTTTGTAGTTGCAATATTCAGCCGGCCTCATAGAGTAGCGACTGTTCAGCCCGCGCGTGGTTTTCGCCGGCCGGAGTAACGGCAAACCCCGCTGACAGCAGACGCGACTCGGTGGCCGGTGGCGGAAGGATCGGTCGAACACGGACGGGTCTAGAAGCGTCCGTTCTATTGGCCCCCGTCGATGCCACGGTCCTTCCTATCCGGGCGGGCCTGCGTCGGCGGATCTTGCCAGATCCGGTGATGGCCGCCGGGCCATGAGCCGACACGGATACGAAGACTGCGTAGAAGACACCGGCATTTGAAAGGAGCACCTCTTGCGTCCTGTGCGTCAAGCGTTTCCCTCGTCGCTGCGGGCCACCCTCGGCTCCGCGGCACTGGCCGCGGCCCTCGCCCTCACCGGCGGTTGCGACGTTAAGTCGTGGATCGACCCGTCCGAACTCGCCGGCCGCGAGAACGCGAGCGGCAGCGGCAAGATCCTGCCGGTCCAGATCCTCGACAGCATCGACCCCACGGTCGAGGAGGCGACCACCGAGTTCGCCGACGCGAGCGACCCACGCCCGCCGACAGCCAGCTCCAGGTCGAGGACTACGCGGCTTCGCCGCCAACGACCTCGTCGCGATCACGATCAGCGACCTCGAGGGCCCGGGCGTGCAGACCGTGCTCAACAAGCGCGTCAGCGAGACGGGAAACATCAGCCTGCCGTACATCGGGCAGTTCCGCGTCGCGGGGCTGAGCGAGGCGCAGCTCGAAGAGCAGATCGTGCGGGCGTACGGCCCCGACGGCGGCGCGAACATCATCCAGCGCGCGAACGTGTCGGTCACGCTCATCGAGGCGCGCGGCCGGACGTTCAGCATCCTCGGCCAGGTGAACCGGCCGGGGCAGTACGCGATCTTGCAGTCGGACTTCCGCGTGCTCGACGCGCTCGTGCTCGCCGGCGACACGCAGTCGCCGCTGAACGAGACGCTCTACATCATCCGCCAGACCGGCCCGACGAGCCCGCCGGCCACCGGCCCGGCCGGCCCGATCAACCCGCCGACGCCCCTCCCGCCCGGCACCGGCGGCGACGACCTCGCCCCCCCGGCCGGCGGCACCGGTGGCGGCGGTGGCACCGGCGGCGGCGCCCCGGGCGGCCCCGCGCCCGCCGGCCCCCGCTCCGACGCCACCCGCTCGATTAACGCGGCCCTGACGCCGGTGCACCTGGCGACCCTCGTGCAGGACGACCTCTCGCCCGACGCGCCGGCCCCGCGGCCCGCGCCCGCGGCCGACCCCGTCGCCCAACCGCCCGCCGACGCCGGCAACGACGCCGCCGACCAACGCATCATCAACGTCGGCGGGCAGGACGTATCGGCCGACCCCAACACCCCGGACATGGCGCCGCCCCCGGCGGACACCCGCACGGGCACCGGCACGGGCGGCACGGGCACCGGCGCCACCGGCAGCGACGCCGGCGGCTTCGAGTTCAACAGCATCAGCAACGACCGCGGGGTCCGCGTCATCCGCATCCCCCTGAATCAGTTGCGCAACGAGGGCAACCTCGCGTTCAACATCCCGATCAAGGCCAACGACCGCTTGATCATCGCGCCGCTGGAGATCGGCGAGTACTACATGGGCGGCCACGTCGCCCGCCCCGGCGCCTACAGCCTGACGGGCCGGCGGATCACGCTGAAGCAGGCGATCATCTCGGCGAGCATGCTCGACGGGCTGGCCGTCCCGCAGCGGACCGACATCATCCGCCGGATCAACAAGAACCAGGAGGTCTTCGTCCGCGTCGATCTCGCCCGGATCTTCGACGGCACCGCGCCGGACATCTACCTGAAGCCCGACGACCAGGTCATGGTCGGCACCAACGCGCTGGCGCCGTTCATCGCCTCGCTCCGCGGCGCGTTCCGCTTCACCTACGGTGCCGGCTTCCTCTGGGACCAGAACTTCGCTTACCCGCAGGACGACCCCCGGTAACCCGCGCCTCCGACGGCGGCACGGCCACGACGGCCTGACGAAGTACAAACGGCCGCCGCTCATCGAGCGGCGGCCGTTTTCGCAATGACGCGAGCAGTCCGGGCGTCCGCGACCACGGACGCCCCGGCGTCCCCGCTTCAGCGGGGCCGTCAACCCGCGGGGCGCGGTTCCGGCGCGGTCGGTCCCGAGGCACCAGCGCTCACCATGTCCGCGCCGGGGAGAACCCCGCACGGGCCCGGACGTAACACCCGGGTAGGACGGGCTTCGTAAAGACTTGGCATCTCGTGTGAAGACACCGGGTTGGCTTACGGCGGGCGGGACCGCCCGCCATCAGTTCGCACGCGAGCGGGAGGCCTTCGCTTGAGCACCCTCAGCCCCGACAGCACGACGCTCGACTACACCGCCGCCGGGCCTGCGGCGGGCGATGACCCGCTCATCGGCGGCGTCCGCCGCAGCGCGTGGGTGAAGGTGGCGATCGTCGGCGGGCTGTTCGTCGCGATCTTCTGGCCCAACCTCCGCCGCCTCTTCGACAAGATCAACCCGATCAGCGGCGACCCGAACTGGCAGCACGGGCTGCTCGTCCCCCTCGTCGGCCTCTACTACCTCTACATCAACCGCGAGCAACTCCTGAAGGACCCGGCCAAGCCGACCTGGCTCGGGCTGGGCGTGCTGCTGTTCGGGCTGCTGTTCTCGATGTACGGCATCTTCCCCGGGCAGAACGACTACCTCTGGGACGCCGGCATGATCGTCACGCTGTTCGGCCTGGTCCTGCTGCTCGGCGGGTGGGGCGTGATGCGGACGGCGTGGTTCCCGATCCTGTTCCTGTTCTGCGCGCTGCCCTGGCCGGCGCTGGTGTACAGCGCCGTCGCCAGCCCGCTCCAGGAACTCGCCGCCGCCGTGGCCGTGAAGGCGTTGCAGTTCACTGGGGTGGAGGCGGCGGGGCGGACCGGGACGAAGATCTTCTACGTCGGGCAGGACCGCCAGTTCCGCGCGCTGAACGTCGCCGAGGCATGCGCCGGGATGCGGTCGCTGATGACGTTCATCTCCGTCGCCGCCGCCGTCGCGTTCCTGTCGGCCCGCCCGCTCTGGCAGCGCGTGGTGATCACCGCGTCGGCGGTGCCGATCGCCGTCTTCTGCAACGTGCTGCGCGTCGCCGGGCAGGGGCTGATCGACTACTACTGGAGCCAGCAGTTCGCCGAGGGCTTCGCCCACACGTTCGTCGGGCTGATCATGCTGATCCCGGCGTTCTTCCTGATCCTGCTCGTCGCGTGGATCATCGATCACGTCTTCATCGACGAGGCCGACGAGGAGGAGAAGGCGCGGCTGGCCAAGGCCGCCCGCGCCAAGCTCGTCGTCACCCCGCGCACGTCCGCCGCCGCCGCCGCGCCGGGCGGGACGGTCGTGAAGATCGCTCGTCCCGCGGGCGCCGCAAGCGCCGGCGCCGCCGCAACGCCCGTTCGCCGGCCGGCCGTCCGCACGGTGACGCGCCGGATCGCGCCGGCGAAGCAACCGCCGACCGCCGGCGGCGGCGGACCGTCCTCCCATTCTCCCAAGCCCGAGGGCGCATGAACACCGAAACGTCGACCCGCGAGATCCCCGCCCGCCGCCGCCGGTTCATGCAGCCGGCGTTCGTCGCCGCCGTCGTGGTGCTCGGCGCCGCCGCCGTCGGCGTGAATGCGGCGACGCAGGCGATGAAGGTCCACTTCAAGAAGGAGGCCGTCCCGCTGCGCCACCAGCTCGACGACCCGGGGACGGGCGTCGCGTCTAAGCTCGGCCCGTGGGTGAAGGCGACCGAGCAGGTCACGCTCGACCCGGACCTCCAGCACGCGCTGGGAACCGACCGGTTCGTGTTCCGCAACTACGTCGACACGCGCGTCGTCGACCCCGCCCGCGTCGCGGAGCTGAAGGACAAGAGCCAGGAGGAGCAGGAGCGGCTGCTGGGCGCGATCCGGGCCGAGCACCCCGAGGCGGTGCTGAACTTCGCCGTCACGTACTACACCGGCCTCGTCGACCGCGTCGCCCACGTGCCGGACCGCTGCATGGTGGCGGGCGGGTACGAGCCGACGAGCTACGAGGTGCTGCCGCAGTCGTTTGCGATGCCCGACGGGACGACGCGCGACCTGCAGATGCGGTTCATCAACTTCGAGGACCAGACCGGCTCGCGGCTCGTGCCGACGCGCGTCGCCTACTTCTTCCACAGCAACGGCGGCTACGAGGACGACCACGTCGCCGTGCGCTACCGGCTCCAGAACCTCTTCGAGCGGCACGGCTACTACGCGAAGATCGAGCTGATGAGCGTCGACCCCAACGGCGGCAAGGACACCGCCGCCTCGCTGAAATCGATGACCGACTTCCTCTCCCACGCCCTGCCCGAGGTCGAGCGCTGCCTCCCCGACTGGCAGGCCGTCAAGGCCGCCGCGGCCGTCGCGCAGAAGTAGTGGGTTTCAGGAAGCTCATTCACCGCCCGGAGACGCGGGAACGAGTAAGCGACGACAGGCGAAGACGGAGGACGGAATAAGCCCGAAAGTGCCAGCGACGCGGCCGCTTCCTCGATCGTCGAGCCTAATGTCTCCGTCTTCTCCGCTCCCTCCGCGGCTCACCCGACTCTCAAGAATCTCGGCGGTCGGTGCGGAAGCCGAGCTTGCCGCGCTAGTAGCCGATCGATTCATCGATTCGTCACCTACAACTTTGGCGCAGTCGACACCGACTGCCGGTTCTGATCCCCCGCCGGTGGGGCATCTGGTGCGGCCGGCGGTTGTGCGGGCGCGGGGGCGCCGCCCTTATCGCCGGCGGCGTCGACCGGCTTCACGAAGATCATCACGTGCTGGGCGGGCAGCCCGGCGTGCGTCGTCACGTGCTCGAGGCCGACGGCCGCCATCTCGCGCTTCGCCTGCGCCTCGGTCATCTTGTGCAGCGGCTTGATCGCCACCTTCGGGTCCTCGCCGCGGTACTCGACGAGCACGAGCCGGCCGCCGGGCTTGAGGCCGCGGGCGATGCCCTCCATCATCTCGCGCGGGTGGTCGAACTCGTGGTACGAGTCGACCATGAGCGCGACGTCCACGCCGGCGAGCGGGAGGTTGGGATCCTTGATCGTGCCGAGGACCGGCTCGACGTTCTTCACGCCCCGCGCGACCGACTGGCGGCGGAGCAGGTCGAGCATCTCGGGCTGGATGTCGACCGCCAGCACCTTCCCCGCCGGCACCCGCTCGGCGATGCGGAAGCTGAAGTAGCCGGTGCCGGCGCCGATGTCGGCGACGACGTCCGTCTTCTTCAGCTCCATCCAGTCGACCACCTTCTGCGGTCGCTCCTCCTGCTCGCGCTCCGGCCGTTCCAGCCAGCCGGCGGCGAGGTGGCCCATCACGTGGGCGATCTCGCGACCCATGTAGATCTTCCCGATGCCGTCGCGGCTCGGCTTGCGATACTCGTACACGGGGGCGGCGGCGGGGGCTTCGGCGGCGGCGACGCGGGCGGGCGCGCCGGCCGGGCCGGTGGCGGCCGGCGGGGCGGCGGCGGTGGTGGGGGCGGCGACGCGCTGAAGCGGCACGGTCGCGATCGGACGATCCGCGCGGCACCGCAGCCGGTCACGGTGGCGAGCGACACCGTCGTGCAGAGCGTGGCGATGGCGAGGCGGGTCGGTTCGAAGCGTCGGGTCTGCCGCGCAACGCCCCCGGCCGAGGTTCGGTTCAGCATGTCGTGTGCTCCATCCGCCTGGAATGACGACGCCGCGAGGTTCGTCGCCGGGGCGCGCGGGCGCGGCGCGTGTGGCCTGATCGTCCGTCAACTCGCCGTGCCCATGGAGGTTGTACCGCGCCCGGCGCGTCCCGTCGTACGTCGTGCTGTGCGAAATCGTTCGACGCCGCCTCTCGGGCCGGTCACCGTCAGACGTTGTCCGCGGGACCGCGGTCTCGGCGGGCAAGCCCGCCGAATAACTCTCGCCGCCGGGGGAATGGCCAAGTCGCCAGCGGCTGCCGTCAGCGGCTCGAGGACGCGCGTTCCCTTCGCCTCGCGATCGTGCGGGTCGCGACAGGTGGGCCGTCGCCCTCGGATTCGATCGTATCCGGTGACAGGCGGGGCGGCGGGGGCGTAGAATCGGTGCCCGCGAGACGGCCGTGCCGGCGACCGCGGGGCCGCCCGTCGACTGCACATCGGTGCCCCTCGTCATGACCCAGTACGATCCGATCCCCCTCGAACCGAGCGTCATCGGCTTCAAGCCGGCGGCCGACCGGCGCCCGCTGATCCCGGTGCCGCCGCCCGTGCGACTCGTGGCCGTCGCGGACGTGCTGGTGTCGGCGTCGGCGGGGCTCGAGCGGGACCTCGACGCGTTCTACATGGGCCTCCTCCGCTTCGAGCGCGACGCGGCCCGCGAGGATATCTGTTACCGTGCCGAGAACTTCCGTCTCGTATTCGAGGTCGTCGAAGGTCCGGTCCCGCGCGACGATTTGCGCCCGACCGGCATCGAGGTGCCGTTCGCCAACTCGAGCACCGCCTGATCGACGCCGAGCACGAGTACGCCCGGCTGAAGGGCCTGACGCCCGGGCACGAGTCGCTCCTGCTCCAAGACCCGGCGGGAAACTGGGTGCAACTGACCGAGACGCGCCCTCTAACCCGCGCGCGTGCGGGATAAATCTGCCCGCCCCGCACGACAGAGAACGGCAAATCCCGCGTCCGCCGACGGGAGCCCAGCGGCTCCGCTGCGGGACCGCCGCCGCGGGATTGCAGCTAACCCCGCGACCCCCGGGGCAACCACCCATGTTCGCCGGTAAACCCATCATCGGCATCGCCGGCGGCATCGGCAGCGGCAAGACGTTCGTCGCCCGCCTGTTCGGCGAAATGGGGTGCGCGTGATCGACGCCGACGCGCAGGTGCGCGACATATCGCGATCCGCCGTCAAGGCGCGCTCCGCGCCTGGTGGGGCGACGCCGCCCTCACGCCCGCCGGCGACGTCGACCGGCTGCTTCGTGGGCGCCAAGATCTTCGCGGACGACGCGCGCCGGCGGCTGGAACAACTGTTGCATCCGATGGTGAAAGACGCCCGCGTGGCGGCCATGCGCGCCGCCGCGGGGAACCCGCAGGTGCCTGCCTTCGTGTGGGATACGCCGCTATTATTCGAGGCGGGCCTGAACGGCGAGTGTGACGCGATCGTCTACGTCGACGCCCCGTTTGACGCGCGGCTGAGCCGCGTGCGCGACTCGCGCGGGTGGGACGAGGCCGAACTGCAACGCCGACAAAATTTACAGTGGCCACTAGACAAGAAGCGTGAAATGTCCGATCATCGCGTAACGAATACCGCAGACGTGGGCATGGTACGCGATCAAGTCCGACAGGACGCTTTCCCGAATCCTTGCAGGAACGTCGACGACCCCCGACCCTCAACCTTGAGGCGGGGCGGTACGGTGCCTCCGGGGCACGGTGCCCGGGCCTTGATCGAAGTCGGCGGAGTTCACCCCAGCAAAACGACACCCGAAAAACGACACCCGAATTCAGGGAAGATGTCCTTGATCGAACGCCGCCCCCGGCCCGCCGCCGCCGGGCGGGAGCGAGTTCTATCTCCCCCGAGACGAACGTGATCCCCCGCGTTGACCCGGCCGACTCGTTCGCCGCGCCCACGACCCGCGGGGCCCCCGCCGAGCCTCCGGATGACGCCGGCGGCGCGGGGCGTGGCGGGCGCCTCCGGGGCCGCGCGGCACGCCCCGGCCCCTACAGAACGCGGTCGAGCGGCCGCCGCGGGGTGCCGCCGGGCGACGAGTGCCCGGGGGCGATGGAGCTGCCCGGATCGACCCGCAACCGACGATTTTGGAGACTGCCGCAGCGACGGCAGTGCCCCCTGCCCACACGTGCACATACCCCGGGACGCGACGCTGCTACCATCGGCCGAAGCCGCGACCCCGACCACACGGCCCCGGGGCCGCCGACGGGGTAGGCGCGCGGGCAGCGTTTTCCTCGACATCCTCTAACAATCACACCCTTCCCCTTGGAGGCTAGCCAGATGGCCAAGTCCACCCCCGCACCCGCCGGCCGCAGCGTGAACCGGCCGAGCCGACCGTTCGTGATGAGTCCGACAAGCCCACCCCCGCCGCCGCCAGCAGCGCCACCGCCGTCGAAGACGCCGCGCCCGCCGCCGCCCCGGCCTCAGCCCCTCGCCGAGGCGCGCGAGCCGCGGGCCGAACCCCGCGAGCAGCGCGAGCCGCAGCAGCGCCAGGAGTCGCGCGGAGAGCAGCAGCAACGCGAACCGCAGCAGCGCGAGCAAACAGCGAGAGCCGCAGCAACGCGAGCAACAGCAGCGCGAGCCGCAACAGCAGCGACAGGATCGCCCGGAACGCACCGACCGCCCAGACCGTGGCGGCGACAGCCAGAACCGTGGCGGCGACAGTCAGAACCGGGGCGAGGGCAGAACCGCGGCGGCGATCGCGGCGGAGACCCGCAACGATCGCGGCGGTGACCGCGGCGGCGGCGACGGCCCGCCAAGGCCGGCGGCGGCGCGCCGGCGCCGTCGGCCGGGGGCGGCGGTGGCGGCGGTGGCAGCAGCAGCCGCCGTGTCGGAAGACGTCGCCAGCTTCGACGCCGAGACCAACGCCAAGTACGAGCAGGTCAAGGGCGGCAAGCTGTACATCAAGGACCTGCAGACCATGGACATCCATGGCCTGCACGAGATCGCCCGCCAGGAGGATCCAGGACTACATCGGCCTGAAGAAGCAGGACCTGATCTTCCAGATCCTCCGCAGCCGCATCCGCCAGAACGGGCTGATGTACGGCGAGGGCGTGCTGGAGATCCTGCCCGACGGCTTCGGCTTCCTGCGCAGCCCCGGAGTACAACTACCTGCCCTGCCCCGACGACATCTACATCAGCCCGAGCCAGATCCGCCGCTTCGGCCGGCGCAACGGCCACGTCGTGCAGGGGCAGATCCGCCCGCCGAAGGAGAGCGAGCCGCCTTCGCGCTGCTGCGCGTCGAGGCGATCAACGGCGAGGACCCGGAGCGGGATCACCGACACCGGGAACTTCGAGGACCTCACGCCGCTGCACCCGAACAAGCGGATCACGCTCGAGGCCGACCCGAAGGACCTCAACATGCGGATCTGCGACCTCGTCACGCCGGTCGGCATGGGCCGGCGCATGCTGATCGTCGCGCCGCCGCGCACGGGCAAGACGGTGCTGCTGCAGAAGATCGCCAACAGCATCAGCCGCAACCACCCCGAGTCGGTCCTGATCATCCTGCTGATCGACGAGCGGCCGGAAGAAGTGACGGACATGGAGCCGCAACACGAAGGCCGAGGGTCGTCAGCTCGACGTTCGACGAGCCGGCGTCGCGCCACGTGCAGGTCGCGGAGATGGTGATCGAGAAGGCCAAGCGGTACGTCGAGTTCGGCAAGGACGTGATCATCCTGCTCGACTCGATCACCCGCCTCGCCCGCGCCGTACAACACCGAGATCCGCACTCGGGCAAGATCCTGTCCGGCGGCGTCGACGCCAACGCGCTGCAGAAGCCGAAGCGGTCTTCGGCCGCCGCCCGCAACATCGAGGAGGGCGGCTCGCTCACGATCCTGGCGACGGCCCTGATCGACACCGGGTCGAAGATGGACGAGGTCATCTTCGAGGAGTTCAAGGGCACCGGCAACGCCGAGCTGCACCTCGACCGCCGGCTGGTGGACCGCCGGACCTACCCGGCGATCGACATCAACAGCTCCGGCACCCGCCGCGAGGAACTGCTGCTGGACCCGAAGGAGCTGGAGCTCGTCTACCGCCTCCGCCGCGTGCTCAGCGACATGAACCCTAACCCGGTGGAAGCCGTCGAACTGCTGAAGGGCCGACTGGAAAAGGTCCCGAGCAACGCGCAGTTCCTGATGAGCATGAACCTGGACCGATCTTGCCTTGCAGATCAACGAAGAGCGGGTCTCGGTCGTCGACCGAGACCCGCTCTTTTGGGTACCGATGATGTCTCACAGGCTGCTCCTCATCCTCGACCTCGATGTGACGCTGGTTCATGCCACCCGCTGACCAATTTGGAGGGGCCTTCCGAGCCGCTTGCGGCTTAGCCGCGTCATCGTGCAAAGCCCGCGCGCAAAGAACGCGGATGGAACGTCATCGGTCAGTCATCGCCAAGATGTGCGGTGCTCGACGTCACGACCGCCTTCCCGCGGCGGGCCGCGGGTCTCTGCACTCCTCAATTGGCCATTGAGGTCATTTGTTGATCGTTGGGACAGGTCATTGCGGCTTCGCGAAGGAACCCGCAGAACGATCCGAACCCACCCGCTCTACAACGCGGCTCTCCTGCTTCACGATCGCGTCGTAGACCTCCTGCGAGCTGCTGGCGGCGGCGAGCGATTGGCGGAAGCGGTCGATCGTCATGAGCCGGCTGATGCGCGCCAGCGCGTGGATGTGCGGGCCGGTCTTGTCGGGCGGGGAACTCAGGAGCCAGATCAGGCTCACCGGGCGGCCGTCGATCGACTGGAAGTCGATCGGCGTCTCGCAGCGGCCGATCGCCATCACGAAGGTGATCGGTGCCGGTGCACTTGCCGTGCGGGATCGCCAGGCCGTTGCCGATGCCGGTCGTGCGGGTGGCCTCGCGGTCCAGGACCGCCTCGAGCACCTTCGGCGCGTCGAGCACGTCGCCGTTGGCGGCCAGCAGGTCGACCAGTTCCTTGATCGCCTCGCTCTTGACCTTCGCCTGAAGCGGGACCTTGATGTTCTGCGGCTTCAAAATCTCGGTCAATCGCATAAGCAAGCGCTCCGCACGGCCCGGCGGTCGGTTCCAGATTCGAAGGGAAATCGTACTCGCGTGGTGGGGGGAAGACAAGGTGAACGGGTGGCGGAGGTGACGAGGTGAAGGGGTGACAAGGTGAACGGGTGAACGGGTGAACGGGTGAACGGGTGAACGGGTGAAGGGTGAACGGGTGACGGAGACCGTCATCCCATATCGCGTGTCCCGCCCGCTCCCGAGTTCACCGACCATACGAATCGCCGTCCCCAGTCACCCCTTGCGTTGTCACCCGTTCACCCGTCACCCGTTCCCCGTCACCCCTTCACCTTGTCACCCCTTCACCCCGTCACCCGTTCACCCGTCATCCCCTCACGTCCCGAACGTCGGTCCCCCGCGTCGCCGAGCCCGGGCGGGATATACCCGCGGTCGCTCAGCTCGCGGTCGACGGCGGCGCGTGAACAGGCACCTCGGTGCCGGGCGTGCGCGCTGGATCCCTTCAGGGGCCGCCACGAGGCGAACGAGGCGGATCGCCGACACGCCCGCCTGCTTCAGGAGCGACGGCGGCCGACGCGGTGCCGCCGGTGGCGAGCATCGGGTCGATCAGCAGCACCTCGGTGGCGGCCACGTCCGGCGGCAGTTTCTGGTAGTACGACACCGGCTCGAGCGTCTGCTCGTTGCGGTAGACGCCGAAGTGCCCGACCCGCGCCTCGGGCAGCAGGCGGAGCACGCCGTCGGCCATCCCCAGCCCCGCGCGCAGGATCGGCACGATCGTCACCGGGCGGGCCAGCACGTGCCCGGTCGTGCGCTCCAGCGGCGTCTGCACCGGGCGAGGGGTGGTCGGCCAGCCGCGCGTCACCTCGTACACCATCAGCGACGCCACCTCGTCGAGCAGCGCGCGGAACTTGCGGTGGTCGGTCGTGTAGTCGCGCAGCTCCGACAGCTTCGTCTGGATGACGGGGTGCTCGATGACGATGACGTTGGGTGAATGCACGCCGCACAGCCTACGGAGCGCGGGCGCTCCCGTAAACGGAGTGAGCCGTTAACGTCGGGCGTTCATCTCAGCGAAGGGAGCAACTCGGGGAGGGGCAGCCGCAGGTCGGCCAGCTTCCGCGGGCGCTCGGGAATGCGCGGCTGGGGGCGCCGCACGTTCCCGGCGGCGTCGACGTCGAACCCGACCCGGTTCCCCACCACGTACCGGCCGCCGCCGGCGTAGCCGCTGAGGAACTCGTACTCTCCCTCGGCCAGCCTGAGGTCGATCCGGATCACGCGCTGCTCGGCGGGCTTCAGCACGAACTTCGCCGGCAGCGCGTTCGCCTCGCCGATCGTCCACGCGTAGGCGACGCCGTTCAACGCGCCCGACGCCCCCCAGCGCGGCTCGCGATCCGGGCCGCCCGCAAACGCATGATTTGTTATGACGGCAACGGACGGCCCGTCGGACGCCGACCAGAGTCGCCGCTTGCCGCGTGGCTGGCCCGTCAGCAGGGTCGGATGAAGACGATCACTGTGAATCGTCCGATCCTCGATACCGATGTTCCGAAGCATCATCGTGACGGCGGGCGGCCTGCCGGTCCCGAACGAGAGGTGGTTCGACAGGCGAAGCCCTTCGTCTCCACCCAATCTGACGGCATATCCTCGGCCGGCCCGAGGGTCGCACGCGTCGATCCGTCCCTCGCCGGGGTTCATGGGCTGATCGATCGCTGTCACATCGAGCCTGACGGCTCGGCCGTCGAAGATCCTCAGCTTCTCTTTGACCGCCTCCGAGACAGGTCACCCCGTGGCCGCTGCCAAAGCACGCAGCCCACCCCATCGGTCGAACACGACTACCCCCTGATACGTGCCGGGGTCATAAGTTAAAGCCCGCCGGTACCCCGGCGACAGTCGCGAGGAAAGCCAGAAGACACGCCCGGCCGATCACGTTGATCCTCATGGCTAACACCTTTTCGGTTTGGGACAGGCAGTCACAACCCGGTCAACGTTCATCTCACGCGACGCCCGGCCGAAGGGCATTCCGCACCGGCGTTGAAATTGAAGGGCGGGCGTGTCGCGTCACCGGCGAATTCACCGCGCTTGGGCGCGGAATACATTCGCGCGAGCCGCTGGGGGTACTCGCCCGACACGATGCGGGGGATCACGTCGCCGATCGGAACCCGCGTCCGCCGATCCCCCTCGGCGATCGTCACCTCGCCGCCGTCCGCCGCCACCTGCGATGCGGCCAGTTTGAACTTGTCGGCATCCATGAAGTACAAGCCCAGCCAGGGCGTAGAGGCGGGCGGCGGGCGTGCCGTCGCGGAGCAGGTAGTACAGGCCCGCGCGCGATCCCATTCCGGATGGCGGATGAGGCGGAACGCCAGCACGACCGGCGGCGCGTCGGCGGCGGTGGCCGCGTTAATCAGCACGAACTGCGCGTCCAACAGAAGCGTCACGGCCTGGGGCGTCGTCATCTGTACGACGCCGGGGGCGGGGGATGGGTCGGCGGGAGCGGATCGTAAGTCGGCCCTTCGCTCCGCACGGCCAGTTCCGCCGAGCGACGGATGTCCGGGTCGTCGCTCTTGAGGCCGGCCGCCACCGCGTCGCGCGCCGACGGCCACGTCCGGGTACATCACGAGCAGATTGAACTCGAAGCGGCCGCCCGATCGCCGGTCCGACTGCTCGGTCGCGACCGGCGAGCGTCGCCAGCCCGCGTTGGTCGCCGCGGCTGACGAGCGCGTCGGCCGCCCGCTCGGCGTGGCGGCGGTCGTCGAGGAGTTCCGCCAGCCGGTCGGTCGCGCCCGCGTGGTGATACCCTGCGGCGCCATGATCGCCGCCTCGCGGGTGTCGCCGTCGGCGCTTGCGGGAGTAGTGGGTGATCCACCGCAGGTATCGCTCCGACGGCTTCTTCGCCGCGAGCCCGACCAGCGCCTGCCCGAGTTTCCACCCCCGCGGCAGCGGGGACCGGGTCGGCGGCGTGCCGCTCCAGCGCCGCCGCGATCGCGCGACCATCTTCTCCGGGGCCTGGTAGAGGTGGAAATGCCGTGCGAGCGTGTTCATGACGATCGTCACGCGGGCGTCGTCGCCGCCGACGAGGTCCTTCAGCGTCTCGTCGATCACCTCGTCGACGCGCCAGAAGAGGCAAGTCGACGTGGCGAACGGGTCGCCAACTCGAGCTCTCCGCCAGTCTGCGACCGATCCACGCGCGCGGGCGGCGGCGTCGTCGGTCACCTCGATCGTGAAGCGGGCGATGAGTTCCGCAGGTTTCGGCTCGAACGGGCTTGCGACGTGCAGGAGTTCCGCGCGTACTCGCCCGGAGGCAGCGGTTCGATCGCCAATAGCGTACGCAGGGTTTGCCCGGGCGGGATGGTGACCGTGGACATCCGCTCGACCGCTGCCCGTTCCGCGGCTTCAGCGTGGCCGGCCCCTGCCCGGCGGTCAGGCGGACGGCGAAGTTGCCCGCTTCGAAATACTTGCCGGGGCCGGTGAACCACGTGCTGATCGGTTGAGCCGCGACGTTCGGCGTGTCGACAAGCAGCACCGGGACGCCCGCCGGCACGACGTCCTCCGTCGACACGACGCTCTTCGGAGAGGTCCAGGGCCGGTCCGTGCGGTCCGCCGCCAGGCCGCGCACGGGCGTGATCACCCGGATCGCTTCTTCACGGGGCGGCTTTGTCGTGGGCAGCAGGGCTTGCGCGAGAAGCGTCGCTTCTGGGCGACGATGGCGACGAGCAGCAAAACGGCCGCGAGGACCCCGCGCACGTGTTGCCCCCTTTGCAGATGTCGGGCGGCGAGTGCTACCAGCATCCCTGCTTCCTGGCGTAGTTGGAACACGCCGCCGGCCTCGATGATCGGCAGCACGTCGCCGAGCGGCTTGGCATGTCTCGCCCTTGGTCCTGTTCGTGACGGTGGCGGCCTTGAGGTCGATCAGCAGTTCGTCCCCGGTGCGGACCTTGCCGACGAGCGTCTCCGGTCGACCCGAACGGGATCAGGTGACCGCCGTTGACACTGTTGCGGAAGAAGATGCGGGCGTAGAACTCGGCGATCACCGCACGCCGGCACTCGGCCAGCGCCGGCGCGCGTGCTCGCGGCTGGAGCCGGAGCCGAAGTTCTTGCCGCCGATCACGATCGTGAAGTCGCTCTTGAACTCGTTCTCGCGGACGAATGGCATCCTGCGGCAGGTCGCGCTGGCCGTCGGGCACGCTCGTCAGCCGCGTACATGCCGAAGAACAGTGCTCGTCGGGGAGCGACGGGGTTGAACGACAGGTAATGCGCGGGGATGATCTGGTCCGTGTCGATGTTGTCGCCGAGCACGTACCTTGCCGCTGATCGTCTCTTGCATAGCGTCTTGGGTGGACGCGGCCTATGGGGGAACGCGGGCGGCCGGAAGCAGGTCCACCCACCGGTTCAGCCGCGCGCACGCGGACGCCAAGACGCGGTTCTTCGAGCGCGTCGAGCACCACGTCCGCTACCGGCCCGGCTATCCGCCCGGCGTGGTGGACGTGCTGCGGCGGGCGGCGGGGCTGACGCCGACCTGGGCGGTGGCGGACGTGGGGGCGGCACGGGGATCTCGGCCGAGCTGTTCCTCGCCATCGGCAACACCGTCTACGCCGTCGAGGCGAACCCCGACATGCTCGCCGCGGCAAAACGGGCGCACGGCGCAACCCACGGTTCCACCCGGTCGCCGCCTCGGCGGAGGGGACGGGGCTGTCGGCCGCGTCGATCGACCTCGTCTCCACGCGCAGGCGTTCCACTGGCTCGACGGCCCGCGGCCGCCCGGGAGTTCCGGCAGATCGCCAAGCGGGCGGGTGGGTGGCCGTCGTCTGGAACGAGCACGCGCGGGCGGGGTCACCGTTCTCGAGGCGTACGACGAGATGCTTCCACCTACGGCACCGACTACGCAAGCGTCTCGGCGCGCATCACCACGGCCGACGACTTCGCCCGCCTGTTCGGCGGCGTTCGAGCGGTTCGTCGTCCCCAACGCAAACGTTCGACCTCGACGGCCTGCGCGGCCGGCTGCTGTCGTCGTCGTACGTGCCGCTGCCGGGCCACCTGAACCACGCGCGCTGCTGGCCGGCATCGACGCCCTGTTCCGCCGCTTCGCCGTCAACGGCCACGTCGCGTTCGAGTACGACACGGAGATCTTCCTCGGCCGGCTGTGAGGGGAGGAACGGACCGTAGATGACGCGGATGACGTGGAGGAGCGGACCCCCACCAGACGCTTCCTCGCCGCGTCTTCGGCTGCGAGCTTTGCGTCACTACGAGGATGCGCTTGGTCTCTCTCCGCGTCTCCGTTGCTTTCTTCGTCCCGGCGTTCGTTCGAAACCGCTTGGTGTCGCGGTCGTCGACACCGCGAATTCGCTGAACCGGCGGTCGGGCGTGGATGTAGGAACAAGAGTCTTCCACCAAAGGAACGCCGATGACCGCCGCCGCCGGGTTGAGCAGCGTGCTCTTGGGGATCGCCATGCGTACCTCTGCGTGCGCGACCTCGCTGCCACGGCCGCGTTCTACCGCGAGCAGTTGGGCTTCGCGTGCGACCGGTTCTACGGCCAGCCGCCGTCGTTCTGCATGCGCGCGGCGACGGCCTGACGATCATGCTCAGCCAGGTTGAGGACCCGGCGAGCGTCCGGCCCAACGCCGACGGCGCCGCCGTGGGATGCGTACGTCTGGGTGAGCGACGTCGAGTCGCTGTTCCGGGAACTGCGGGCGAAGGACGTCCGGATCGTCTACGAGCCCTCGGTGACGTTCTACGACGTGAAGGAGTTCGCCCATCGCCGACCCGGACGGCTACGTGATCGCGTTCGGTCAGGACCGGGCCGGGCGATGAGAAGGCCGGCGCGTCGCGATGGGACGTCGACGGGTGATTGGCGGATGTCGCTCGAAGACGTGATGATCGAGATGAAGCGACGCAGCATCTTCGGAGTGCCCGAAGGCCTTTGGGAGGAGTTGAGTGATTCGGTTTCTTCGACGTGGGGTCTCTTGGCCGTCTGTGTCGGCGCGCCGGCCAGATGCGTTCGACGCCACGGCGCGCCTGCGCCGCGGCCGGCGCGCCTCGCCACGCGCCCGGCGGCGCCACGCGCCCGGGCCGCACGCCGCCGCCACGCGCCCGGCCGCGTGTCCCGCGGCGGCGGCCACGCGCCCTGCCGCACCCGCGGCGACGCCCGGCGAGGCGCTCGCACGATCGATGCAGGCGATGGCCGACATCGACGAGGCGGCATACCGCCGCGCCACGGTCATCGAATCCCCCACAGGGTATTCCGACGCATACACGCGAATGATGTTCGCGTCGTACCGACTCCGCCGAGCCGTGCGCGAGCACGGGGTGACGGGCAGGCGCGTCCGCGACGCAGGGTGGGACCGCGACCAGACCCTGTCCTCCGGCGTTATCGAGCCGATGCCCGAGGCGCAGTGGGGAACAGCGCGGGACGCGATCGGCAAGCTGGAATGGAAGATCGACGGCGATGTCGCGGAACCGGTCGGGGCGCGCCGTGGCTCGAAGGGGGTTCGCACGGCAAGCGGTCCTTCCGACGCGTCGGCGGCGGGTGGACGATGTCCTGAGCGACCCGGTGGACACCGCGCCGGTGGAACGCCTGCGGTGTTCGCGCGCGGTGGTCCGACGCTGCATCCTCGACGCGACGACGGAGAAGGTGAACGCCGGCGACCACCGGACGATCCTCGGGCGGTGAACGACTTCCTCGACGACGGCTGAAAAGCAGCCGTCCGGATTGAGTCAGGCAGTGCCCGCCGTAGACGGTGTGGAACACGACCAGGTTGGCCCCTCCGACCGTCACTGCGAACGTGATGGAGATCATTCGTTGGCCTCCGATCGGCAGAGCCACGGGTTTACGAGCAACTCCTCGGCCGACGTTCCTCCTCGTCCTGCTCCCTGTCCCTGACGAGCCGCAGTCGGTGCGACGCCGCCGACGCCGCTCCGGCTCGAGGGAAGCGAGTTCTTCGAGACGAAGGTCCGCCCGCTCCTCGCCGAGCGGTGCTACGCGTGCCATTCCGAGTCGGCCGGGCTAAAGCTGAAGGGGAACCTCCGCCTCGACGTGCCTGCCGGCATCCTCGCCGGCGGCGACAGCGGGCCGGCCGTGCTGGCGGGGAAGCCGACGAGAGCCGGCTGATCCGTGCGATCCGCTACGAGCACGTCGAACTGCAGATGCCGCCGAACAGCATGCTGCTGGACGGCGAGCGACGCTCGGCGAAGGAGATGGCACCCTGATCCGCTGGCGGCCTGCACCACCAGCAGCGATGGCCGACCTCGGCCGGCGGCGTCGAACACCGAGCGGCGTTCGCCTGGAACTGCACGCTACGTGAAGAACGCCGAGCAAGCGCTGGACAAGGCATCGACCTTCTTCGCCTGGCTCGAGCAGGGCGGCCTCGCCGAAGGCCTGCTGATCGCCGCCCTACCTGCTGCGCGGCACGATCGGCATCGTCTCGACGCCGACGACACGTCGAGGCGCTGGACGTGGCGCCTGCTCAGCCGCTGGAGAAGCTCGTCGACCGCCTGCTGGCGTCCGAGCATCGGCGAGCTGGGCGCGCTACTGGCTCGACCTCGTCCGCTACGCCGACTCGTACGGCCACGAGTTCGACTACCCGATCCGCAAGCGCTCGAGCAGTACCTGCACTACGTCGTGCGGGCCTCAACGCCGACCTGCCGTACGACCGATTCGTCACCGAGCACCTCGCCGGCGACTTGCTGCCGAAGCCTACCTACACCGGCCTCGAACGAGTCGATCCTCGCCACCGGGTTCTGGTTCTTCGGCGAGCAGGTGCACGCGCCGGTCGACGTCCGTCTGCACCAGGCCGCGACTGGATCGACAACCAAATCGACGTTTTCGGCAAGACGTTCCTCGGCCTCACGATCGCCTGCGCCCGCTGCCACGACCACAAGTTCGACGCGATCGCCACGAAGGACTACTACCAAGTTCTTCCGGCGTGCTCGAGAGCACGCGGCTACAGCATCGCCTACCTTGACCCGCACGGCCGCAATGGCGGCACGGCCCGCAGATGCTGCCGCGCGACATCGAGTTCCGCGCCGCGTTCGCCCGGTCGCTCCCCGCCGACGCCAAGGCGGCCGGCGACACCTTCGCGCAATACCTCCTCACCTCGCGCGACCTGCTGATCGACCCGCCGCGCCGTCGAAAGGCGACGTCGCGTTCGAGGACTTCGAAAAAGACCGACTACGAAGGCTGGACCGTCGAGGGCACCGCGTTCGGCTCCGGCCCCAAGAAGAGCCTGAACTTCTTCGCCTATCAGGGCGACGTCGGCCAGCCGGCGAGCGGTTCGTCAACCGCACAACGGCGACGACCGCCACACCGGCAAGCTCACGAGCCGGCCGTTCACGATCGAGCGGCGGTTCGTCCGCCTGCTGATCGGCGGCGGCTCGCACGCGGGGCGGACGTGCGTGAACGTCGTCGTCGACGGCAAGCTGGTCCGCACGATCACCGGACGCGACGAGAACCGCATGCGGCCCACGCTCGACCTGTCCGCCCTGAAGGGTCAGCGAGCGCGCATCGAGATCGTCGACGCCGAGCCCGGATCGTGGGGGCAACATCGGCGTCGACCAGATCGTCTTCACCGACCGCGACGCCCCGGGCACCGCCGTCGCCGGGGCGCGGCGAGTTGGGCACCGTGCGGCGGCGGCCGTCGCGGCGGGGCGGAAGCTCGACCCGAAGATCCTGCGCGACTGTCCGAACTGATGACGAACGACGATCTGCGCAAGTCGCCGACACCCGCTACGAACGTGGGCGGCCCTCGCCCGCCATCGCGAGCCGGGCACGCTGGCGAAAGGCGGCGGCGGATCTCGCGGCGAAGGCGAAGTCGGACGCGGCGGCGTGGGCGTCGGCGGCCGTCTTCGCGGACTTCGACGGCCCGACCTATGGCGACTGGTCCGCCACCGGCCACGCGTTCGGCGACGGGCCCACGCGGAGCGGGCGATGTCGACGTGGCCGCCGCCGATTCCAGTCGGCCCGCCTCGCCACCTTGTCGCCCACAGTGGGGCGGGGGCGCGAAGATCTCCCGCGGCGTGCTTCGGTCGCCGAGCTTCGTGATCGAGAAGAAGCACGTCCTCTATCGCCTCGCCGGCCGCGACGCCCAGGTGCGCCTCGTCGTCGACGGCTACGCGATGGACGAGTTCAACCCACTCCTCTTCGAGGGGCTCCGCTTCGACGTGAAGACCGGCGGCCACTTCCGCTGGCACCAGCAGGTCGCGACGAGGTACCTCGGCCACCACGCCCACATCGAGATCGTCGACGACGGCGACGGGTGGGCCGCGATCGACGATCCGCTTCTCCGACGACGGCCTCCCCGCGCGCCGAACGTGCGCTGGCGGCACGACCGACGGGCGACGAAGGCGCGACCCGCTCGGCGGAATCGCTGGCGCCGCATACGGAACGTCGTCGCGCAGGCCATCGAGCCGCGGGAAGACCGGCACGGCCGACGCGACGGACGCGCCGCTACTCGACGTCGCGCTGCAAGTCGATCTGCTCGACGACGCCGCCCACGAGGGCCCGGCGCGCGCGGCACGGACGGAGATCAACGACTCGCCGGCCTGCTCGAGCCGCAGCGGGCGTTCGCCGCCGACGGCGACGGCGTCGACAGGCCGCGTCTTCATCCGCGGCAGCCCGAAGAACCTCGGCGACCCCGTCCCGCGCCGGTTCCTCGCCGCGATCGGCGGCGACGAAGCCGTTCACCGGCGGCGGCCGACTCGATCCCTGGCGCGTCACGTGGTCGATCCGACGAACCCGCTGACGAGCCGCGTGATGGCCAACCGCGTGGCACCACCAGCTCGGACATTCCTCGTGGCGGATGGTCGACGACTTCGGCGTGATGGGCGAGCGCCGACGCACCCGCAGCTTCTCGATCACCTCGCGACGCAGTTCGTGGAGAACGGCTGGTCGGTCAAGAAACTCATCCGCTCGATCGTCCTCGCGCACGTACGCCGCTGTCGACGCTGACTGCCGCGTCGCGAAGTCGACCCGAAGAACGAACTGCTCCAGCACGCGCGTCCGCCGGCTTCAGGCCGAGACGGTGCGCGACGCGATTCTCGCCGTCTCCGGTCGGCTCGACCGCACGGTCGGCGGCGCGCTTGTCGACACGCACACGACGTCGTTCATGGAGGGCCGCGGCCGCCCGACCAGCGGCCCGCTCGACGGCAACGGCGCAGTCGGCGACGCGCGTCCGCCGCCTTCGCCGCCGACATGCTCGCGTTCGACGCCCCGATCCCGTTCAGCACGATGGGCCACCGCGGCGTCAGCAACGTCCCCCGCAGGCCCTGATCCTGATGAACGACCCGTTCGTCGCCCAACAGGCGGCCCTGGGGCGAAGCGCACACTCAAACCCAAAGAACCCGACGCCCGAGCCGCCGCATCGACGCCATGTACCGCACCGCCTTCGCCCGTCCCCCCACGCCGCGGGAAACGGCCGAAGCCGTCGCGTTCCTGAAGCAGCAGGGGGCGGCGTACGATCTGAACGACGAGGCGGCGAAGTCGGACTTGCGCGTGTGGACGGATCTCGCCGCACGTGCTGATGAACGTGAAGGAATTTATATTCTTGGAGAAGTCGAGATGTCGGGCACGCATGCGACTTCCAGAGCGTTCTGATTCTCACCAACTCCGGCGGGAAGGTGCCGCATGAAGCCAGCTCACAATGACGTTGGCGTACAGCCGCCTCCGATGTGATTCAGGAGGTCATCGCCGCGGTAGAGAAGGATGCGGAGTACCTCTACGAAGTAGATTTCACCCTGCAGCGGCGGCGGGCGATAGAACAAGTTCAGCTCATGTACCATTCTCGCGGCATGTCGAGCGAGGACTTTCACCGGTTGACGTTCCAAGAGAAGGCCGAGTTATCGAGCCGACCCGTTCCGCTCTCGTTCTACTCATGACCGTGGAAGGTCGAGGCATGTCTTTTCATCACATGCCGCGAGGCAGGATCCGAGCCGGAGCCGTTTACATGCACCACTGCGGTCGATTCAACAAGCCCGCCCTCACGCGGCCGGAGCTGCGCGGTGCCGCCAGCGGGTTCGGCTCGGTCGCGGCGGCAGCTGCTGTCGGACAAGGCGTTCGCGTCGTCGGCCGCCTCGGGCGGGCACGTGGTGTTGTGCCGCCGGTGGCGGGTGGATCGGGGATGACGCCGCGGGCGGACACATCCCGGCGAGGCGAAGAGCATCATCTTCCTCTACATGGACGGCGGGCCGTCGCAGGTCGACACGTTCGACCCAAGTCGCGCCTCACGGCCGGCGAAGCCGTTCAAGATGAAGATGGAGCCGACGCAGTTCAACGACACCGACCTCGCTCGCCAGCCCGTGGACCTTCCGCCAGTACGGCCAGAGCGGCATCCCGGTGAGCGATTTGTTCCCCACGTCGCCACGTGCGCCGACGATTGTACGTCGTCGCGCTCGATGACGAGCAACTTCTCCGAGCACCGCCGCCAACTACTTCCTGCACACCGCACCGGCCTGCAGGGCCGGCCGAGCATGGGCGCGTGGGTGAGCTACGGCCCTCGGCAGCGAGTGCCAGAACTGCCCGGCTTCGTCGTGCTCAACGGCGGGCTGATCCCGCCGGGCGGGCTCGATAACTTCAACAGCGGCTTTTTGCCGCCGTCGTACCAGGGGTCGATCTTCAAGCCGACGAAAGCCGGTGGCGAACATCCGCCCGCTGGAGTCGAGCGAGCGGCTGCAGGAAAAGCTCGCGGCTGATGCGCAAGCTCGACGCGCCCGCCTCGCCCCGCGGGCGGCGGCCCGCTCGGGCGCGATCGAGGCGGCGATCTCGAACTACGAACTGGCGTTCAAGATGCAGTCGGCGGTTCCCGAACTGATGGAACTGTCCGGTGAAGGCGAGGCGACGAAGGCGGCTCTACGGCGTCGACTCGCCCGACCCTAAGACGCAGACGCGCGCGCGCAGTGACCATCGCCCGCCGCCTCGTCGAGCCGCGGCGTCCGGTTCGTCGAGCCACCTGCCCGGACGCCGCCGACGACCGGTGGGACCAGCACAGCGCGCTGAAGAAGGCCACGCCGACAACGCCCCGCGCGACCAGCCGACCAGCCGGGCTGCTGAAGGACTCCTCAGAGCTGCGGCCTGCTCGACAGCACGCTCGTCGTCTGGGCCGGCGAGTTCGGGCCGCACGCCGTTCGCGCAGGTCCGACGGCCGCGACCACAACCTGTTCGGCTACTCGATCTGGCTCGCCGGCGGCGGCATCAAGGGGCACGGTCTACGGCCAGACGGACGAGTACGGCTACAAGGTCGTCGACGGCAAGTGCCAGATCCACGACCTGCACGCCACGATGCTCCACCTGCTCGGCGTCCACCACGAGCAGCAGACCTTCCGCTTCGGTGGCCGCGACATGCGCTCACCGACGTCCACGGCGAACTCATACGCCCAATTTTGGCGTAGCGCGCGGTGCCCGGCATCCGGCAGGGCGCGGCGAGCGGGACGTCGGTGCCGTCGCCGCCCGCGACTCTGCATCAGGAGACGCGGCCGTGCAGAAGCGACGGGGCGGCGCGCCGTGTGAACGGTCCTTTACTGGTAGTTATGATTGGGCGTCGGGTCGACGTGCAAGCGAGTCGCATGAGGATCTTGCGGCCGGCGCTACCACCGCACGTAGGCGTCGCAACTGCACTGCGGCCGAGGCGTCATCGACTGCATGTAGGACATCTCATTGTGCCGGCGGGTCTCGTGCCCTCGTCCGTGTGACCAGCGGAGAGGGAGGCGGCGACTCCGCGACCGGGGTGATCTCCTCGACGAATCGGGCTGCGGCTCCGCCCGCGGCTTACCTGATGACTCACCCCTCCGGCAAACCCGATCCGGCCACGGATTGCCGCGGTTCCCGACGGCCTCGCCGCCGCCGCCGCCGTGCCGGGGGCGGTGGGGGTCAGCGGCGGGCGGACAGCGTGCTGTTGCTGCTCCTCGCGGGCGGCCGCGGCGGGCCGGCGTTGCACGTCGTGCACCTCGACCACGGCGCGCGGCGACCGGGGCGGCCGACGCGGCGTTCGTGCGCGACCTGGCGCGCGCACGGCGTGGCGGCCACCGTCGCCCTGCGCGACGTGGAGCCGACGCTGGCCGCGCGGCCGGCGAACGCGTCGTCGCAGCACCGGGCGTGCCGGCTGGCGCTGTTCCGCCGCGCGCCGCCGAGCACGCGGCCGGCCGGCGTGATCCTCGCCCACCACGCCGACGACGTCGCGAGACAGTCCTGCACCGCCTGCTCCGCGGGTCGGGGCCGGCGGGGCTGGCCGGGATCGCACGGCGGGGAGTCGTCGGCGGGCTGACGATCCTGCGCCCGCTGCTCGGCGTACGCCGCGCGGCGCTCCGCGCGTTCCTCGCGGCCGGCGGGCACGCCTGGCGGGAGGACGCGAGCAACGCGACCGACCGTTACGGCCGGAACCGCCTCCGCAAGACCCTGCACGGGCAACCCGACCTCACCCACGCGCTGCTGCGCCTCGGCGCCGCCTGCGGCCGAGTTCGCGATTGGACGCAAGTCGCCGCTCCGACGCTCGGGACGACGTTCCCGGCAGGCCAACTCGCGAACCTCCCGCCGATCCTCGCCCGCGCCTCGGCCGCCCGCTGGCTGGCGGCGGGGGGCGTTCCGCCGGACGAACTCGATCCCGCCGTCGTCGCCCGCCTCATCGAGATGGCGAGCGACGCCGCCGCCCCGCCCCGCCGGCACTTCCCCGGCGGGGTGCTGGTGCGGCGGCAGCGGGGGGAGATGCTTGTCGAGTCAGCGACGGGCGACGAAGCGGCGGGGGCGCGGGGGGAATGACGGCATCGCCGTTACAGCGTTGCGCCGCCAGCGATCCCGTTGTCGCGACGCCCGAGGACTGGCCGTGGTGGACCAGCCATAAGTCTTGCGGGCTCGGTCTGCCTGCTGCCGGCGCAGGACTGGCGCGGCGACGCGGCGAAGCCGCAAGCGGCTGTGGTGGCGCCTGCGCGCAGCGATCGGGCGGATGCCAGATCCCTCCTATCGACTAGCCCTACACCGCGCTTCGGACCGCGACGCAGGCGTCGCAACTACGTGTCAGACGAGCGCGGCATCGGTCACTTCCGTTGGAGCGAATTCCCGCGTGGTTCGGTGACGTGGCGCGACGGGCGCGAGCGGTCCACCAAGCTCTGCCGCGAAGACGCAGGAGCCCGTGCCGTTCGGAGCGCACACAGATCGACCGCAGCCGCAACGGCCGCCCCGCCATGTGCGCGGTTGGAGCCTTCATTCCGCAGCGGCGGCGGCGGGCGATCGGGGCGGTCGGTGGTGGGCGGGTGGAATGAACCGTCGGCGGAAGGCAGGCGTAGAACCAATGTCAGATCTCCGACCAACACTCGACGAATTGCCTTGCAGTACGACACCTTGCCGTAGACGTCGTTTATTGGTGTTTATTCTCGCGGACAGGCAAAGTTAATCAGTTCCGAATCGGCGAGGCCGATCCTTTCCCCCGGCTTAAGCCGGCTAATTTGGCGGGTTGACTTAGGCGTCTGATGGTTCCGATTTCCTGTTGCATCCGTCAAACCGTGGGTTATGCTTTTGTCGTCTGAGGGGTCCTGCCTTCCGCGTCTGCACGAGCGACATCAGAGGTGACGCAGCCTGCTACGGGTCGCGTGAAGGTGTTGTAAATTGGGAGAAAATGCGATGGCGACGAATCCAGCTAGTTCCGGGGGGATGGCGTCCGCTCAGTTCGCCCATGTGATGTCCGCGGCCCAGCCGGGGTTGGGGGTCGGGGAAGAGGTCGGTACGATCTCGGTCGTGCCGTTCGATCTGAACAACACGCAGGCGTCGCCGTCGTCGGAAGACGCGGCTTGGGCCGTCTTCGCGTGCGTGGCCCTCGTGTCAATCGTCGCGATCCTCTTCGCGTTCCTCGCGATCGCGTCCCGGTTGCGGCCGGCGACGAACACCGCCGCCGGCGACGACGACGACGAGGCGCGTTCGTCGAAGAACCCTCGCGCAGAATTCGGCGGGGGTGACGCCCGTCTTTCGTCGGCGATCTGACCTGTGCGCTCGGGTGAAGCGTGTGAGCCGTGGTCGTCGATCTTCCCGCCGGTCGGGCGGGCACTCTCCAAACATACGAAACAAAACGAGTCCGTGCGCGACGGGATTCACCTCGGCCCTTCGGGCCGGCCGCGAAACGGCGGGGCGATTCCGCGCGAGGCGCAAGGGGCTCGTTTGACGCTTGCGCTGCCGCGCGTCGGGGTTCGGGAATAGATCTGGTTTCCACACGATCGCGTGTTGCCCGCTGCGGGAGGACCGGTTCGGCGCGCGATCGCTTCGTCCGCCGGTTCCGCCCGTGCAGCAGTGGCGCCAATGGAAACAGTTTTAACGTCACGCCCGCCATCGACGGCCGATACCACACCTACGCGACCGCATGGGGCACGAAACTCGAGCCTCTGCCGGACGTGACCGACGCGCGGGCCATCCAACACGGCGCCTAATGGTGGGTGCGCGACAAGTGCATCCCGTTCGAGAAGTACCTCGGCAACCCGCTCAACCGCCTCGGCCCGGATGGATACCGGGCCTAGGTCGGCGAGCGGGCGACGCACTGGATTGATGGGAAGAAGGTGGCCGAGAACAGGAAGTTCGTCCCCGCGATGGCCGCGCAACACAACTTTGGCGTCTGGCTTCCCGACTGGGCCGGCGCCGCGCCGTGGAAGCACGCGACCGGGTCGTTCGCTCGGCGAACGTCTGGCAGTACGACGACGCCCGACGACGCCTGCAACGTCCTCACCGACCGCATCTCCGACAGCCCCGCCAAGGACGGCCACCCGCTCCGCTGAGAGTGAGTGTTCCACGATGACGCAGATTTCGCACGTGAAGTCGAAGCGCGCGGCCGCTGGTGTGTGATACTCAGACCTCACCGGCCGGGGTGCTTCATGGCACTTGCGGTAGAAGCCGTCGCGCCCACACCCCGTGGCTCGCCGTTCGACTCCTCCACAATTTCTTCGCACCTGTGTAATCTGCGTCATCTGTGGTTCAACACCCTCTGCTCTCCGTGCGTCTGTGCTTCCGTGTCGCCGTGATTCAACCTCTCTGATCCCGCGAACCCTCGTAGGAGCGTGATGCCTCGTCCCCCGTCGAAGAAGATCATCGAGCGCCGCGAGCGGGTCGCGAAGTTCATCCTCCCGATCCTGAAGGCGACGTATCCGCAGGCGAAGTGCAGCCTCGACTTTCGCACGCCGCTGGAACTGCTCGTCGCGACGATTCTGTCCGCCCAGTGCACGGACGACCGGGTGAACATCGTGACGAAGGACCTGTTCCGGAAGTACCGCTCGGCCGCCGCCTATGCGACGGTGCCGCCGGAGGAACTGGAGAAGGACATCCAGTCGACCGGCTTCTACCGGAACAAGGCCAAGAGCCTTCGCGGCATGGGCCAGGCGTTGGTCGAGGGGCACGGCGGGAAGGTGCCGCAGTCGATGGACGAGCTGACCGAGCTCCCGGGCGTCGGCCGCAAGACCGCCAACGTCGTGCTCGGCAACGCGTTCGGCACCGCCGTCGGCGTGACGGTCGACACCCACGTCACCCGCCTCGCCAACCGCCTCGACCTCACCGATCATCTGGTTGACGCCGTGAAGATCGAACACGACCTGATCGCCGTCGTGCCGCAGGAGGAGTGGACGATGTGGTCCCACCTCCTCATCGCCCACGGCCGCGCGATCTGCCAGGCGCGTAAGCCGAAGTGCGGTGAATGCCCGCTCCTGCCGCATTGCCCGGCGGGGCAGAAGTTCATGAAGGCGGAGCGGAAGAAGAAGGGCGAGTGAGATCGGCGGGACCGGCTTCGCGGGGAATCACGCCCATTTCACGGCACGCAGGACAGCCCGCCACCCAGGGGATTCCGTCGGGACCGGGATCGTACAGGGTGTGGCCGCGGTGGCACCGGGAGCACGGCACCCACGCGTCCTCCGGATCCGTGATCCGGCGGATGACCGTGTCGCGCAACTGCGAAACGTACGGCGAGCTGTCCCAGATGTGTTTGCGGATCACGTCCACCGCGCGCGGGCCGGCGGCCGGTCCGATCTGCCCCAAGGCGATCGTGGCCCGCCAGCGCGGACCGAACATGAACGGTGTTTCGACGGTACCGATCAATTCATCGATCACTTCGGGATCGGCGGGACGAACGTAGGCGAAGGCGTCGAACAGCGCGGAGCCGTCGTACGCGAGCCGATGCCCTCCGAAGTCATGCCTCCAAATTGCTTTCAGGCCGACGACGTCGCTTTCCCCGGCGGCCAGCCATATCCGAAGCTCCAGCGTTGACCGTGGCGCGAAGTGATCTGCTCGCGTCAAGTTCCGCAGCCGCCCGCGTAGCTCCGGCGTCACGTTCGCCCCGTGGATTTGCCAGAGGATCATCGAGAGATAACTGACCGCCCGGTCTTGGTCGACCAGCGGCGAGGCGTACCCGTGTCGCTCCAGCAGGGACACGATCTGGTCTGGTAGGAGGCCGCCCCACGAACGGTACAGCGTCCCGCGGCGGCGCGTCTCAGCCAGTACGGCCGCCGGCTCGTGCAGAATAGCGGCAGTGAGCGTCGCCGACGGGAAGAAGCGGCCCAGGACCGGCGCCTTGGACGCCGCCTTCATTTCGTCGAGCCGATCGACGAACGCCCGGTCACCGCCGGCCGGCTTCACCTGGATGATCTCGCCGGTGTCGGCACGCCAGGTGATGAAGCACTTTTCTGTCTGACGCGCCAGTTCCAGTGCCTCTTCAATCGTCACACGCGTCCTCCGGTCTCCGCCGCGCGTGCCTACGCCGGCAGACCGTTCAGGTGGTCGATCAGCATCCGCAGGCGGCCGTGCTCGCGGCGGTTGAAGACGAAGACGAGGCGGTGGAGGTTGTTCAGGGCCGGCTCGTCGCGCTCGGGGGGCAGGGGGCCGGTCACGCGGAACTCGCCGCGGACCTTGATGTCGCCGAACGACTCGGTGATGCGGGCGAGCTGCGCCTCGGTCGGCTTGCGGTGGAGGCGCAGGACGACCTCGTCGCGGACGTAGCGCAGGCTGTGGTAGTTGTTGTAGAAGTGCCGCACCTCGCGGACGGCCTCGTCGATCTTGTCCGTCACCTTGTAGAGGTGCAGGTCGGCGGGGGAGATGAGGCCCCGGTCGAGCAGGTGCTTCTTCACGTAGTCCTGCCACGTCTGCCAGAAGTCGCCGCCGGGGCGGTCGACGAAGAGGATCGGCATCGGCACCGCCTTGCCGGTCTGGATGAGCGTCAGGACCTCGAACCCCTCGTCCATCGTGCCGAACCCGCCGGGGAAGATCGCGATCGCGTGGCTCGCGCGCACGAACATGAGCTTGCGGGTGAAGAAGTACTTGAAGTTGATGAGCTTGGGGTCGTTCTCGATGAACGGGTTGGTCCGCTGCTCGAACGGCAGGCGGATCGCCAGCCCGAACGACGGGTCGGCCCCCGCGCCGCCGTGCCCCGCGGCCATGATCCCGCCGCCGGCGCCGGTCGTCACCATCCAGCCCGCGGCGGCCATCTGCTTGGCGAAGTCGGCGGCCTGGCGGTAGTCGTCGTGGCTCTCGAGCGTGCGGGCGCTGCCGAAGATGCTGACCTTGCGCACGTCGCGGTAGGGGGCGAACACCTTCAGCGCGTAGCGCAGCTCCTTGAAGCTCTTGTCGATCAGCTTGATGTCGCCGCGGTTCGTCTGGTCGCGGAGTAGCTTCAGCGCGTTGGCCACGATCTCGCCGACGAGGTCGCCGTCCGGCACGGCTTGCAGTTCCTTCAAAAGCCCGTTCGCGGCCTCGTGGACGTCGGAGAGGTCGGCGCGGCTGAGCTGCGCGGGCGCCTCGGTCGATTCCTGCGACTGCTCGAGGTTGTTGTCCAGACTGTCGGCTTCCTTCATGACGTCACGGCTCCGATCCGCCCCCGGTCCGGCGAACGGACGTGTCCGCCGGCGCGGGATTGGGCCAAGTGTGATAGCGGACCGCGCGGCGCGGGTCAATCGGCCCGCGGTTGACTCCGCCGCGCAAAACCCCTATCCCTTCCGCTCATCCCCTCCCGCACCGGCGGCACGTTCTGCGGCGGGATTCTCTGCGCGGAACACTCGGAAAGGACGGCGGCGATGGACAGCGTTCGCTTCGGCGTGATAGGCCTCGGCGGGATGGGCAACTTCCACCTCGGCTACCTCGACCAGATCGAGGGCGCGACGATCGCCGCCGTCTGCGACGTCGATCCCCAGCGTGTCGAGAAGACCGCCGCCAAGTACGACGCGCAGGCGCCGGGCGGGAAGGTGGGGCGGTTCACGACGTACGCCGACATGCTCGCGGCGAAGGCGGTCGATGCGGTGCTGATCGCCACGCCGCACCCGCTCCACCCCGACGCCGCGATCGCCGCGTTCAACGCCGGCGTGCACGTGCTGAGCGAGAAGCCGGTCGCCGTGACGGTGAAGCAGGCCCGCCAGATGAACGCCGCCCACGCCGCGGGGAAAAACCTGAAGTTCAGCCTCATGTACCAGATGCGGACGGTGCCGCTCTACAAGAAGATGCGCGAGCTGATCCTCGAGGGCGACCTCGGCGAGATTACCCGCGTCACCTGGCTCATCACGGACTGGTTCCGGAGCTGGACCTACTACGCCTCGAGCGGCTGGCGCGCGACGTGGGCCGGCGAGGGGGGCGGGGTGCTCATCAACCAGTGCCCGCACAACCTCGACCTCATCCAGTGGACGACCGGCCTCTCTCCCAACCGCGTGACCGCCGTCGCGTCGGTCGGCAAGACGCACCCGATCGAGGTGGAGGATGAGGTCAGCGCGATCCTCGAATACCCCAACGGCGCCATCGGCCACTTCGTCACCACGACCGGCGAGGCACCCGGCACCAACCGCTTCGAGGTCTGCGGCGACCGCGGCAAACTCGTGGCCGAGGGGGGCAAGCTGACGTTCCACCGCACGCGCAAGAGCGTGCGCGACGTGCGCGAGACGTCGAAGGAGATGTTCGCGACGGTCGAGACGTGGCCGTTCGAACTGCCGCTGGGCGCCGAGAACCCGACGCCGCACAAGATCATCACGCAGAACTTCGTCAACGCGATCCTGAAGGACGAGCCGCTCATCGCCCCCGGCCACGAGGGCGTGATGGGCCTCGAACTCGGCAACGCCATGCTGATGGCCGGCCTCGGCCGCAAGCCGGTCGATCTCCCCCTCGACGGCGACGCCTACGACGCGTTCCTGAAGGACTTGGAAAAGCAGTACGGCGGGCGCAAGACGCTCCAGACGAAGCAGGTGTCGGCCGACGACATGGCGTCGTCGTTCTCAAAGCCGTGAACCTCCCGCGTGATGCCGGGCCTGAACCCCTGGGGTGCGCCGGGTCCTGCGGCACGAGAGCCGGTCGGGTGCCCGACGGCAGAAGGAACAGGGTGGACGGGCTCATCATCAAGCTTCTGCCCGGCAGCGGTCCTCATCAACCAATCTTTTGGCGCATCTTCCACCCTATAGAGAAGGAGCTAGACCGCCTTTACTGGTGCTTCGAGAACTCGCCGGTTGGGTGCACTTCGCGTTTATAGAAGATGAGGACGTGGTCGTACCGACCCGACGCGACGGGTTAACGGACGTGACGCCGTGGCGACCTGGCTCACTCGCCCGCTACGCCGACGATTTCAGTGAGGAATTGTTCGCGCTGTGGGGATTGATGCAGAGGGTGACCTCGGTGCAGTTGGCAGAGTCGTACGCCGACGCGCACGGGGTGGACGGACGCGTGCCGACGCGTTCATCCGGCAGCACGCCCACGTCTGGCTGATCTATACCGACAGCACGTGCTGGGAGCCCTGCTCGAGACCTGCTACCGTTGGCAGGCTCCGATCCTCACTGGAGCGGCTCGGAAGCCGTGTCCGTATTCGACAGTCACATCGACCAAAGGGCGGCCGCACTTCGTCGCGCAGGACTGGAGTTCTTGCACTAAGACATCGCCCGGCTGAATCCTATGATCCGGCAGGTTCCGTCCGAGAGAATGCCGCCCATGTCCACCGCCACCCCGCCCGCTTCCGACCCGTCGCTCCACCGTCGACTACGCGCTGCTTCCTCGGCGGCGGCGAGGACGTGGACGCAGTCGGAAGAAATGCTCGCCAACATGGGCCTGCAGCACCCGTCCACCCACGGCGTGCTGCGGATCGTGCTGCGGACCGACGGGGAGATGGTGCTGGAGGCCGTGCCACACTGGGGCACCCGCAACGGTGCAAGGAGAAATCGCCGAGAACCTGGCCTACTACCAAGGCTACGCCTCGACACCGACCGCCTGGACTACCTGGCGGCCATGAACAACAACCACGCCTGGTCGATGGCGGTGGAGAAGCTAGCCGGGATCGACGTGCCGCCGCGGCGGAGTTCATTCCCGCGTGATCGCCGTGGAACTCAACCGCATCGCGTCGCACCTCGTCAGCTTCGGCACCTACGGCCTGGACATGAAGCGCGTTCACGCCGTTCCTCTACGCCTTCGCGAAGGCGCGAGTACATCCTCGACCTGTTCGAGCAGCCTCTGCGGCGCCCGCCTCACGCTCAGCTACATCAACGTCGGCGGCGTCACGTGGGACCTGCCGCCGCAGTTCCTCGAGAAGCTGACCGAGTTCCTCGACTACTTCGAGCCGAAGATCGACGAGTACAACGACCTGCTGAGCTTCAACCACATCTTCGTGAAGCGCACGGCGAACGTCGGCGTCGTCACGCCGCAGCACGCGATCGACAACGCGCTGTCCGGCCCGATGATCCGCGGCAGCGGCGTGCCGATCGATTTGCGCCGCGACCGGCCGTACTCGATCTACGACCAGCTCGAGTTCGACGTCTGCGTGGGCGAGGGCCGCAAGGGGACGCTCGGCGACTGCTGGGACCGATACTGGGTGAAGATGCAGGAGATGAAGCAGTGCGTGCGCATCCTGCGCCAGTGCATCGGCCGAGTCCCCGACGGCCCGTTCCGCGCCAAGCTGCCGCGCGCGATGAAGGTGCCGCCCGGCGAGGTGTACGCCGAGTACGAGAACCCGCGCGGGCACCTCGGGTTCTACATCGAGAGCCAGGGCGGCGTGATCCCGTACCGCGTGAAGATCCGCGGCCCCTCGTTCGTGAACCTCGCCGTCACGCACGAGATCTGCCGCAACGTGCTGCTCGCCGACGTGCCCGCGATCATCGGGTCGATCGACATCGTGATGGGCGAGGTGGATCGGTAGGGGAGGGGTGGGAGTCAGGGGTCAGGAGTCAGGAGTCAGAGGTCAACAGACACAGATTGCGAGGGTCTGATCGCTTGACGGGGGGCAAGCCAATGCCGTTGGACTTGCGACTCTTGATGCTTGACCCTTGATCGTCCTCCACCGACCGTTCCCGTTCCCCATGTCCACCCCGGAGGCCAATCCCGATCATCCCCCGACGCCGGCGCCACCGCCGGCGCCGGACGCCGTTCCCGTCGCGCTCGACCCGCCGATGTCGGGCCACGCGATCATCGCCGGCTACGGCCTGCCGGGCCGCGCGGTGGCCGAGGCGCTGCGGGAGGCGGGGGTGGAGTTCTGCGTGATCGAGCGCAACCTCGACACCGTGCGCCGCTGCCTGCGCGGCGGCCTCCGCATCATCTCCGGCGACGCCACCGCGGCCAGCGTGCTGCAGGCGGCGGGGATCGAGCGCGCGGTGCTCTTCGCGGCCACGATGCCGAACGACGCGGCCGTGATCGACGCGGTGACGCAGGCCCGCAAGCTCAACGCGACGGTCCGCATCCTCGCCCGACTCGAGTACGTCTCGACCGGCCTGAAGGCGAGCCGGCGGGGGGCGAGCGAGGTGGTGGTGGCCGAGCGCGTGGTCGCCGCGGCGTTCAAGGAGCTCGTCACCGCCGCGCCGCCGACATCCCCGCAAGCTTCCCCCTCGTCCGATGGCGAGTCGGCCGCCGCGCCCGCCATGCCCGCCGCGGCTCCGGATGAGACGACTCGGTCGGTAACGACTAACTGACTTTGCGCGGCGCGCGTCCGATGCTCCCGCTCGCGGTGACGGCGCGAGGGAGCGTATGGAACCGACGCGATCAAGCAACTGCGGCAGCCGGGACGCACGTCCGCCCGACGCCCCCGGACGCCCGTCGCGGCTCGCCGTCTTGAAAACCGCCCGCCGATGCCGATGTTGAACGAACGGCCCCGGGTCCCCCCGGCTCGTCGTCCGGCGCTCGTGCGCCCGATCTGTAACACGTCTTTCCGACCGGAGCCGCCCGTGAACACGTCTGTCGCAGGAGCCGCCGCGCCAGCACCGACCGAGTCCGAGCGTCAGCGGCCGCCGTCGCCGATGCTGCGCGTCCGCCACGCGGTCGAAGCCGCGGCGATCGGTACGGCGGCGCGGATGATCTCGATGCTGCCGCGCCGCGCGGTGCTCGCCGGCGGCCGGATGACGGGGCGGATCGCGTACTACCTGCTCGCCGAGGACCGGCGCGTCGCCTACGCGAACGTCGATCGCGTCTTCGGCGACGCCGAGAGCGCGGCCGAACGGGCGCGGATCGTGCGCGGCGGGTTTGCGAACCTCGGCGCCACGATGTTTGGCCTCTTCTGGTCGCCGCGACTGACGGCGGCCAACTTCCGCGACTGGATCGTGATTTCGCCCGAAAGCGAGGCCCGGCTCGCGGCGGTCCGCGCGTCGGGGCGCGGGCTGATCCTCGTCACGCCGCACCATGGCGACTGGGAGATGGCGTCGCACGCGATCGGGTTCCTCGGGTACCCGGCCCTGCTCGTGGCCGAGGGGATGCGCAACGCCGCGATCGGCGACATGATCATGCGGATGCGCACGCTCTCGGGGCACACGACGATCCCGCCGCGCTTCGCCGTGCTGAAGCTCTTCCGCCACCTCAGCCGCGGCGGGTCGATCGGCCTGCTGATCGACGTCAACGGCCGCCGCGGGCGTGGGGGCGTCTGGCTCGACTTCTTCGGCCTGCCGGTCTTCAACAGCGCCGCGGGCGAGGAACTGGCGCTGCGCGCGGATGCCGCGCTCGTGTTCGTCTACGGCCGGCCGCTGCCGGGCGGGCGGGTGGAGCTCGTCGTCGAGCCGGAGGTCGAGCCGTCGCGCACCGGCGACCGGGCGGCGGACGAGGGCGACGAGCCAGCTCTGCCCCGACCGCGCGGCCGCGCTCATCCGCGAGCGCCCTGAGCACTGGCTCTGACCCGCTAGCCGCTGGAGCGCCGCCTGATGCCCGCCGCCGACGGGTTTCCGTTCTATTCCAAGTACGACCCCAAAACGTAAGCCCGGCGGCCGAACGGTCGGCCGCCGGGCATCGGTTGTCAGGGATCGTCGCGTCAGGCCCCGATCAGGCGAGGCGCTCGACCCCGACCGGCGCCCGGAACGTCCCGCCCTTGCCGGCCGCGAAGATCGCCGCGTCGGCCACGACCGCCGGCTCGAAGTCCAGGCCGAACCCGTCCTCGTGGCGGGGCGACTGCGCCCGGGCGTCCCGGTCGAGCGACTGTTGAAGTTGCGTGAAATCCCGGCGGCTGTTGTTCGCGAAAAGCATGTTCTCCGTCTCCTTCGATCTCGTTCGCTGGCAGTGTTCGACGACGAAAGAGATCTACGATTCCGCCGGTCGGCCGTCCAAACCGTGCGGGGATTTCCGGGAGGTCGGATAAATGCCGCTCGCCCGGTCGCGCCGCCGTGGCTAATGACGCCGACAGTCGAAGGGGAGACGCGGGCGGGTGTGGGCGCACGTCCGATCATGTTCGCGGGGGGCTGCGAAGCGAAAGCGGACGTTAGCGCGCGGGATCGCAACGACCCGCACCACCTGCGATGTCGGCACGGTCGGCCGTCCGATAACCGAGGATTTCGGGTGCAACAGGTTACTTGAACGCGATTCGGCGAGTGCCGACACGCGTGGACGATCCGGACCGCCAGATGAGGGTCTATGCGCCGGCACGGTCCGACGCCGGGTTTTCAGCCGGCGCACGCCGCGCACGTTCACGTCCGATAAGGTTTCGTCGCCCGGATCAACCGATCGCGGACGGCCGCCCATTCCGGCCGGTCGGGGGGCATCTCGATCAGGATCATCGCCGCCTTCATCGCGTCGGCCCGTCGCAGTGCCACGTACAATTCGCGCGCGTATTCCTCCGGCGACGGCGGCATCGTCTCGGCGTGTCGAACGAGGGGAGCGAACGTCAAGGCGGCGACGGTCGTCGGGTCGAGGCGGAGCAGCACCACGCCGTTGGCGCCGCCCGCGTGTTTGGAGCGTAGCAGGTCCTCGATCTCGCCGCGGGAGGCACGGAACGCCGGGGTCGTCGGCGCGTAATGGACGGCGTGCTGCCCGGGCGACGAGGCGGCCATGGTTTCTTCTACGATCGATGTAGAAATTCCCACCGGCCCGATGATCTGCTCGATCGCCCGCCGGGTGACGCCGCCGGGGCGGAGGATCGTGGGGGCGTCGCCCGTGAGGTCGAGCACGGTCGACTCGATGCCGACCGCGCACGGCCCGCCGTCGAGTACGAGGTCAACGGCGTCGCCCAGTTCGTCGCGCACGTGCTGGGCCGTCGTCGGGCTGATGCGGTTCGAGCGGTTCGCGCTCGGCGCGGCGACCGGCCCGTCGAAGGCGATCAACAACTCCAGCGCCAACGGGTGGTCCGGCGCCCGCAGTCCGACCGTCGACCGGCTGGCGGTGACGACGTCTGGGATCACGTCCGCCTTCGGCACCACGAGCGTCAGCGGCCCCGGCCAGAACGCCGCCGCCAGCGCGTCGGCCGCCGCCGGCCATCGGCGGGCGTACCGCCGCGCCGTCGCCACGTCCGCCACGTGGACGATGAGCGGGTTCGTCGCCGGCCGGCCCTTGGCCGCAAAGATCCCGCGCACGGCGGCCGCGCCCGTCGCGTCGGCGCCGAGGCCGTAGACCGTCTCGGTCGGAAATGCCACGAGCCGGCCGGCGCGGAGAAGTTGGACCGCTCGCTCGGTTATACTCACGGGCTGGCCTCGCCCCTCGACCGCCGCGGGTGGACGAGCTTGAGGGCTGCCGTCGGGGTCAGCAGAAGCAGTGACGCTGCCGCGTCGGCACCAAACCCCGTGACCACAGCGGCGTGGTCGCGGCGCGCCCTCACGATGGCGGCCGTGGGGCAGTTCCCCAGCTTGATGCGGATGACCTTCGGCGGGTGGCCGTTGAGCAGGCTGAGTTGCTGGAAGTCGCCGTTCTTCGTGACGATCGTGTACCCGTGCGCCGCCGCGTGCCGCCAGATCACTTCATCCTCCGCCTCGCGCAGCCCGAGCTCGCGTACGTGGGCCGAGTCCCGATGATCGCTCGCCAGCAGCGCGGGCAGCTTCGGCGACAGGTTCTGGTCGAAGAGGAGCTTCACTGGCCGCCCGAAACGAGGCGCAGCTGTTGGTCGGCGGCGAACGCGAGGCAGGCGCGGACGTCGTCGCGGGTGAGATCCGGGAAGTCGGCCAATATCTCGTCTACGCTCATCCCGCCGGCGAGGTATTCCAGCACGTCGTAGACCGTCATGCGCATCCCCCAAATGCACGGCTTGCCGCTGCGCTTGCCGGGCTCGATCGTGATGAACTTGCGGTAGTCGAAGTCGTCCATGCTCACTCGATTATACCATCGGCGCGCATCCACGCCGCCGCCTGCTCGGCGTCGGAGCAGATCAGGAACACCTCCTGCACCGTGCCGGTCCCGGTGTAGAGGCACTTGAGGCCCGCCTCGGTCGGGTACTGCACCTTGAAGCTGCGCGGCGTCTTGCCGCGGCGCACCTTGATCCGGCCGGGCACGATGCGCGTGACCTGCGGGCAGTCGCGGACGATCCGGTCGAGGATCTCGTCCAGGCCACCCACCCGCCCGTGCTGTCGCTTGATGCGGCCGAACTTCATGGTGGGATCATAGCGGCACGGCCGGCCGGCCGAGCGCGCGCGGGCCGCGTCAACCGGCCGGTGGCAATAGGTCTTTGTCCCGGAGCAGGCGCTCCACCGCTTCGGGGTCGATCGCCGGACCGAGCGTCACGGCGACCGGCGTGGCCCAGCGGGCGCGGACCGGTCGCAGGATCAGCACGTGCGGCCCGTCCGGCGCGACCCGCATCACGTGGGCGGCGGTGAAGCGATCCCACGGCACGAACCGCCCGAACTGCGGGATGCGAACGGCCGCGTCGTTCAGGACGACCGTCCGATCGATGAGTCCGAGCAGCACGAAAAAGCCCGGCAGGCCCAGGGCGGCCACCGCCCACATGGCCACCGCGTTCATGACGGACTGACGCGGCGACCACGTGTAATAGTTCGCGGCGCAGCCGGCCGCCATCCCCCCGAGCCATAGCGCCCAAAAGACGACGGGGTGGCGGCGCAGCGTGGGGACGCAGTCGAGCAGGTGGTCGATCCGCGCGCGCGGCGGCTCCCGCCATTCCAGCGACGTCGCGTACTCGATGACCGGCGGGTCGGCTGACATGGTGTTGAGCATCATAACAGCCCGAATCCTGCACCCGCGCCGACCGCCGCCGCCGCCGCCGCCCGTCCGTTGTTCTCACGGTCCCCGCGGTGGCCGGGCCACGGCCGAATGATGCGAGCGCCCGGAGGACGTGCGATTCGATCGACAGCCGGCCCGCGCGGGCGGCGGGGACGCCCGGTGCCGCGCCCCGGCGCGGACTTGCCGCCGCGTTGCGGGCCGTGGCAGCGGGCCCTACGATCCGGCCGGACATTCACCGCAACCCGAAGGAGACGCACGCCGATGGACAACGCACCCCTCAAGCCGGGCGACGCCGCCCCGAACTTCGAGCTGATGGACGAGAACAAGCAGGTCGTGAAGCTGGCGGACCTGCGCGGCAAGAAGGTCGTGCTGCTGTTCTACCCGATGGATTTCTCGCCCGTCTGCACGACCGAGCACTGCACGTTCGGCCCCGAGCGGGGTCGCATCGCCGGCGGCGACGACGCGGTGATCTTCGGCGTCAGCTGCGACAGCCCGTTCAGTCACGACGCGTTCAAGCGGCAGTACAACATCCCCTACAGTCTGCTGGCGGACCCGACGCGCAAGATGGCGAAGGCGTACGGCATGTGGGCCGGCGAAGAGCCGTACAACTGCACGAAGCGCGGCACGGTCATCATCGGCAAGGACGGCAAGA
>JAUJNJ010000220.1 GCA_030448225.1 Phycisphaerae bacterium
CTCCACCTCGACCAGGACACTGGCGGCGCCCGCGTCGATCGAGTTCTCGACGAGCTCCTTCACGACCGCCGCCGGCCGCTCGATCACCTCGCCCGCCGCGATACGGTTGACGAGCGAAGGCGATAGCTGCTGAATCCGGCGGTGCTCCATCGGGCGGATTATACGGGTGACCGCCACCCGCACGATACGGCGGGTCGAAAGCTCGATGTGCGGCCCGTGATCGCCACTGCCTCATGTCTGCGCTGGTTGATCGCGTCGACCCGATTGACGTCACGGAGATGACGCCGGTCGGGAACGCGCGAAGGTACGGGTGTTCAGGGCCGACCTTCATAAAAAAAGCCCGGCCCCTTTCGGGGTCCGGGCCGCTGTGGACTGGGGATCACTTGATCGTGCCGTTCACGCCGTTGGGGAAGAACAAGCCCTGGGTGGGGCTGTCCGGCGAGCCGTAGACGATGTTCAGCACCTGCCGCGGGGTGCGGCTGAACGCGAGGCCGTTGCCGTCGGCCGGGACGATGTTGGCCATCCCGTCCTCGCCGACGTCCCCGTCGACGGCGTCGGTCGCGCCGTCGCCGACGATGCCCTGGTCGTCGTCGGCCTCGGGGCCCGCCAGCGCGTCACGCAGGTCGGAGATCCGCTGCACGGCCTCGGCCACCGTCATGCCCGGCCCCACCTCCGTGTCCCGCAGCGCGAACAGGTTCGTGCGGAGATTGCCGGCGTGGTAGGCCTCGACCGCGAGGATGCCCGCGGCCGCCTCCAGCACGCCCTTGTCGAGTAGAAGCGGCGCCGCCCCCTTGTAGCCGGTCACGCCGACGTCCTCGAAGACGAAGCTCGCCAGCAGGAACGTGACGTCGTTGGCGAACGCATCGAACGTCGCGTCGGGGGCGATGACGCCGGCGGCGCGGGCCGCGGTCGTGAAGCTCAGCTCCAAGTCGATGGCCGGCCGGGCGACCCGCCCGCCGCCCAACGCCTGGCGGAGGAACAGGACGTGGGCACGCTCGTCGGCGGCGAGCTCCCGCGCGAACGCCTCGACGTTAGGGTTCGTGAACGGGACGGCCTTGCCGCCGGTCACGTCGCCCGGGGTGCCCTTGCCGTCGATGTTGCCGGCGAGGCCGTCGGTGATGCCCAAGGCGCGGAGGTAGAACTCGGCCTCGAGGTACTCGAGGTTCAGGGCGAAGTTGAGGATGTCCGCGTCGCGGCGGCGCGATGCGCGGCGGAGCAGGTTGGCCTGGGTCGGGTCGGCGGCCTGGGCGGCGGCGAACTCGGGCGTCGCCAGGCCGAAGGCGCCGAGCCCGGCGGCGGCAACGCCGGCGGTGGTCAGAAAACTGCGGCGGCCGGTCAGATGAGAGGACGCGGGGGACTGGGAGTTAGACATATCAGATTCTCCTGATTCGCAAAGTTCAAAGAATGAGCCGCTCCACGGGTGGACGGCGAGCCGGAGGCCGGCCGCCCGCCCCGCGTGTCGGGATCGAATCGCTCGGGTCAGTCGCTGCTCAGGCGTTCGCCATCGCGCGACGCGCCCGGCGGTGGAAGTAGCCGGCGATGCCCGCCGCAAACGGGAAGGCGAAGACGGCTGCGGGCAGTGGGATCGGGGTGGCCCCGCCGCCGCCGCCGTCAAACTCGGCGTCCGTCAGGGCGAAGCCCGCGACGTCGAGCGACCCGTCCCCGAGGACGCCGACTTCGGTCGCCGCCCCCGTCGTCAGGTCGATGCTGAACAGGCGCGACGACAGCGCCGGCAGCGAGCCGAACTCGGCCTCTGCGGTCGTCGCGGCGAACGCCTCGTCGGCGCCGAAGATGTCGAACCCGGTGAAATGGGGCAGGTCATCCTGGCCGGTCGAGCCGACGGTGTTCAGTGTGCCCTCGTTGGGCGGGTCGATGGTAACGAGCACGCCGAAGGCCGAGTCCAGGCCGTACAGGGTTGTGGAGACGGGCGGGTCGGTGTCGACGTTCGTGTACGCGACCGCGGTGACGCCCGAAGGGTTGCCCTCGTTGGCGTCGCCCGCGGCGTAGGTGAGGTCGCCGTCGAGTTGCGTGCCGTTGCCCGCGTCCATGTCCGAGTCCACCGCGCCGCCGGTGTCGGGGTTGAGCCGCGCGTTCTCGCCGACGTCGCTGACGAGGCGGATGCGGTCGACGACGGGGTTGAAGTCGAACCCGTATGACCCGCCGGCCAGGGCGACCACGTTGGGGTCAAGCGCGGGGCCGACTTTGGTCGCCGAGCCGCCAGCGCTGAGGCGGTAGAGCTGGCCGAAGCTGCTCAGGCCGAAGAGTTGGTCCGGCTGGGCGGGGCGGAAGTCGATTCCGAGCAGCGTCTCCTCGGCGTCGAGGCCGTTAATCGCCACTGAGCCCTCGGACGTGCCCGGCGCGTCGGTGTCGAAGCGGGCGAGACGGTTGTCGCCCGTCAGCACGACGGCCGTTCGGCCGGCCTGTGCGTCGGCAGCCAGCAACGGCGCGACGAGTGCCGCCGCACCCGCCGCGAACAACTTGACGCCCGCGGCGTGCCGCCGCGGCGGTTGGACTGAAGAATTCACTTGACCTCCCTGACAGTAGAAAGTGCATCCCGGTGTGACCGGGGATTCGACAGAGCGCGTTAGTCACGGCGACCGAACACCTGGCTCACCCGGAATGCCCGACTAAACGGGAGTGAGTTTCCATCACGGGGCAGACATGCGAACAATGTTGCACGCGCCCACGAGTTACCGCCGCGCGCCGCTTTCTATTCTGGAAATCCCAGAATTATTGGCCGTGCCGCGTGGGCCGATGAATCACGGGTCGCGCTAAGGTGGGCCCGATCGAAGCCGCCCCGCATGTGCGGGGCACAACCAATCTCACGCTGACTATGTTTATGACAGGCTTCTGAAGCAGTCGTAGCGATCCTCGCCTGTCCG
>JAUJNJ010000221.1 GCA_030448225.1 Phycisphaerae bacterium
GCGCCCGCACCCGCGCCAGCCCCCCACGCCGCGCGGCCTCGCCGACTCGCGCGCGCCCGCGCCGCGCGGCGCCGCCCCCCGCGACCCGCACACCGCGGCCCATCACCTCGAGCAGTACAGTGCCAAGACGCTGCGCGACCTCAAGCGCCTCAAGACCGAGACGCTCCTCGAACGTCGCTACGAGAAGTTCCGCAACCTCGGCGTGGTCGTCGAGAGCGCCCGCAAGCAGGTCGCGCGGGCGAGCTAGCAGCCATCGCACACCTTAGTTGCCCAACAGCCCGCGTCATCCGACGCGGGCTGTTCTCGTTAGGTCACGTCTCGCTAACGCGTTCCAAGCCGGGCGGAACAAAAATCTGATGCCGCTTAAATTGTTCTCGCGGGGGTTCTGTGACGTTGGGTAAAGTCGTGTCCGCCGACGCAGAAGCCTGAACGTCACGATTAGCGGACGTGGTCATCCAACCCGGGGTACTGCATAAGTCCAATAAACAGCTTGATTAACGTTAGGTGGAGGCGCGAGCCGTTATGGAGGAAGGGCCCGTTGGTGCCGTTCCGGTGTCCCGACCGGGCGCGACTGCCCAGATTCACCGACGCCCATCGATATGTCCGGTAATCTTTGTGAGCCGTGGGTGCAAACCGGTCGTATTGGGACGTAGGTTCTTCTCAACCATCATGCGTCTATCAACCAACTTCGTGATTCCATCCCGCGGGGCCACCGACCTGGTGTGGCCGGTTCGGACGAAACGTATGAGGAAATCCTTCCGCAAAACTCTGGTGGTGTCGTCGGTGGTCGTCGTGGCCGCGGCGGGGTCGCTCTTGTGGATGCTGAAGGGCACGGGCGCGAAGACGCGCCTGGCCGAGGCGATGTTCCCCGAGGAGCCGCTCGTGCGGCGGACGCGGCCGGCGGACGGCGAGGCGGGCGTGTTGCAGAACGAGTTCGTCGCCGCCGACGTGCACCTGCCGTTCTTCGGCCACGGCGTCGACCCAAAGAGCCTCGGCGACGGGACGGTCACGCTCTGGCGCCGGGGCGACGGCCGGTCCGTCCCCGCGGTGATCAACACCTCCGCCGCCGGCGACGCGATCGTGCTCCAGCCGACCGAACTGCTCGAGCCGGGGTCGGAGTACACGTTCGAGGTGACCTCGGGCGTGCGCGACACGAAGGGCACGCCGTTCAAGCCGCACCGCTCGACGTTCAAGACGTCCGACGTCGTGCGGACCGAGCAGTTCCCCGCCGCGTTTGACAAGGTGGCGCTCGACCACGCCGAGGGCGTCTACACCGGGCTCACGTTCGGCCCCGACGGCAAGCTGTACGGCTGCACGTACGACGGGAAGATCGTCCGCTGGACGATCAACGACGCCGACGGCACGTTCACCGCCGGCGAGGAGATCGACACCGTCCGCGCGGCCAACGGCGGCCCGCGGCTCATCGTCGGCATCGCGTTCGACCCGGCGTCGACCGCGGCCGAGCCGATCCTGTGGCTCACGCACGGCGTGCTGATGGAGAAGGACGCGCCGGACTGGACGAGCCGGCTGTCGCGCCTCAGCGGGCCGAACCTCGAGCGGTACCAGGACGTCGTCGTCGGGCTGCCGCGCTCGTACCGCGACCACCTGTCGAACCAGCCCACGTTCGGCCCCGACGGGTGCCTCTACTTCGTGCAGGGCAGCAACACCGCCACCGGCGCGGCGGTCGAGAACTGGGGCGGCCGCCACGAGCGCCTGCTGTCGGCGGCGATGCTCCGCGTCGACCCGCGGCTGATCACCCGCCCGCCGCTGGACGTGCGCCCCGGCGCCCACGGCCAGGCCCGCGCGAGCGGCTACGACCCGTTCGCGCCCGGCGCGGCCGTCACGCTTTACGCCACGGGCATCCGCCTCGGCTTCGACGCGCTCTGGCACAGCAGCGGGCACCTGTTCACCGCCGTCAACGGCTCGGCCGCCGGCGGCAACACGCCGGCGACGCCGCCGGAGTACGAGTACAACGACATCGACGCCGGCTGGCGCAACCGCCTGGACGTCCGGGCGCGCGGCACGTTCCGCGCGCCGCCGGTCGCGCCGCTCCAGAACATCCGCGCCCGGCCCGACTACCTGTTCCGCGTGGAGCCGGGCGGGTTCTACGGGCACCCCAACCCCCGCCGCGGCGAGTACATCCTCGACGGCGGCAACCCGACCGCCGGCGCCGACGTGGCCGAGGTGGGCGAGTACCCCATCGGCACGCGGCCCGACCGCAACTGGCGGCCGCCGGCGCTGGTGTTCGGCAAGAACGTCTCGCCGAACGGGATGATCGAGTACCAGTCCGACGCGTTCGGCGGCGTGCTGCGGGGCCGGATCCTCGTCTGCCGCTACAGCGGCGGCGACGACGTCGTCGCGCTGACCGTCAACCCGGCCGGCGAGGTGACGGAGGTGGTCGTCGGGATCGAGGGGCTCGGCAAGTTCCTCGACCCGCTCGACCTCGCCCACGACCCGCGCACCGGCCGGATCTACGTCGCGGAGTACGAGGGCCGCCGCCTCACCCTCGCCCGCCCCCGCGTCGGCCCGCCCACGGTCGCGTTCAGCCGCAACACGTTCCGCATGAGCGTGTCGCAGGCCACGCGGTCGATGCTGCGGTGATTCGGCGCGTCCGCGGTTCGACTCAGCACTAGAAGAGTTGAATCACGGAGACACGGAGACACGGAGGTAGGACAGAGAAAGCGAAGATAGAGGATCGGAGATTGACGATGGCGGAATGCAAAGGCGCGTGAGCCACCCGTTTTCCGCCATCCACCATCCTCTTAAATCTCGATTTTCGGCTTCTCCTCCTATCTCCTCCTATCTCCGTGACTCCGTGTCTCCGTGGTTCAATTTCTTCCCCGCGTCGGGCGGTCACGCGGCGGCGTCTCGA
>JAUJNJ010000046.1:0-17352 GCA_030448225.1 Phycisphaerae bacterium
GCCTGCGGGGCCGATGATACTGCCTCAGCGGGAAAGTAGGTCACCGCCAGCGTTTCAAACGAACCCCCGGACCCCTCGAAGAAGGCCAGGGGACCTTGTTACGCCGGTGGTTTTGCCGGTTGAAGCTGCTGGACCCTCATTGATGTCGCCGTGGATCTTGAATGCTGGAAGCGCCCAGCTCGTTGAGATCACGGCTCGCGTTCGCGCCAGGTTGCCAGTAAGAGGTGAATCGTTGCCGCTGCAAGCGTCTCGGCTTGAACGGCGACGTCCATCACTTCTTGATGGGATTCTTAAGAAAGGCAATGAGGTCCGCCAGGTCTTGATCCTGTAGAGCGGCCTCGAAGCCGTCGGGCATCAGGAGCGGTCGAAAGCCGTCGAGGGACTTGAGGGCGGCGGGAAAGGGTTTGTTCCCGACCGTCGAGACCCTTCATGCTGGCCGTGTCGCTCTCGGTCGTGATGATGCCGAAGACGATTTCCCCCGCAGACGGCGTGGCGGTGTAGGCGAGGTAGCGGGGCTCGACCAGCCGGTTCGGATCAAGGATCGCAACGTGCTTGCCGCCTGGGGGTTCCACCCGCTCACGGAGCGGAGGTCCGGCCCAACGTCTTGGCCCTTGTCGCCGAGGCGGTGGCGCGGCTGCAGTGCTGCGTAGCGAACCGCACCCCCCGCCGCGTCGCCGACCAGCGGCGAGCGCGCCCGTCGCTTTTCCACCACCTTCTGCCGGCCGGCGGGGTCGAGGTTGCCGAACAGTTCTTTCGCGAGTGCATGACGGCCCCCGCCTTGTGGGCGAGAAGCCGCTGCCGGCGCGACGCGCCAGCGCTGCCGCAGACTCAATTCGTCCGCTCTTCACCTCCCGCAACGGCTGCCACCGCCCAAGCTTCTCGCCCCAACAGAGACTCGAGCACCGCCGCCCGCGTTTGCGGCGACCGCGACGACCAGCCCATCGTGAGCAGGCGCGGGGTCTGGGGGTCACCGGTTCGCACGATCGCTCACCGCCGCCACCTGGACGTCCCGCGGGGTCCGCGGTTCCAGCGGCCCGGCGAGCCACTGCAATTCCGCCGAATCGCGATCCGCCGCCGGGCGGTGCGGCGATGCCAGCAGGCCGATCGCCGAGCGATGGGAGGAGGAGCGGTCGCGTCAGCGGCGACGATCTTCGCGGCTCCGAAATTTTGTCCCGCGCCCGACAACCGCTCCCGCCAGTTCATCGTCCGCGGATTTCCTCAAGCCCGACAGCGTCGTCCGCCGGGCGTCGAGCTGCTCCAAGAAGCGGGCGAAGGCGACGAGGGACGCGCCGTCGGTCGACGTCATGAGCGGTTCGAGCAGCGCGGCCGCCGCCGACCGATCCTCCCATGCTGCCGCGACCGCGATCAGGTTGTCACGCAGCGGATCACTCACCGGCCGACCCGCCGCGACGATGGCTTCCCGTCACCGCGCGGGCGCACGGCTTTGCGGAACTGGCGATGGCGGCAATCATCAGCGGATCGTCGCGCACGCTGGCCGCGAGCGTCGCGATGGCACCGGCCGCCGCGGGCGTCGCCCACTCGCCGAGCGTGAGCGCGACCGCCGGACCGCCGGGTCGGGGTCATCTACGAGCACCGCCGTGCGGGCGATGAGGTCGGGTTCGGCGGGGTTCATCGCTTCGGCTAACCGAATCGCCTGACGTCGGACCGAGGCGTCCGTGTCGGCCAGTGCCGCGGCGATCGCTTTCCGTCGAGCGGCTCGAGTTCGCGAAGCGTCCAGAGGGCGTGAGACGCGACGGCGTCGCCACTTCGGCGGGCCATTATTTTGAGCGGCTCGATCGCGGCGGGGTCGCGGCGGTGGAGCAACAGGCGGCACGGGCCGTATCGCGCTGCCACCTGTTCGGCCGTTCGAGTGCCTCCACGAGCGATGGAGTGTCGGCGTCGCCCAGCGTTGGTAGGGCGGCCGGGCGACCGCCCTTGGGGTAGACGCGATAGATCCGCCCGCGGTCGTGGCCGTCGCGGAAGAAGCGCGTCATCTTCTCCTCGCCGCCCGGCGGGAGCCACTGGGGGTGCTCGACGAGAGGTACCGGTACATGTCGACGACCCAGAGCCGCGCCGTCCGGCCCGACGCGAAGTCATCACCGCGGAACCACATGTCCTCCGACGCCAAGAACTCGCTCCGCTGCTCGGCGGGCGCGCGGGCGGCGGTGTAGCTGGGCCGTTGTTGTCGGTCAGGACCGCGTGGTGCACGAGGTTGTGGACCGGCTCGCACGCGAATGCGGCGGACGCCGGGCACGCGCGGGAACAGGAGCCGCGTCGCGGTAGAGCGTGGGGGAGCAGGCCGACGTGAAATGCGGGGTGGCCGGGCGACGCCTGCGTGCGGTCGAACTGTTCGCGCGTTGCTCCGCGCGAAGACCGGGGCGTTGGCCGGCAGGATCAACTGCCGCCTCGGGTCGAACGCGGCGTGCGGGTTGCGGCGGAGGTAACGGTCCTCGATCGCGAGGTGAAACAGCGGGAAGCTGTTGTGACACCCGAACCAGTTCGACGTCGTCGCGGTCGCGGCCGAACTGCGAGGGCCGGCGATCAACTCCATGTCGCCCGTGTCGGGCTTGATGCGGATGTCGCGGCCGTCGAGCTTCAGCGTCTTGTTCGCGGATCGGATCGCGCATTCCACGCCGCTCGTGCCGCTGGAGCAGATCCACCCGTCGAACCCCCATCGCGGCGCGTTGACGCGGAGCCGAGGGGAGTTTACGCTGCCGGCCGCTGAACAGCGTCGCGGACGTCGATCTTGCCGTCATCGTTCGTGTCGCCGGCGTAGAAGATTTCGCCGGCGGCGGTCACGAGCACGCCGTCGCGCCAGGCGGCGACGCCGGTCAGCACGCGCACGCCGTCGAGCAGGACCGTCGAGGCGTCGGCGGCCGCCGCGCGTCCGTGTCGCGTGTGCAACGGATCCGCCCGCCCGCCTTGCGCTTGCCGTCGACGCCGGTGGGTAGTCGGCCATCTCCGCGACCCAGAGCCGGCCGTCGGCATCCCAGTCGATCGCGACCGGGTCCATCACCATCGGCTCGGCGACCACGAGTTCCACCGCGTAGCCATCGGTGACGTGGATCGCGCGTAGCGAATCCGCCGGCGACATGGGTTCGGACGTGCGCCGCGGCGCTTGGCGGGCTGGCCGTCGACGCGGCCGAGGCGAGGGTGCCGCAGAGGAAAGCCGTGAGCAGTCGACGGCGGGGCCGGCACTTCAGGTCATTCACGTTTCGCTCCAACTCCGCGGCCAGGGGCCCGCCGAAGATCGAAGGGAACCACAACTTACGCGGATAACACAGATGACGACGACCAACGAGAAGAATGTAGTTGTATCGCGTGGCGACCCCGATCATCCGTGTAGTCTCCGGTTCAGCTCTCCTCCGTGCCTCCGGGCCTCCGTGTCGGGGTTCAATTCCTTCCCCCGCGATCCCGTCATCACGGCATCATTCCAACTCCGGTGGTTGATCGCCGTACCGCCCGCGTCGCGCTTGAACGGCTTGGCCGGCGGCGGGGTGGGGACGTCGCCGGCCTCGAACCGGCCGGCGAGGGCGATCAGCCGCCTCGGCGATCTGTCGCCCGGCGCTAACCTGGTGGTTGCTGTAGCTCGTGAGGCGGCATCCCGCGGCCGCCGGCGGGGCTCATGGCTTCTTTCGGTCGGGACGTAGCCGACGCAGTCGTTCGCGAGCGAGACGGGGAACGTCGGCGGGAATTGTCGACTTCGCCCGGAGGTCGAGCCCGAACTGGCAGAAGTATTCCGACGGGTTGGCGAGCAGCACGACCGGACCCACCTGGATCGCCTGCACCTCGACGCCGACGGTCGGCTGCTTCTTCACGAGGTGGTCGAGCATCACGGTCTCCTTCGCGAAGATCCAGTCAGTCCGATCGAGCTTTGCCGGTGGGTCCTTGCTCACCTTTTCCATCGCCGCCGCCACCTTGCTGCGGCTCGGCGGGCGGCGCTGATCTGCAACGTCTCGCCCGCGGCCGCCACCGGCATGCTCGCCCGCGGCCGGGCGAAGGTCGACAGCAGGACTTCGCCGCCCCGCCCCGACCCGCCCGCCGACGAGTTCCGCCGCCGCCTCGCCCGACTGCTTGATGTCGTACGGCGTGCGGTTGTCCACCTGCGTCACGTCCTCGCGCACCTGGCCGGCGGTGAAGACGACGATCACGTGTCGCCGAAGAGCTGCGGATGCACTTCTCGACGTAATGGACGTAATCGGCCGACGTGCCGCCCGGCCCGGTGGTGGCGTGGCAGGCGAAGTTCACGACGCAGCCGAGCAGCTTGCCCGTCGTCGGCGCCCTCCACGCGCCGATCACGCCGACGTGCGGGTCGATCGGCCCGGCCGGCTCGACGATGTCGGGGTTGCTGGCCGCGGATGCGTGAACGTCGTCCCGTTCTTCATCCGGAACCGGCGATTGAACGAGACGGCCGCCTCGGAGCCGGAGCCGGCCGCGCGCGGGCGCCGCTGTGCCGGCGGCCGTCGGCCTCCACGACCGCGTCGGCGATCGCGGCCTCCAGGCGGGCGAGGTATCTCGCGTCAGCGCAGGACGACTTTTCGTACGCAAGGCGTTTCACGAGGTCCGGCGCGTCGCCGTACTCGCCGGGCAGCACCATCCGGTCGGGCCGCCGGAGTGCGAGTGCGAGGCGGCGATCATGACCCGCCTGGCTCGATGCCGCACCGCGCGGCGATCGCCTTGCGCGCGCGCGTCGACCGACGGCCGGCGGATCATCGCCGCGTCGACGCCGACGACCGCCACCCGCGACCGCCCGTCGCCGAACACCGCCGCCCGCACCTTGCACGGGTCGTGGCGCGCGCGAACTGCTTCATGTAGTTCCCCGGCTGCTCCATGCCGAGGTCCGGCGTGACGTCGCGGCCGGCGAAGCCGGCTTGAACGCCGGCGCGGCCGCCGCCCGGCTTGGCGTCGGCCGCGGCGCCGGGTGCCGAGTTCGCCACCAGCAGCAGGGCGAAACGAGCGTTGCGAATCCACGCTATGCGGACGCCGCATTGCCGATCCTCCGCGTCGTCGCCAGGTTCTTTCCCGATACGTTCTACCGATTCCCGCGCGGCGACGCACGCATTTTGGGCGTGACGACCAGGGCGTGCCTCACAACCTCTGCCGGTAGTGGCGACGCCTGCGTCGCGGTCGACGCGCAGCGGCGAATCTATCGCTCGGGACTTGTGGCTGCGCACAACCGCGACGGGGGCCGCCGCCACTACGAGGTGTAAGACAGCCCCAAAAGCCAGCGCCTCGGGAGCACGCGCTCGGTTCCCCCTCCGCCGGCGTTCCGCCTGCTTGGACTTGCGCATGCACCGACGTCCCGCAGCTGCTCAATGTCGGGACCTTCCGTGGCGGGCGAACGTCCTCGGTACGATTAGCCGTGCGAGGGGGGGTGCGAGTCGGCGGGCATTACGACGAGGGGTCCTCATGGTGCAACGTGTGACACGAGTGCGGCGTTGTCTCGCCCCGGCGACGGCCATATTCACGGGGCTGTTCCTGCTCGCCGCCGCCGCGTCGGGCGGGCCGGAGGTCCGCGTGCTCGACAAGCAGAAACTCCTCGACGCCCAAACCTTCTGGGACAACCGCGACTGGGACTGGTACCGCCAGCACATCCCGTTCCTCGACACGCCCGATGCCGACGTCAACACCACCTACTACTACCGCTGGGAACTCGTCGAAGCACCTGACGTACGGCTCGCCCGACTCCGGCTACGCGTACACCGAGTTCATCGACCGGCCGTTCTGGTCCGGCGCGTACGGGGCGATCAGCTGCCCGGCCGGTCATCAACTGTACAGTGCGCTGCTGCGCGAGCCGCGCTACGCCCGCGACTACGCCCGCTACTGGTTCCGCACGCCCGGCGCGCAGCCGCGGCGGTACAGCACGTGGCTGGCGGACTCGGTGTGGGCCGTCCGCAGGGTGCACCCGGACGACCGGTTCGCGATCGACCTGCTCCCGGACCTCGTGAAGAACTACGACGGCTGGGAGCGGGACCATTTCGTCCCCGACGTCGGCCTGTTCTGGCAGACCGGCCACGACGACGGATGGAGTACAACATCAACAGCCGCCAGACGCAGGACATCGTCCGCGCGCGCCCCGGCTTCCGCCCGACGTTCAACGCCTACATGTGGGCCGACGCCAGTCGAGCGGATCGCCCGACTCGCCGGCGACGAGGCGCTGGCGAAGCGATTCGCCGCCAAGGCCGCGTCGATCAAGGCGAACGTCCAGCAGAAACTGTGGGACCCGAAGCGCGAGTTCTTCTTCCACATGTTCATGGGCGACGAACAGCGCGACGGCTTCGCCGTGGGGGCGCTGACGCTCACGCACGAGAGCGGCCGCTTCGCCGGCAGCGCGTTCGGGCGCGAGCAGATCGTTCGTGCCGTGGCAGTTCAACCTCCCGGACGCGGGCAAGGGGTACGAGGTCGCCTGGCGCACCCTGATGGACCCGACCCGCTTCTTCGCCGAACGCGGGCCGACCACCGTCGAGAAACGGGACCCGATGTTCCGCCTCGTCAAGACGTGCTGCTGGTGGAGCGGCCAGTCCTGGCCCTACGCGACGACGCAGACGCTCGAAGATGGCGCAACCTGCTGCAGAACTACGAGCAGGACGCCGTCAGCCGGGCGGACTACTTCAAGCTGCTGAAGGTCTACACGCTCACCCACCGCAAGGACGGCCGGCCCTACATCGCCGAGAAGCGCGCACCCCGACACCGGCTCGTGGGAGGGTCACGACAGCTACAACCACAGCGAGCACTACTTTCACTCCCGGCTACACGGACCTGATCCTCACGGGCCTGATCGGCCTGAAGCCGCGGAACGACGACACGCTGGAGATCGACCGCTCGCTGCCGGGTGGGACTACTTTGCAATCGAGGACGTGCCGTACCGCGGCCGCCTCGTGGGCGTCGTGTGGGACCGCGGCGGCGGGGCGTACGGCGTGGGCCAGGGCCTGCACCTCTTCGCCGACGGCGTGAAGATCGCGTCGGCAGACCAAGTGCAAAAGCTGAGTGCCGCGCTTGCCGGCGAAAGGCGGCACCCGCCGAAGTGCCCGCGACGTCGACGTTGACCAACTTCGCCGTGAACAACGAGGGGACCTACTTCCCCCGCGTCACCGCCTCGTTCACGGCCGCCGAGACGTCGGTGGGCAAGCTCGTCGACGGCAACTACTGGTACCACCGCTCCCCGCCCAACCGCTGGACGACCGCCGGTTCCGCCTCCGACCGCGACTGGTGCGCGGTCGACTTCGGCACGAAGCGGCCGATCCACACGGTCAAGCTCTACTTCCTGGAGGACGAGAAGGACGTCGCCGCCGGAGGCGTTCGACCTGGAGTATTGGGACGGGCGGTCGTGGGCGCCTGTCCCCGCCAGCAACGCACGCCGGACAAACCGGCCGGCCGGCGGGCGAACGTGGTGCGATTCCCGGCGATGGAGGTGGAGAAAGTGCGGCGACGTTCACGCACCGACGAAACGCCCGCACCGGCCTGACCGAGTTCGAGGCGTGGGGCGACGCGACGCTCCCCGTAGCCCCCGCGCCGCCGCCCGCCGGCAACCTCGCGTACAACGCCGGCGGCAAGCCGTTCGAAGGCGTCGGCGTCGTTCACGTCGCGGTTCGACGACGTCGCCCTCGCCAACGACGGCCGCATCGTCTTCTCGCCGTCCCCCAACAACCGCTGGACGAGCTTCGAATCGCCGAACGCCACCGACTGGCTCGAGATCGACTTCGGCAGGCGACGTCGCCGCGTCGAACTCGCCCTCTACGACGACCGTGGCGGCGTGAAGGCCGGCCGACTACCGCGTCCGAACTCTGGACCGGCGACAAGTGGACGCCCGCCGCCAACGCGACGCGCAGCCCCGCCAAACCCGCCGGCGGGCAGATCAACGAGGTGCGGTTCGACGAGGTGAAGGCGTCGAAGGTCCGCGTCTCGCCTTCACCCACGCCGGCCCCGCCTGCAGCGGCGTGACGATCCTTGTCTGGCCGGAGTGAGAGGACGCCGCGTTGAGCCGCAGTTGAGCGGAACGGCCCGCGCCCGTGCGCGGGCCGATCGGTGATTCGTCCGGCTCAAAACGTCTTCCAGCGGAAAGGGTGATCGTGCGAATACGCGCGCCTGCCTCTTCCTCCTTCTCCTCGCCGCCACGACCGCCGCCCGCGCCGAATCGCCGCTGCCGGCGAGCGCGCGCGCGCCCGCCGGCTGCCCGTCCGCACTTCCCCGACCGGATGCACGCGTTCGTCTGGCGGAACTGGAACCTCGTGGAAACCGAACGTCTCGCGGGTGCTCGGGACGACGCCGCAGAACGTGGCGGCCGTCGCGGGGTCGATGGGGCTCCCGCCGGCGCGGCCGGTGCCGCCGGCGTACGAGTCGCGGCTGTACCTGTCTCTCATCCGCCGCAACTGGCACCTGCTGCGTACGAGCAGTTGCTGACGCTCCTCGACTGGACGCCGGCGCCTGGCCGAAACCCTGCGGGAGGACGACTTCCTCTGGATCAAGCTCTCGGCAGCGTCAAGCCGGCGTGCGAGCCGATCACCTACGCGCCCTGGCGAGCCGCAGCGACGCGCGCGGCGGAGATCCGCCAGATCGTGAATGAGGCGATCGGCGAGAAGCGCCGGGCCGGCGAGGAGCGGTTGGCCTTTCTGAAGGAATTCGCCGCGCGGTCGCGTAGCCGCGCCAGGGGCCGGACGCGCCACGGCGTGCGGTTCCTCTACTCCTACTTCGCCGTCTTCGGCGACCCACTCGCCGACGCGTCGCTCGACCCATACCCAGACGCGGCTGCTCCAGCTTACGCCGACCTCGGCGTCAACGGCGTCTGGCTCCACGTCGTCCTCCGCCGCTCGCCGTCGGCCGACTTCCCGGAGTTCGGGCAAGTGGTCCGAGCGGCGGCTCGCGAACCTCCGCGCAAGCTTGTCGCCCGCGCCCAGCGCTTCGGCATCGACGTCTACCTCTACACGAACGAGCCCCGCGCGATGCCCGCCGTGTTCTTCGAGCGGCGGCCGAACTCGCGGGCGTGCGCGAGGGGGACCACGTCGCGATGTGCACGTCGCAGCCGCTCGTTCGGCGGTGGCTGAGCGATTCGCTCGCACGTCTTCCGCGCCGTGCCCGACCTCGGCGGCGTCTTCACGATCACCGCGTCGGAGAACCTCACGAACTGCGCGTCACACTACGGGCACGCCGGCTGTCCGCGGCAAGACGCGGGACGCCGCTGAGATCGTCGCGGAGGTGAACGCAGCGGTGGAGGCGGGCGTCCGCCGCGGCAGCCCGGACGCGCGTGTCATCGCGTGGGACTGGGGCTGGAAGGACGAGTGGGCGGTCGGACGCGATCAAGCGGCTGCCGGCGGGCGTCGAGTTCATGTCGGTCAGCGAGTGGTCGCTGCCGCTGTCGCGGGGCGGGGTGGCGGCGACGGTGGGGGAGTACTCGCTGTCGGCCGTCGGGCCAGCCGCGCGCGACGAAACACTGGACGGCCGCCAAGGCGCGCGGATTGCCGCGGGTGGCGAAGGGTGCAGCTCAACAACACGTGGGAACTGTCGGCCGTCCCGTACCTGCCGGTGATGGACCTGGTGGCGGAGCACTCGCGCCCGCCTCGCCGCGGCCGGCGTCGACGGGATGATGCTGAGCTGGTCGCTCGGCGGCTACCCCTCGGGTCCTCGACCTCGCCCGCCGCTTCCGCCAGCCGCCCCGTCCCGACGACAGCCGCCGTCCTCGACGCCCTCGCCGCCGAGCGGCTTCGGCCCCGCCGGCGCGCCCCACGCCCGCCGCGCGTGGACGGCGTTCAGCGCCCGCCCTGCGCGAGTGCCTGTTCGACGCGTCGGTCATCTACCGCTCCCCGGTCCAGCAGGGCCCCGCCAACCTGCTCTGGCCGAAGCCGACCGGCTACGCGTCCACGATGGTCGGCCTCCCGTACGACGACCTGAAGGGCTGGCGCGGCCCCTACCCCGCCGCGACGTTCGTCGCGCAGTTCGACAAGGTCGCCACCGCGTGGCACGCCGGCCTGCCCGACCTCGAGAGGGCCGCGAACCTCGCGCCGCCGGAGCGCGCGGCCGACGCCCAGGCCGAACTCCGCTTCGCCCACGCCGCCGCGCTCCACTTCCGCAGCGTCGCCGACCAATCGCGCTACGTCATGACCCGCGACGCGCTCGCCGCCGCACCGACCGCCGCCGACCGCCAGCGCCTCGCGGCGGAACTCCGCGAAATTCTGCGCGCGGAAGAAGCGTCGGCGAAGGCGCTCTACGCACTGGCGTCGGCCGACTCGCGCATCGGTTTCGAGGCCTCGAACCACTACTACTACGTCCCGCAGGACCTCATCGAGAAGGTGCTGAACTGCCGCCACCTCGCGAGCGCGGATGCCGGAATCGTGCGGTAACGCGCGCCCGGACGAGCCCGCGCGGCGGCCGCACGACGAAGCGGAAAGAGGTTCAGCGGCCGGGCGGACACCGAACCGCATCCTATTTACGGGAACCGCACGCTCGCCCGGCCCTGCGGCTACCTCCGCGTCCAACTTTGGTTGAGCAGGTCGAGCGCGATGTGCTTGATGCTCGGGTCTCGCTCGAACTCCGCTATCAGCGCTTTCTCGGCGAGGTACTTTCGCCAGAACATCGCCCAGGCCCGTTCGCGCTTCGGTGAGGGGACCCGAATTCTTCCAGTGAACGTGCTCGCACGGCACCTTGCACTGCGGGCAAAGGACGGCGCGTACGGATTGGTCTTTCCGCTGCGACTTGCGGCACTGAAGACATACCCAGGTTCGGTTGCTCATGGCGATGTCGCACAACGTGAGGCCGATCAGCGGGCGGCGCATCACCCGGCCATCGAACTACAAACTACCGTCCCCGGCCGGTCCGCTCCGACGGCAGGTTAGTGGGCCCGGCTCCGATACCAAATCACGAGAACGACGCCTACAACCATGACCACCGCCTCCGCGATGAACTGCTTCGCGAAGTCCGACAGATCCTGCTTCCAATCGGCCGGCGCTTCGTCCACGGCATCGCCTCGCGGTGACTCGTGTTCGAATACCGTCTGCGATGAGGCATCGCGCACGGAGCTATCCTTTGGCTGACGGCGTCGACGAAACGGGAGACGTCGGTGCATCCGGCCCCACTAACGTAAGGCCGATCAGTGGCCGAGCCCGCGCGACGCCGGCTCTCGAACCGCGGGAGTGTACGCGCCGGCTCCGTCCGCTGCATCGGCGGGCTATGCCCCGGTCGTGCGTGCTACAGGTTTCCGCCGATCGCGAAGTGGAACGGCAAGCCCAGGAACAGGATCAAGGCGAGGGCGACGATACTTGCGACGATCGCAGCCGCGGTGGCTAGGCCGACGTGGGGCGAACCGTCGGACTGGCGCAACAGTCCTGCGCCGCCGACGCCAACCGCGAACGGGAACAGCAGGATGAGCCAGTCGAAGTGGTGGATTTGCGACGGCGCGAACCGCACGAGGACGAAGTCGAGGCCGCACCAAGCGAGGAACCCGAGCGCTGCGCCCCCAAACGCGACCAAGCAGAACCGCCCAGCCATTGGGGGAGGTGCGGGGGCGACGGTCTCGTGCTCGAGGGGCATAACCGTTGATTCTCCGGCCCGCGGGCGCCGGATAGCGCTGCGGCGTCGCGGCAAGCCTCGCGCGCGCAAGGGCCGTCGTCAAGATGGTTATCGGTCGGTTCCCGCGGACTTGGCGGTCGGACGTTAACCTGCGCACGGCCGCCGGGCGGCATGATATTTGGCGCTCCGGCGTCGATGCGGCGGGCGGCGGGCGGCGGTCGTCGGCCGGCGCCGCGTAGCCCGTTGCGGCGCCACGCGCGGCCGGCCCCGCGTCCAGGATAACGCCGCCGGACCGGCGCAGGATATCGTGCGGGCGCGGCCGCTCCAGCGGCGGGTTGCGCAGCGATCTACTGCGGCTCCCTGTAGAGGTCCACCAACATGAAAAACAGGAGGGGTAGGATCGCGCCACGGCCACGACGGCGAATGCGCACACCGGCACGCGCCCACATCGGGAGCGGTCGCCTCCGCGCGGCCCCCTCGCACGCTGCGCGGAATCGTGGCGGGCGCGGCGGTCCGCCGTCGCGGCGGGGAAAGGGGCAATGACTCGTGCGGGGTGCCGGCCGAACGCCAGCCTGTCATCGCGTTTAGTGCGCGTCCGGTTCCAGCGGCCCCGCCAGTTGGCGCACGAAGAAGAGGCGGCCGGCCATCGTGGGCATGAAGGAGGAGGGGATCCAGGGCGTCGGGCCGTACTGGAGGGTGACGCAGAGGCTCATGCCTTGCCAGCAGGCGCCGCGGTCGGGGTAGACGCCGTCGGCGCCGCCGATGCAGAAGTCGCTCTGCAAAAACAGGCCCGGGCCGATCGTGTTGGCGAAGCAGGGGATGAGCGTGAAGCGGCTCATGAAGCTGTGCAAGCTGTTCTGCTCCACCGTCAGCGGGTGCAGCGCGACGCCGAGGCGGTGCGTCTGGCGGCGCCATTCGCCCGCGTCGTACTCGCCAGCGAGTTGCGGCTCCCAGAACGCGATGTGGCACACGCGGCCGATGCCGTACACCGTCACGAGCCGGGCGCCGCCCGTCTTCAGCGCGGCGATCTGGGCGCCGTAGGTCGGGAGGTTCTTCCGCGTCGCGAAGTTCCGCTGCGCGGGCGGGACGGTCAGCTTTCCGAGCGGCGCGAACAGCGCGCCCGCCATCGCGTGCTCGAACCCGCCGGGCTGGTCGCCGGGCATCGTGTCGCCCCTGGCGTCGGACCACTCGTCCATGTTGAACGTCGTCACGTGGTCGCACGGCGTGCGGCTCGCTTTGAGGCGCTTCACGACCGTGGCGTACATCCCCATCGGCCCCACCGGCAGGATGATCGCCAGCTTGCGGCCCGCGCGGCGGGTCTGCTCGACCTCGTCGGCGATCGCGTCGCCCATCCGCCGGTCCATCTCCGCCACGTCGCGCACGGCCGCGGGCTTGAAGTCGTCGTGCCAGTGTTTCGTCGGCTGAAGCACGCCGCGCAGGCCCATCGCGCAGCACTTGTCGATGCGGCGCAGGTCCCAGCCGGCGGGGTAGAAGTTCTCGAGCAGCGAGCCCTTGAGCGTGTTGATGAGGTTGAGCGATTTGGGCATATGCGTTTCGGTGAGGTGCTCGGTCGTTCGGGGGAAGTCGAACCACGGAGACACGGAGACACGGAGGTCGGAAGAGAAAGCGAGAACGGAAGATGGATGAATTGACCATGGCGGAAGCCGTAGCCAGTGCGATGCTGCGTGTTCATCCGTGTTCCACGACTTTGGTCTTCTCCTCTTACCTCCGTGTCTCCGTGCCTCAGTGGTGAATCTTCTTCCGCCCGTGCGACGCCGTCATCCCAGCCTACCGGGGGCCGAGCGCGCCGAACAGGTCGGCGAGGAGGTCGGCCTGCGGGAACGCGTGGCCGCGGTGTTGGACGAACGCCTCGGCGGCGGCGACGCCGACCTGGCCGCCGCGGTGGGCGGCGTGGCGTTTGGTGGCGTCGATGTACTCGTCCATGCCGTGGTGCGCGCGCAGCCACTCGCGCTGCGACGCGTGGCAGGCGAGCATCGCGAGCTTTGTGTCGAGCACGCCGCTGACGTCGACGTAGACCGTGGGGCGGACCTCGGTGCCGAGCGGGTCGAGGCCCTCCACCGGGTCGCAGTAGTAAAGGTGCGGGATACGACTGGCGGCCAGGAGGGGAAAGGCGGACACGTTCGGCGCGCCGTAGACGAAGCTCGCGCACCGGGCCATGAGGTGGGCCTGCTCGTGGTCGAGCATGTAGTCCTTCACCGGGTGGGCGAACACGAGCGCCGGCGCGACGCGGCGGAACAGGTCGATCGCCTTTTGGGCCGTCTCGCGGCTGTAGACGACGAGGCCGTCCGGCTCGTCGAGGCAGTGATAGGTCGCGCCGATCATCTCCGCCGCCCGCCGGGCCTCGGTCGTGCGGATTGCGCTGATGTCCCAGCGGTTGTGGGTCATCGTGCCGCAGTCGCCCGGCGTGGCGGTGGCGATGTGGACGACCCAGCCAAGTTTAGCGAGCAGTGCGAGCGTGCCGCCGCAGAGGATCTCCGCGTCGTCCGGATGGGCGAGGAATGCGAGTGCGATGTTGGGCGGGTGGGTGTTGGTGTCGGACATGCGTGGGTGCCTGCGTCGCGAAGTGGATCGGTTTGTGTCGGGGGTCTCGTCGGCATCGCGGGACCTGTTTAGCAGGCTCGCTCGCGAGCCGCGTCGGACGGTGCTGGTCCCGCGCGGAGCGTGGCAAATTAGTTGCGCCCGTCGCTCCAGCCGCGTTTCCCCGTTGTACCCACAAACCCCCGCGCGCGTCGAACGGAGTGGCACGTGCAGCACGCGGCGCGTGACACTGAGATCGGCGCGGCGCGTTCGGCGTGCCAGGGACGCGAAGCGCTGTTGTCCCCTCTCCCCCGTACTCGGGGGAGAGGGTTAGGGTGAGGGGCCGAATGGGGAAAGTCGTGCAGGTGGTGGAGGGACGGAGTGCTCAAGCGCGCGTAGACGTTTTGCGACGCCACCCTGCCATGACGTGACCATTTCTCTGTCCCGCCCCTCACCCCTGCCCTCTCCCCCGAGTACGGGGGAGAGGGAGCAAAGCGTTTCGCTGGTAAAGGCGTTCGATGTAAGGAGGCGTTCGCCAAGAGGACTCTGCTCGGTCGGCTCTCCCGTCTGCTCCGCGGACCGTCTCGGGTGAGGATCGCGCGACCGTCGGCCCCAGTGCAGGAACGTCAGCGGCGAGAGCCCCTCTCCCCTGCCCTCTCCCCAGCGTACTGGGGAGAGGGAGGTCGCGAGTCATCGGGCTTGCCGTGACAGATCACAGATACCCCGCGCCCTCTACACCTCGTCCGCCAGTTCCTCCAGGATCTCGTCGGTCGACTGCGGGTCGACGGTGCGGCACGCGGTCGTGAGGACTGACGAGATTTCCGCCAGGCGCGCCTGCCACGCCACGGGGTCGGTGTCGCCCGGGGTGAGGCGGGCGAACTCCTGGCAGAGCAGGATCATCCGCAGCAGGTGCTTGAAGAGGATGCCCTCCTGGCGGACGAGGTCGCGGGCGCGGACGAACTTGTCGAAGTCGCCGCCGTGCTGGAGCAGGTCGCCGACGGCCCACACCGGCGTGACGAACAGGCCGCCGGCGTGGTCGATCTCGCCCTCGAAGAGCATCCGCATCTTCTGGGCGAGCGGTACGGGGTACTTGCGGAACTCCGGCGCGACGTCCGACTGGTCAGCCTGCGGGTAGAGATCCTCCTGCGTGGCGAGGCCGCGGGTGTAGATGAGCGGGTCGACCGTCTCGAGGCTGAGGCGGCCGGGGGGCAGGTCGTCGGGCCACGGGACGCGCAGCGATTTGGCGACCGAGCCGGGCATCTCGAGCAGACTCTCGAGGATCTGAATCATCTCGTGGTCGTCGGCCTTGCCGAGGTAGTCCATCAGGTACAGGCCGTAGAGCGGGTGGACGGCGCGGAAGACCATGAGCTGGTGCAGCTTTTCCGTCGGCGCCGCGGTGATCGGGTCGTACGGGTCGGGTGGGACGGTGCCGCCCTTGTTCGCGCCGCGGGCGGCCATATCCGGACGAGCGGCGACGGCGGCGGTCGTGCCGATCTCGTCGCCCATCTTCAGCCGGGCCTTCAGTTCGCTCACGCTCGGCGGCTTCACGCGCGGCGCCTCGACGACCGCCGCGGCGGTGACGGCCGGAACGGTGGGGGCGTCATCGGCGTCGTCCTCGTCGTCGAGGACGGCGGTGGTCGGCAGCATCGCGCCGGCCGGCTTCACGGCGTTCTGCCACGCGGGGGGTGGCGGGGGATCGAGGATGACGACGCCCGTTCCGCTCAGCGTCACGAGCATGCGCGTCAATCGCTTGACCTCCGCCTCGATCGTCGGCGGGTCCATCAGCCGGCGGCGGATCACCTGGCGGATCGGTTCCACCGCAGGGTCCGCGTCGAGCAGGAACGCGAGCCAGCGCCAGTTGAGGTTCCCCTTGCTCGCCAGGCGCACCGGCGGGGCGGTCTGCAGCTTTGCGAACTGCTCGGCGTTCCAGTAGGTGAAGTTGCTGCGGCGCGTCGGCTTCTTCTTCAGCAGCGCCTTCTTCGCCTTCATCAGGTTCGGGTCCTTCGTCTCCTCGGGGATAGAGTCGTACTTCTCCTTCCACCGCGCGAGCTTCACGTCGTCCTCGTGCGCCATCGCGTAGACGTGCCCCTCGGTGTCGAACTGCGGCCGCCCGGCGCGGCCGAACATCTGCTGCGCGTTGCTGGCGTCGACGAGCTTCTTCTTGTCGCGCGGCCCTTTGACGAGCGTCGTCAGCACGACCGACCGCGCCGGCAGGTTGATGCCCGCCGCCAATGTCTCGGTGCAGACGCACACCGGCAGCAGCTTTTCCTGGAAGAGCGTCTCCACCACCCGCCGGTAGCGCGGCAGCAGGCCGGCGTGGTGGATGCCGATGCCGCGCGTCAGGAACGTGCGCAGCTTGTTGCCCGAGCCGACGGAAAAGTCGAACGCCTCGAGGCGGTCGAGCAGCGTCTTGCGCTGCCCCTCGTCGAACAGGTCTTTCCCCTTCAGCACCTCGGCGGTGTCCCAGCAGACCTGCCGGTCGAAGCAGAACACGAGGGCCGGCGTGCGGCGCTGCTCGTCGGCGCCGCCGGCGATGCGCTCCATGAAGTCGGGCAGCAGCTCGTCGCCGACCCAGTGGAAGTGGAGCGGGACCTTGCGCTCGGTCCCCTCGACGAGCGTCACCCGCCGGTCGAGGCTGCGGGCCATCCAGCTGATGAACTCCGGCGCCGACCCCACGGTGGCCGACAGCAGCATCACCCGCACGTGCGGCGGCAGCAGCGACAGCGCCAGCTCCCACACGATGCCCCGCTGCGGCTCGTTGAAGTTGTGGAACTCGTCCATCACGACCGCGCCGACTTCGGAGAAGTCGAACGCCTCGGGGTGGAGCAACCGGTTCAGCAGCACCTCGGCCACCACCACCTTGATCTGCGCGTTGGGGTTGACCGTGCGGTGGCCGGTGACGAGGCCAACTTTTTCCCGGTCGAACCCCCAGCGGGCGACGGTGTCCTGCAGTTCGAGCAGTTTCTGGTCGGTCAGCGCGATGAGCGGCGTCGAGTAATACACCACCTTCCCCGTCCGCAGCCCCTCGTAGACCGCGGCCTCGGCGACCATCGTCTTGCCGGTGCCGGTGGGGGCCGACAGCAGCACGCCCTGGTCACAGGACGCCCACGCGTACATCGCTTCCTCCTGCACCGGGTACGGCGCGTGGGGCAGGCGGTCGAGGTAGTCGAGGACGATTTCGTCGCGAGAGACCATGGCCCGATCCTAACGGATCACGAGATGCGCCGCAGGCGCGCGTGCCGCGGGCGGACGTTGACGACGCGCTCCTGCGCGGGGACGTGAAGGTCTCGCGCTCGGGGAACGTGCCCGCCGAAG
>JAUJNJ010000046.1:17452-41584 GCA_030448225.1 Phycisphaerae bacterium
GCTCGCCGGGCGCCAGCCGACCGCGGGGGCGTCGCGTCACATCCGCGGGTCGTCGCGCGGCTCGAGGTCAGCGTCGTCGCGGAGGTCGTTCAGGAGGTCGACGAAGTCGAGGTCGTCCAGCTCGAACCAGTCGGGAATGGCCGCGGCCGAGCATCCGCGGCGCGCGGCCAGGGCCTCGGCGATGCGTCGGCGCAGGTCGGGGTCGAGGATTTCGCGGATGCGGATCACGGGCGAGAGCATACCACGCGGAGCAGGTAGTCGAGACGCGGGCGCCGCCCGCTCACGTTCCCGCGGACCCGTCGTCACGCGCCGAACGAACGCTTGCCGTTTCGCACGGAGGCAGTGCCCGCGCCCCCACACGTCAACGGGGCGAGGTCCGCGCCCGCCTCACGCGCTGCGGCGCAGGCGCTCGATGGAGCGGGCGAGGTTCTCCCGCGCCGGCGTCTCGTAGCGGGCGCGGAACGTGAACGTCGAGTAGATCTGCGGGCGCGCGAGGAACCGTTCGAGCATGCCGGCGCGGGCCGTGCGGAATCCCTCGTCGGGCACGTGGCGGTACTCGCGGCGGATCGACGCCTCGTACGCGTCGAAGACCGACGGCGGCTGGCCGAGGATCGCCAGGTCGACGTCCGTCAACACCTGCGCGTCGGGCGTCGCCGGCGCATCCGCGTGGCGCGTCGACAGCACGAGGTCGCCGACGCGGTCGACGAGTTCCTGCGGCGCGCCGAGGTAGCAGAGCACGCTCGCCGACCACGCGGCCGACTGCTCCTCGTTGTCGACGCGGGCGGGGTCGTAGATCGAGTCGTGGAACCAGATCGCCAACTCGACCGCGACCGGGTCCTGGCAGATCGAGCGGCCGAACTCGAACTCGGCCAGACAGTGCTGGAGGTGGTCGAGGTTGTGGTACGCCCGGCCAGTCGCCGCGTGCGCGTCGAGGAGCCAGCGGCAGGACTCGGCGACGTCGCCGGCATCGAACCCGGTGGCCCGGCACAGCGCGTCCCACCGGCGCACGAGATGCTCACGGTTGTCCGCCATCGCGATCCGCCCTCCGCCGACGCCGCGGCGTCCCGCCCGCCGCCCCCCGTCACCCTGCGCGCGGGCCCATCGCCCCTCCGGCCCGCCGACGCGGCGGCATTGTACCGGCCGCGGCCGCGGATGGCAGATCGCGCCGATGCGTCTGTCCCGGCGAGGTCGCACGACGCGAAACGAGGGCGACCGATGAATCGGCCGCCCTCTGGTCGGTTTCGAAATGTTCAGCGCGCCGCCGCCGCCGCCGCCGTGCGACGTGCGAGGCGTCGCTCGCGTTAGCGGGATTCGCCGGGGGTCGGGCGGCTGATGCGCTCGGAGCCGAGATCTTCGGCAGCGGGTGAGCGGTTCTGCGCGCCCGCGGGCTCGGCGGCGGTGCCGCCGGCCTGACGGATCGCGTCGCCGAGCGTGCTGATCACGCGGTCGGCCTCCTGCGGGATCGAGCCGGCCCCCTCGCCCGCACGGGCGCCGGCCGTCCGGGCGTTGTCGCGCAGATCGCCCTCGCCCTCGCGTCTCGCGGTCGCGCCGTCGCCCCGTTGCTCGCTCTGGTAGGTCGTGGGCTTGCTGAGCTTCACGATCTGCGACGACAGCCGGTCGGCATCGAAGATCGCGCGGCTGACCTCTCCCGTCGGCTGCTTTTCGCCGAACGCGTGGGCGGCGGTGAAGTACTCCGACGCGGCCTTGAGCGTGTAGCCCGTCTGCTCCTCGTCCTGCCGCTGCAGGCCCGCCTGCGCCGCCTCCTGGTAGAACGACGCCGCCGCCATCGCGGCGCGCGAGAACGGCTCCTTCAACTCGTCGCGGCTCAGGACCTCCTTGTACTCGATCCGCCTCGCCAGCTCGCGCAGCGACTCGGCCTCGGCCGTCAGGCGGTCGCCGCCACGGCCCTGACCCTGCGACAGCGCCGACTGCAATTCGAGGATGTTCGCAGACTGCATGACGGCTTTACGCGCCTCGTCCGGCTCCTGCGCCATCTTCTCCATCGCCCGGTGCATGAGCTTCGGCGGCAGGTCGCCCAGCGCCCACAGCGCCTTCTCGCGTACCTCGACCCGCCGGTCACCCTGCGCGTCCTCCTCCGACTTCTCGCGCTGGCGGAGTTGATCGAGCTGCTGCTGTCCACCGTCGCGGCCTCGTTCCCGCTCCTGAGCCTGGCCGAACGCGGGCACGGCGACGGTGGCGGTTGCGATCACGGCGGCGGTCGACGTCTTGAGCATCCATTCACGCATGACAATCTCCTGCGACAAGTGTTTCGGACGGACGATCGGGCGGGGACGAGCGTCCATGTGTCGTCGAGACACCGGGCTCGTCCTCGCCATCCCCGCGACACAGCCGACGTCGGCATGCGTGGCCGGGATCACACTCGAAGCAAAGGCGGTTCCTTCGGTCGCAATCGAAAGATCTGGGGGGGCGTTTCCCACATTTCGCGCTCATCTGAATCGCGGCCCGCGCGCGGAGAAACTTTCGCCGAAACTTGGGAATCGCGGGGTGCGAGCCATCGGAAACTAAGAGGTGCCCGACCGGCGTCCCCGCTTCAGCGGGGCCGCGACGCAACCCGTCTCAACTCGCGTTCCGCTCCACCGGCACCGCCCCCATCATCTCCATCGCAATGCGCGCGACGTTGTCCGACGCGCCGGGCCGGTCGAGCGTGCCGACGAGGCGGTTCAGCGCGTTCCGCTGAACGGCGAGTTTCTCCGGGTGCCGCAGCGCGTCGATCACCGCGTCGCCCACCGGCGCGGTGGGGCCGTACCACGGCATGAACTCGCGGACGACGTGGCGGGACTGGTCCGGGTCGGTCGGGTTCGGGTCGGCCAGCAGGTTGACCAGCGCGTACGTGCGGATGCGCATGATCCACCGGCCGAGCAGGTTCCAGACGAACCAGTTGGCGGCATAGACCACCACCATCGGCACGCCGAACCCGGCGACGTGGAGCGTCGCGGTGCCCGACGCGGTGACGCAGAAGTCGCAGCGGGGGACGAGGTCGTCGAACGCGTCGCGCTGGTAGCGGAGCGAGCAGCCGCGGCCGTCGTCGACCGTTCCGCCGGAGTCGGCGTGGCTGGAGGTGACGGCGCCCGCGTCCCCGTTCCAGCGGCTCGCCCAGCGCTCCACCTCGCGCCGGACGACCGGGTGCGTGGCCTCGACGGTGGGCACGAGGAACGTGATGTTCGGGAACGCCGCCCGCACCTGCGTCGCGACGCGCAGCATGCGGGGGAAGTTCCCGTCCGCCTCGCTCTTGCGCGAGCCGGGCAGCAGGCCGACCACGGGCGGCCGGTCGGGGAACTTGGGGCCTGGGATCTCGCGCGTCGGCGGTAGCTCGTCGAACAGCGGGTGGCCGACGAACGTCGCGTTGACGCGGTGGCGGCGGAAGTAGCGCTCCTCGAACGGCAGGATGCAGGCGAGGCGGTCGACCCACTTGCGCACCTTCTCCATCCGCCCCTCGCGCCACGCCCAGAGTTGGGGCGCGACGTACTGGAGCGTGGGGATGCCGCGCTCGTGGGCGGCTCGCGCGAAGTGGAAGTTCATCGAAGGCGAATCGACGCCGACCCACAGGTCGGGGCGGGTGCCCGGGTCGTCGAAGCGGCGCTGCGCCCAGCGGAGGATCTTGCCGATCTCGGCCGCCCGCAGCGCGCCGCGCCACCCCATGGCGGCGTTGGAGACCGTCTCGCGGAGGACCGCCGCCCCGGCCGCGGCCATCTCCGGGCCGCCGATCCCCTCGACGATGACGTCCGGTTCCAGCCGCTTCAGGGCGGCGACGAGCTGGGCGGCGTGGTTGTCGCCGCTCACCTCGGCCACGGTGATGAACACGCGTCGGGGCATGCGGCGGCTACTCCATCGCCGCCACGGGCGCGTGTCAAGCGTGCCCCCCGCGCGCGGAGCAGGACCGACGGCGACGACCGATACGGAGTCGACACGGTTGCCGCGCGTGCACGGCAGGGCGGGCGCATGCGGTTTCGGGACGACCCGTGCCGAGGCCGCGCGGCAGACCGAGTGCGGAGGATGGCGGGATTCCCCGGTAGGGAATTCGGCGCGGTGGGCGTGTCAATCGCCGTCGCCACGTTACTTCGACGACGTCGGCGGGTTCTCCGGCCATTCCTTGGCATCGCGGAGCGATTCGACTTGTTCCTTTGAGAACGTCCGGCCGCCGCGGTTCATGCCGTGGCATTTGCGGGCGGCCCGCTTCCACGCCTGCGGGCTCTCCACGTTCTCCGGCCAGAACGGCCAGGTGCGGCACTGGAGCGGGCGGACGGCGTAGATCGAGCACCCCTTGCCGCGCAGCGGGTGCCGTCGCTCGTCGTGGCGCTCGGGCGCGTGCTCGCGGAGGAAGACGCAGTCGAAGAGGCCGCCCTCGGTGCACCTCCTTGAAGCTGTATCGGCCGCCGATCTTGCGGCAGTGGCGGCTGAGCATCTCGCGGGTGGTGATCTTCAGGTGCACCGCGACGCGGCTCGATCTCCTCGGGCGTCACCCACACGAAGCCGGGCCCGCCCGTGCAGCAGTTGCCGCACGCGGTGCAGGTGAAGTTCAGCCCGTCGGCGAACCACGGGCGGCGGCGGGATCGGGGCGGCGTTGAGGACGGGCAGGTTCATCGTGTGTCGACCAAGGCGGCGGCGGCGGCGCGCGCGTGTAGAACTTCGAACGGCCGCTCGGCACCCGGCGACTATCATAACACGCCCGCCTGCGAATTTCGTTCGTCGCGAATCGTTGCCCTGATGGGTTGCAACTTCAAACGTCGCCCCGTTCCGTCCCCCGGGTCGTAGCGGCCAAGTCAGCTACCGGGATGCAAACGGGGCAGGCCGTGGCCTGCCCCCGTGGGTGCTCGATCTGGTGTCGGCGGCGATTGAGCCGTCTAAGCCCTAGGTTCCCTGTTGCTTCAGCGTCAGAGCAGCGGCGAGTTGAACGTTTGCCGATCCGCACGCGCTCGAACGCGTTGACGCCGCCGGGCACCTGCATCGCGCCCGGCAGGCTGCGGGTGTCGGAAGCTAGCGGCGTGGCCGTCGAAGAACAGGATGTTCGTCATCGTGTTCTTCTTGTGCCGTGCGGCCAAGCGGTTGCCGTTGGAGTGCAGGTGTCGGAAGACGCCGTCGAAGATGTATACCATCCGCGACGTGTCACGAATCTTGGACATCTGGTTGAGCTGCCGCCGGTTCGGCGCCCTCGTCTCCGGGATGCGGCGGACCGGGAAAGTGTGGGTGTCGAAGTCGTCGATGATCGAGTTGATGCCGTACCACGTGTCGATGACGATCCCGCTCCTCTCCGATTTCGTGCGCCACGGCTGGTGGGCGGGGTCGTCGAACCGGTTCGGCGGCGACTGCGCGCCCGGCAAACCGGAAGTCGAGTTGAACGCCCACGGCGCGTCCTTCAGGGCGCGCTTGGCACTCGAACACGCTCTTGATGCTCGAAGCGTTGGCCCCAGGTGCGAAGGTCGGGCGCCTGGAGGAGCTTGGCATTCACGAGCACGGTGGCGTAGTTTTCCGAGTCGGCCTTGTGCTCGCGCCGCCTACCGGCAGTCGCCGAGGCATATTCCGGGACGACGTACCCCTTGTACTGGCTGGAGTACATCGCCGAGGCTTGGCCGATCTGCCGCAGGTTGCTGAGGCAGGCAGCCATGTTCGCCTGCTCGGCGCCGCGTTGAGCGCCGGCAGCAGGATGCCGATCAGCACCGCGATGATGCCGATCACCACGAGCAACTCGACGAGCGTGAAGGCCCGCCGCCGGGGACGGCTCGGCGGCGCGGTGCGGGCGGCGAGGGCGATGGCGTGGGACGACGCGGGATGACGGTCTTGGGTGTTCATGGTGCCAGTCTCCTGTCTGACGTCCTGGGCGGCACGTCGCGGGGAGCCGCCGGGACTGAACGGTGCGAGGGCGGCGGGTGCCGCCGCCCGTCGCGTGCGAGCCGGCGGCGTCACCTCTGCTGCAAGGTCCAGAGGAGTTCCGGGAACGGTAGCAGGGCCTGGTTCGTGAAGATGTCGGCGCCCGACGGGTTATCACCCATCCGGCCCGGCAGGCCGTTGGTATCGAAGCTGGCGGCGTGGCCGTCGAAGAACAGGATGTTGGTCATCGTGCCCTTCTTGCCGCGCGCGGCGAGGCGGTCGGCGTCGAAGTGCAGGTGCTGGAAGAGGCCGTCGTACATGAACACCAGCCGCGTCGAATCGGGGATCCGCCCGACCCGATTCAGGCCCGTCTTGTTGCCGCCCCACGGGATGCGGCGGACCGGGAAGTGGCGGCTCGACCCCGGCCGCGGTCGCCCCCTCGATCGTGCCGTTAACCCCGTACCACGTGTCGATCACGATGTTCGTGCTGGCCGACTGGGTCCGCCACGCGAAGTTGGTGCGGCCGTCTTGCGGCCGGTCGGGGCGACCGGGCCGGGACCCGCCGGGCGCGAGAAGCAGAAGAACTCTTCATCGCTGCCGCCGGGGCACTTGAACACGCTGTTGTCCGTGAGCGCCTCCATCGTGCCGACGTTGGGCGCGTCGAGCAGCTTGAGGTTGACCAGCAGCGTCGCGTAGTTGTCCGCGTCGGCCTTGTGGCCCGACGGGGCGTTGATCGTCGTGTGCGTAGGACGGCAGGATGTAGCCGTCGTGCTGGCTCGTGTACATCGCGGCGGCCTGGCCGATCTGCCGCAGGTTGCTCAGGCACTTGGTCATGTTCGCCTGCTCGCGCGCCGAGTTCAGCGCCGGCAGCAGGATGGCGATCAGCACCGCGATGATGCCGATCACCACGAGCAACTCGACGAGCGTGAACGCGCGGGCGGCGGGAACGGCGGCGGCGGTCGATCGGCGCCGCCGCGGGCGAACGGCGGCGGCGTCGGGACGGGACGTGTTGCGCGGATCATGTCGGACCTCCTCGGACGGCGGACGCGAGACGGGACGTGTGGCAAAATCGGTCGCGAGTCGGGTGATCACTCGCAGGTCCGCCACTCAGAGTCCAGTTAAATTCATACGGCGAAAGGCAGGGTGAAAAACCCGCCAAAAATCTCGGCAAATGCGCCCAGCAGCGCGCGGGGACGGTACGGCCGCCGCCACGGGAAATACGGTGATCGCGCGCGGGCGGTTCGCCGCGGCCGCGCGGCTTACTCGGCGGCTTTCGACTCCTTCTGCCGCGCGCCGCGCTCGGCCTGCGCGCGTCACCGCCGGCCCCTCGCCGCCCGCGGCGGGCGCCTTGCCGGCCGGCGGGGCCCGCGCCGCCGTCGCCCGCCGCGCCGATCGCCTCGATCATCTTCATGCCGATCGCCTGCTGCGCCTCCTCGGCCGTCTTGAACTTGCCGCCGCGGATGTCGCCGGCGACCTGGGTCATGCCCTTGGCGATCCCCTTCATCACCGGGACGGCTGCGCCATCTGGTCGCGGTTGGGCATCGACGCGAGGTCGACCCGCCAGTCGTCGCCGACCTTCTTCAGCCGCAGCGGTTCGCCCGCGCCGTCGCTGAGCGTGGCGGTCTCGCCGTCGATCTTCTCGGTCGTCCCCTCGACCTTGGCGGCGATCGACTCCTGCCCCTGCGTGACCTTCTTCGCCTCCTCGGCCCCGAACTTCTCGATCGCCGCCGCCCGCACGTCCGCCGCCGCCATCGCGACCGTGCTGAGCGTCTCGAACATCGGGTAGTCGGCCTCCGGGCCGGCCGACGCCGCCCGCACGGCCTTCTGGTCGTTGTGCTCGATCCCCTTGGCGAACGTCATCGCCGCCTTCTTCGGGGTCGTCAGGTCGACCGTCACGGGCGTGCCCGCGGGGGCGGCCGCGCGCGCCTTGGTCCGAGGCGGCCTTCTTCTCCTGCGCCCGCGGCGCGCCGGCGGGCACGGCCGCGCGCGCAGATTGCCAGCAGCGCGGCGACGGTGACAATGGGTCGGCGAACGTTCATAGGTGCTCCTTCGGCGACGCCCGGACAAGGGCGCGCGATGTAATGGGTCGATAGCCTCCGCGCCCACGCAGTTTACTCGCCCCGCACGAAGCAGGCCAAGGTGCGGAACTGAGATTCGGCTCGTCGCCGATGATGGCCCCGCCGGATGATGGCCCCGCCGGACTCGCCGCCCCTGGCCAATCGACCCGCCGGCCGGCCGCGACGCGCTGGCCGGCCATTTGCGTGATGGGGGCTGTGCCCGCCCGCCTTCCGTTTTTCGTTGACACCGCCGTCGGCGGGGGGCTACGCTCGACGGTGACGGCCGCGCGGCACGGTCCCATTTGATCGGCCGCGCAAGACCGTCGCGCACCGCCGGCCGAGGGACGGGCCGCGTCCGGCCCGGCGCCGGTCCGGTCGGTGCACATGCCAGTTCCGGCCCCCGCGGCCGGCGACGACGCTGGAGGTCGACATGAACGGTGCTTCCCCCACGGCGCCGCGCCCCCGGCGGGCGGCTTTTGCGTGGCTTCTCCTGCCGCTGTTGCTCGTCGTGGGCGCGGTCGACGTGCTGCGCGGGCAGGTGACCGACGACGACGGCCTCGTCGACACCCCCGGCGTCTACGTCGACGCCGAGGGCGTGGTCCGCATGCGCGAGGCGGCGCGGACGGCCAAGCCGCCGGTTCCGATCCGCCGCAACCCGAAGGCGGCCGTCGCGGCGGACGCCGAGGGTCGACTCACGCACGTCTCGCTGCCGCGCCTCTTCGCCGCCGTCCGCCGGCACGTCGAGGCCGGCACGCCCGTCCCCGACGAGCTGAAATACCTCGGGGGGCTGACGCAGGTCCGCTACGTGCTCGCCTATCCCGACGACCGCGACCTCGTGATCGCCGGGCCGGCCGAGCCTTGGGTCGCCCGCGCCGGCGGCGACGCGGTCGGCGCGACGAGCGGGCGGCCGATCATGCGGCTGGAGGACCTCGTCGTCGCGCTGCGGCAGCGGGGCGGGTTGTACGGGTGCGCGATCGACCCGTCGCCCGACTCGCCGACGATCGCCGCCGAGGTCGCCCGCCGGTTCGCCAAGCGGTCGCGCAAGCAGCGGCTCGCCGCGCTGAAGGACGCGCTGGGCCCGCAGAAGGTGCGCGTCTTCGGCACCGACGCCGACACGCGCCTCGCGTTCGTGATGGTCGCGGCCGACTACCGGATGAAGCGGATGGCGCTCGGCGTCGAGCGGCCGCCGGTCGCGGGGCTGGGCCTGGCCGTCGACGACGCGCGGGCCGGCGCGTGCCAGCTCTGGTTCGAGCCGGCGTACGAGCCGCTGTCGGTGTCGAAGGACGGCAACGCGTACGAGCTGCGCGGCCATCGGCTGATGCTGAAGGCGGGGAAGATCTCGTTCGACCCGCGCGGCGCCACCGAGGCCGCGACCGCCTACGCCGCCCGCTTCACGCAGCGCATGCCCGCCCTCGCGACGGCCGTCCCCGTCTACGCGGAGTTGCAGAACATCGCCGACCTGGCGGTGCTGGCGGCCCTGATCCGCCACGACCGCCTCGCCGACCGCGTCGGGTGGGACACGTCCTGGCTCACCGGCTCGTCGGGCGGCGGCTACGAGGTGCCGCGCACGACGCTGCCCACGACGGCCGAGACGGTCGTCAACGTCGCCAACGGCAGCATCGTGGCCGGCGGCGTGGTGATGAGCGCGTCGCAACTCGTGAAGAACGGCCCGCGCCGCCCGGGCGACGCCGCCGCAATGAACGAGACCCGCCAGTCCGTCGCCGAGCTGCGCCGCCGCGCCGGCAACGACGCCCCGATCTTCCCTGCCCCCGCGCCGGCGGCGGGGCCGGCCGCTCGCCGGTGATCGCGCGCCGGCGTGAGAGGGCTGCCGCGCGTTGGCATCTCTGAACGGCGGAGCGCATCTCGGGGGAACGGAGGCGCTCGCCCCGGCCGCCGTAACCCTACGCCGCGCGTTTCATCAGCCCGTCGGCCGGCGCCGGTGCTGTAGGCTCCGGGGTCCAGAGGATCTGCGTCACCGGCTCGGCCGTCAGCCGCGCGGGTTCGGGCAGGTCGTCGGCCGGCAGCACGGCGGTGAAGTTCGCCGGCGTCGAGTGGTAGTAGAACCCGAGGAACAACGTGAGGATGCTCAACGCGCCGCTGCCGTCCGCGCTGGCCGAGACGCGCGTGCCGCGGCGGAACCGCAGCATCTCGCCGCGCCCCCCGCGGTACTTCGCGGTCGCGCCGACGTCGAACTTCATCGTCTTGCCGCGGTATGACTCCGGCACCGCGTACGGCACCCTTACGACGCCGAACGCGCCGCCGGGGCATTCGAACGGGACGTTCAACGACGGCAGCTTCCGGCCGAAGCCGAACCACTTCCGCGGCGGCTTGATGACCACCCGCCCGGTGCAGGGGCCGGCGAAGCGGTTCTGGAAGAGCACGCGCATCTCGCAGCGGCCGTTCTCGACGAACAGGCCGGGGACGAAGCACAGGCCGTCCGCCTCGAAGAACGACCCGCCGCTGGCGTCGCCGAGCAGGTCCGGCAACGTCTCGGGCGGCCGGCGCGTGCCGCGGTAGAGGAGCCAGCCGACGACCGCCAGCGACGGCGGCGCCCAGAGGCGCAGCGTCCACGTGATCTCGCCCGGCTTCCCTTCAAGCCAGGCGAACAAGCCGCACAGGGTCAGCACGATCAGGGCGCACTGCAGCAGGGACTTGGCGCTTTCGCTTATCAACGGGTCTCCCCCCGAACGTATCGGACCCTCGCGGCCGGCCGCGCCTCGCCACACGCCTGCGGACGATGCGCGCGGCGGTGTCGCGTCCATCAAGGCGGCCGCCCGCGCGGCCGCACGTTCGACCCATCGGCAGGCGATTGTCCCGACGTGAACAGGCTTAATGGCGGGATGCTCGGCGGCGGGCGCCGGCCTGATTTCTCCGACGAGCGTGCGCCGATTGTGACGGCTGGAACGTGCGTGATGGCGTCTGAAACATCCCGCTCCGGTCGGTTGCCGAAGGTGCGGGGCATACGCTCGTCTCACTCGCGCGACTGGCAGCTGCAAGTCCGGCCCTGGTGATTGAGCCAGCGGCGTTCAAGTCCTCATTACTCGGCTAAAGCGGATGCCGCATTCGCGTCCCCCGCGGCGCGGTGCGCCGCGCGCACGCGACGCGGGCTGCCGACGGCAACGAAAGCCGCTTATGCGGAAGGTTCCCGCAATCGGGGGAGCCGGCGGCGCGGGGGTTCGAGCGGCGGTCACTTCGCCTTCTCGCCCGCGCGTGCGGCCTGGAATCGCGCCAGTTGCTCCCGGTGGTGCTTGTTCTTCGGCTCGAGCGCGATGCAGCGGTTGATCGTCTCGATCGCCTTGTCCATCTCGCCGCGGCGGAAGTGGACCTCGGCGAGGGTGTCGAGGCTGGCCGTGTCGTCCGGCTCGAGTTCGACGGCGCGGGCGCCGTGGGTCAATGCGTCGTCGAGGTCGCGCCCGCACTTGGCCGCCGCCCACGCCAACTGGTTGTGGAGACTGCCGCTGGCCGGGTGCTTCGCGCACAACGCGCGGTAGTGCGCCGTGGTCTTGGCGTACAGCGCGTCGGCCCGGGCGCGGTCGCCGGCGGCGTCGAGCGCGGCGACGACGTCGATCAGGGCGTCGGTGTCGCCCGGCGAGATCGCCAGTCCCGCCTCGGCCAGCGCGGCGCCGCCGGACGCGTCGCCGGCCTTGATGCGGGCGAGCGCGCGGGTGCGAAGCAGCAGGGCGGGCATCGAGAGGTTCGCCGTGGGCTCGACGAACCGGGTGGCCGTGCCGAGGTTGTCGAGGAACGCCCGCTCCCACAGGTCGGCCGCGCGGGCGTAGTCGCCGGTAGCGTTGGCGTCGTCGCCCGCGCGGCGGAGCAGGTCGCTGAGGTGCCACGACGCGAACGCCCCGGTGCGGGCGGCCAAGTCCCGCTCGCGGGCGACGTCGGCGGTCAGCTTCCGCGCCGCCGCGGCCTCGGCCAGCGCGTGGCGCTTCGTCTCGTCGCCGAGGGGCAGCAGGTGCGCCAACTCGACCAGGGCCCGGCCCTCCCGCTCGCGGCCGAGCCGGATCAGCGCGTGGCCCTTCAGCAGGGCCGGCACCGGCTGGGCGCGGTCCATCTCCCACGCCCGCCCGTACCGCTCCGCCGCCGCGTCGTCGCGCCCGTCCTCGGCGTCGAGGTCGCCGGCGCGGACGAGCAGATCGGCCGCCCCCGCCTCGCCCCCGCGCCGCAGCACCTCGCGCGCCGCGTCGCGACGACCAACCGCTACCAGCGCGTCGGCGATCGCCCCGATCCACGCCTGCTCGTCGGCCGGCGGGTGGCGACCGACGTCCTGCTCGGCCTCGCGCGCGATCCGCTCCACGTCGCCCGCGGGCAGCGCGCCGTCCAGGAGCGCGCGCAGCCGCGGCAGCACGACCTGCGCCGGCTCGCCGCCGCGGCGACGGAGGAAGTCCCACCACCGGGCGGCGCGGCGGCCGCCGGGCGCGCCCGCGGCGGCGAACAGCGCCGCGGCGTTGTGGACGTTCTCCGCGCCGGTCGCCTCGAGCGACGCCCCCAGCCCGGCCGCACCCACCGCCGCGTCCCCCGTCTCGGCCGCCGCGCGCACGAGCGCCACCGAGACGTCTACCGTCCGCGGCCGACCCGCGGCGGCCTCGGCGCGGCGCAGGCGCGCCGCGGCCCCCTTCGCGTCCCCCAGCACCGCGAGCAGCGCCGCCGCCTTGGCCTCGACGCGCGGGGCCGCGCCGCCGGCGCCGGCGGCGCGGCGGGCGCGCTCGGCGACGTCGGTCGCCTCGTCGAACATCAGCCGGGCGCGCGTGAAATCGAACGCCGCCTCGTACTGGCGGTTGCCGACGAGCACGTCGAGCGCGAGGTCCGGCCGCGCGTTGAGGAACAGGACCTCCGCCGCCTCGCGGACCTGATCGTCCTGTCGGCCGCGGGCGGGGTCGGCGAAGGCGGCGACCCGCCTCAGCCAGCCGTCGGCCGCGGCGGCGTCGCCGGCGAGGCGGCGGTAGGCGGCGGCGAGCGCGAGGTGCTCCAGCGTGTCGCCGTCGCCGGCGTCGCGCGGCCGCTGCTCCACGCGGGCGGCGAGCGCCGGCCAGTCGGCCCGCTCGACGAGCAGGTCGTCGACGAGCGCCGCGTCGCTTGATCGCCTCGGCCGCCGCCGAGGCGGCCCTCAGGTCGCCGGCCGCGCGGTGGAGCAACGCCAGCCGCCGCGCGTCCGCCGCCAGCGCCGCGTGAGCGGGCACGCCTGGGTCGCGCGCCACCGGCCGCCGGCGGTGCTGCGTCGGCGGGCGACTCGCCAGCGAGTCGCCGCCGGTGTTCGTCGCGCGTGCCGCGGGCGAGCAGGAAGGCGGCGTGGTCGCGCACCGCGTCGTCGTTCCCGTCCGTCGCCACCGCGGCCAGGAGGCGGTCGGTCATCGCGTGATCGCCGTCGGCCAGCAGCGCTGCTGCCGACGCGCGGGCCTTGGACCGGAGCGACTCGAGGACGACCGCCTTGAACCCCGGGTCGGTCTCGTCCTGCCAGATCTTGAGCAGGATGCGCGTGCCGGGCGCGCCGCGACGCGAGCCCCGATCGCGATGCGCGCTGGGCGCGGCGTCGCCGCGGCTCGTACCGGTCGAGCAGGTCGGCGAGGTCCGCGGGCGTGTCGGGGTGGATGCCGTACTCGAACTTCCGCAGCACCTCCGGGCCCGCCGCGCCGCCTCGGGCCCGTCGTCGCCCTCGGCGGCGGGCGCGCGGAGCAACGGTTCGGCAGCGCGGCCGGCGGCCCACAACTCGCGCATCGCCTCGTCGGCGCGCGGCGGCGTCGGCGGCGTCGAGCCGGTCGACGGCATCGGACCAACGACGCGCCTGCTCGGCCGACGGCGTGGGCGGCGGCGCGCCGCCTGCGCCACCGGGCGCGGCGGTGGCCGGCCATGCTGCCGCGAGCGATGCCGCGACAACGGCGGCCGCGAACGCGGGAGCACGGCGATGGCGTTGTTGGCGTGGAGTGGACTGCATGACGGCTGACATCATTTTGCGTGCCCGGGCCAGGTCGGTCCATCGTCTGCCCCCGCGGTCATCTTAGACCGGCTGCCCTTCATGCGTAGCGTCCAACCTCGCGTCAGGGCGAGCACTTCGCCGCCGGAAGCCCGGAAAAGCGCTTGGTGCACCGGACGGGAATCGCATCAAAGTTCGTCTGCGGAGAAGTACGCATCGAGACGGCACCGCCCACCGACTCGCCCGCCATGCCGGAGCGTTCGTTCAGCTCACACAACCTGCATCATTCCGCCGTGTGAACGGCGACGCCGGCAGGTCGGCGGTGTTGTAGAGGTTGCACGACGGGTTGTCGGCCCACCCGTACCGCACGACCGTCGGCCGCGGCACGCGGTCGCTCCGCACGACGACGGCGTCGCCCACGATCTTCGCGTCGGCCCAGGCGAACCGTCGGCCCCGGCCACGGCGACCGGCAGCGGCCTGCCGCCGTCGAGGCCGCGCCGCCGACGCGCGAACCGCAACGTCACGGCGTCGCCCTCGATCGACATCGACTCGAAGAGCGGCCCCCGACGTCCGCCGTGCTCGGCCAGCCGCCAGGCGGGCCAGTCGCTCGCCCATGTTCGACTCGCCTCGCCGAGTCGAGAGCCACACCTCGCCGACGACGGCTCGTCCGATAATTCGGCAACTGGACGAAGTAGAACGGCAGGTCGTCGCCGCGGCCGCCGAAGGCCGTTCCCGGCGACGGCCAGTTCTCGCCCTGGTACCACACGAAGCGCGCACGGCCGTCGGCCGACGCCTTCAGTGGGTCGGCGGCGTGACCCTTTGGCCCGGGCGACCGCGGGTGCTCGGCGTCCGCGTGGAACCGGCGATACTCGACGAGGATCCGCTCTCGCGCTCTGTCGTCCCAGGCGAGAACGACGGACCGTCACGCGTCGCGCGCGACGACGTCGGCCCACCCGATCAGCGGCAGCGGCAGGTCGCGGCCGAAGAAGTACGCGACGCGCTTCGCCAGAGCCGCGCGCCGTGGACGCGCCACCACTCTGCCCGCGCGCCTGGGCGAACGTCGGCTGAAGAACCGCAATCGGGCGCGTCGCGACGCGACCTCCGCCGCGGACGCCGCCTGCTTCAGTCGCCAGGCCATGTTCGACTGTCCGGGAGCAGACCCACACCTCGCCGCGAGCACGTCCTTCAGCGCCATTTCCGGCGACGGCCAGTTCCAGCGGCTCGGCGATCACCGACGCCACCGCCCGGCCGCGTCGGTCGTCGCGCGTCTGGCCGGCAAGACGGACCGTCACGCGCTCGCCGACGTCGGCCCACCCCCACAGCGGCAGCGGCACGTCGCGCTGAAGGACGACGCCGTCGCTGATCGTCGCAGGCAGGCGAGACAGAGAGGCGCATGGCCCAGCGCGGGGCGTGCGGTGGCGGGGGAAAGAGTTGGCCACAGAGACAGAGGGCGCAAGCGGTGTCTGACCGGCATGTGGATCATCCGCAGTTTTGAATGCTTCATTTGAACATGTTTTGACGTCTTTGATTGGCAGGGGACGCCTTTGAGCCTCTGTGTCTTGTGGCCAATCCTGCTCCTGGCCAGTCGAGAATGCCTACTTCACGGCGCGTTCGAAGCGCGGTGAGTTGCTCCGGAAGTACTTCGTGTCGGGCTCAGGCTCGGGCAGCCGCTTCATCCGGCGCGATCGCGTCGGCGTGCTCGCCGCCGCTGGTGGTGGACTTCGGCGAGCGTGTCGAGGTAGGCGGTGCGGTCGGCGCGAGGCGGACGGCGGCGGTGGCGTGGGTGAGGGCGGCGTCAAGCTCGCGGCGGCACTTCGCCTGCATCCACGCGGTGTCGTTGTGGAGCGCGCCGACCGCGGGTACGACTCGACGCCGCCCGCCGCACCGTGGCGACGCGGGCGAAGACCGCGTCGGCGGCCGCGGCACGTGGCCGGCGTTGTCGAGGTCCTCGCACAGTTCGATCGCCAGCGTCACGTCGCCCGGCAGCCGCGGCGAGGGCGGCGTCGGCCTCGCCCGTCGCGCCGGGCACGTCGCCGGCGATCGCCCGCGCGCAGGCGCGCGCAGGCGGTGGACGGCCGCCGTCAGTGCAACGACCCGACGTCCCGCTCGAAGAACGGCTTGATCCAACTGGGGTACATCGACAGCTCGAACAGCGTCGCCGCAGGGCGAAGGTCGCCCCGTTCCGGCCGCGTCTCGGCGCCGCCGCGCTGGAGTTCCCAGATCTTGCCCGGGTCGTCGGGGAACGGCGTGGCGAACATCAGCCGGCGCTGCTCGGCCGCGAGGTCGGCCCGGTCGTTACGGATAGCTCGATCGTCAGCCGGCCGCGCGCGACGCGGTCGCCGAGCGAGCAGGGCGGCCGTGCGCGCGCCGCGTCGCCCGCCGCGACGTCGCCGGCCTTCGACAGCGCGAGGTCGCGCAGCCAGACGAGCCGCTGCCGCGTCGCGGCCGGGGCCGGCACGTCGTGGGCGCGGCCGTACCAGGCGGCGGCGTCGGCCCAGCGGCCGAGGGCGGCGAGGTAGTCGCCGCCCTGGCGGAGGAGGTACAGGTTGTCGCCGGCGGCGAGCTGCGTGAAGAACGCCAGCGCCTTCTCGTGTCGGCCGGCGCGCGGAGCGTGTTGGCGAGCAGCAGGAGCACCGGCTCGCGCTTGCCGCGGGTCGGTCACGCGGGCCGCCTCGCCCTGGAGGACCTCCAGTTGCGCGTCGAGCAGGCGGGGCGGGAGCGTGCCCTCGACGATGCCGCGGAGCGTCTCGAACGCCGCCGCCGGCTCCGGCGCCGGCGCCGCCGCGTCCCGGTCGCGCGTCCGCCGGAGGAACTGCCACCACGCGCCGACGTCGTACGGCCGGTCCTCGTCGGGCCACAGGCGGGCGAGGAGGAACCGCGGCTCGCGCAACTCGTTCGGCTCGGCCGCCAGCGCGGCCAGCGCGAGTCGCTCAAGCCGCCCGCCCAGCTCCACGCGCGGCGGCTTGGCGCCCGGCGCGGGCAACGGACGCAGCGCGAGTTCGGCCTCGAGGAGCGCGGCGAGGATCGCCGCGTCCTTCGACTCGCCGTGCGCCGCGTACGCCGCGTCAAGGCGCTTGCGGGCGTCGGCCGTCTCCCCCAACGCGTGAAGCTCAACGGCAGCGGCCAACTGCAACCGGACGGCGGCCAGCGTGCCGCCGCCGCCGTCATCGCGCTTCGGGTACGCGTCGACGAGCGCGAACGCCTCGCGTTGGCGAAGTTGCGCGCACAGCAGCGCGAACGCCACCGCCGGCTGCTTCATCTCCACGAGCAGGTCGATGCCTTCCTGATGCCGGCCGGTGAAGAGGAACGGGTCGACCGCCTTCCAATAGCCGCCGGCGTCCTTGCCGGCGCTGGCGCGCACGAGCGCGAGCCGCCGGGCGGCCTCGGCGTCGTTCCCGCTGCGGTGGGCGTGAAGCGCCTGCATCGCCAACTGCTCCACGGTCGCGTTGCCGCCGGGGGGCGGCCCGGGCGGCGGGGTGACGGCCTTCCAGTCGGCGGCCTCGCGGGCGAGCTTGTGCCGCAGCGTCGCATCGGGCGACGCGACGGCCGCGGCCCGGGCGGCGGCGAGGTCGCCCTTCGTGTAGAGCAGCGTCGCGAGGACCGAGGCGGCGCGGGCCGCGTCGGCGGGGGGCGCCTCGCGCCACCGCCGCAGCGCGTCGTCGATCCGCCCGCGCTGGAGGGCGAACACGGCGTAGTCGTTGGCCGACCCGCTCCCGCCGAGCGCGGCGGCCATCTCCAGCAGCGCCGCGGCGCCGTCCTCGTCGGCGGGGCCCGCGCCGGGGGTGAGGAGCACGACGCGCGCCGCGTCGGCCAGCGATCCGGCGACCGGGCCGAAGACGGCGGCGCGGCGGCGGGCGTTGCCCTCGCGGGCCCACAGTCGCGCCACGACGCGCCAACCCGGCACGCCCGCCACGCCGAGCTGCTGCACGAGCCGCCGGCGGCGGTCGTCGCCGGCGCGGTGGTACTCGCGCGTGAGCGCGACGACGTCGGCCGGGCTGCCCGGGTCGAGGCCGGCCTCGAGGTCTTCCAGCACGCGCCGTGCGCGGGCGGCCACCTCCGGGGTCACGTCCTCGCCCGCCGCCGCGCTCTTCAGCAGCGGCTCGGCCGCCGGGCCGGCCGACCAGAGGCGCGCGGCCGCCCGCTCCCGCTCGGCGGCGTCGGCCGCCCCGAGCGCGTCGATCGCGTCACGAAGGGCCGCCTCGGTCGGCGGCGCGGTGGCGGCATCGGCAGGCGCGCGTCGAGAGGGAGCGGCGGGGGCGGTGGCCGGGGCCGCGCCTTTTTCGTCCGCGCCGATCGCGACGGCGGCGGTCGCGATGATCAGGAGAGCGGCGACGGCGAACCGCGTCGCCCGTCGTCGGCCGTGGGACACGAACATCCAAACCCCTTTCGGCGGCGTGGGACCGCCAGCGGGCATTCTGCCGTACCGGACGGACCCGGGGCAACCGCGGGGACCGGAGAACCAAAGAACATCTGGATTCCGCTAGATCGCTCGCACTCGTGATCAAACCGAGTTTCGAGGTGAAATCTCCTGCCGCAATTTCAAGAGAACCACAACGCCGTTTCGCAGCCGGCCCGCAGGGCAGGGAAGGTGGATCAATCCCGCTGCGTGCAACGGGGCGAGCGAACCCTGCGTCACCCACGACCGCGGACGCGATCATTCCGTCATCACAAATTCCTGAAACTCCATCGATCCCGCGGAACCGTCGGGGAAGGTCGCGTGGCGGTACAGGTCGGCCAGCGCGCGGCCGAGGCGGCCGCAGCGGGCGGTCGACTCGGGCGAGAGGTTCGCGCCGAGCACGCCGCAGGCGAGGACGCCGGGGTCGGCGGACCGTCCGGCGGCGTCGGGGCGGCGGCCGCCGGTGTGGTCGATGGCGGCGAGGGTGACGTCGCCGGCCCAGACCGGCGTGGCGGCGGGGTCGACGCCTGCCGAGACGAGCGCGGAGCGGAGGCTCGCGCGGGCGGCGCCGGCCTCGTCGCGGGAACCGGCGCCCCACCAGAGCAGGCAGCGGACGCCGTCGCGGGCGAGCGCCGCGAACAGCGCGGCGGGGGTGGGGTCGGTCGACGCCGCGGACAGGTCGTCCGGGTCGAGGTGGACGACGAGGTCGCGCCGCCGCTCGGGCGACAGCTGGGCCGCGGCCGCCGCGACGGCGGCGACGCCGTCGGCCTCGCGCGTGTCGAGGCGGGCGGGCGGGATGTCGAGGCCGCGCGCATGGTGCGCGATGTTCGTGAGGCTGTGCGGGTCCCGGTCGCAGAACAGGAAGTGCGCGTGCGGGTCGGGCCCGAGCAGCCGCATCGCGATCAGCGGCGAGCCGGGGTAGAGCGGCTGGTCGGCGGCCACCATCTCGCGGAGCAGCCCGGCGTACTGCGAGCGGGCGAGGTCGGGCGCTTCCGACGCGTGGCCGTGGAAGAACCACGCGCCGTGGTCGCGCTCGGGCGAGTGCGTCAGCGGGTACGCCGCCGGCCCCGCGTGCGTCTCCCAGTACGCCGCCGGCCGCTCGACCGCCAGCACCTCGGCCAATGCCAGGTGTTTCCACACGTCGCCGATCCGCGCGAAGTGACGGTTGCCCATGAGCGGGAGGATAACCGGGGGAGGGGAGGGGGGAAGGGCAATGACCAAGCGTCAATGTCCAACAAAAGGCCAACGACCAATGACCAAAGAGGCGACCGAAGTGACCTCCATAAAAACGTCGCCGCTCGATCGGTCTTGCGGGCGTTGGCGGGTGCCGTGCCTGCGCGGGCGATCGAGCGGCGAGCGTGGGGGAAGCCTGAGGGGCGAAGCGAGAGCCGGCCGGGTTACACCACCTTGTCCGGCACGACGTACGGCTTGCGGTACTCGCGGGTGAGCATCGCGTTGGCCTTCTCGTTGTTCGTGAACCGCTCGGCCTCCGGGTCGAAGTCGAGCGAGGGGCCGAGCATGTAGTTCGTCTCCTCGAGCTTCAGGCCGTTCTCGGTGAGGTGCTCCTCGGTGCGGGCGAGCGTCGCGTAGGCGGCCCGGTCGTCGCCGAAGGCGCCCCGCTTCTTGTCGAACTGCGCCGGCTCGCCGAGGCGGTAGCTGATGTTCGCCAGGTGGCACATCGCCGAGCCGAGGTGGCCGACCTCGATCTCGCCGCGGTTGAAGTCGAGCTTGCGGCTCTTCACCGCCTTGATGAACGTGACGAAGTGGTTGCCCGAGGCGTCGCCCTCGTAGGTCGGCATCTCGATCGGCGTGCCGTCGGGCGCGTAGGCGACGCACTTGTTGTAGTCGTGCACGACGAGCGACCCCTCGGTGCCGTAGAAGATGTTCGCCACGCCGTTCTTCGCGCCGCGCGGCGGCTTGGTTTCCAGGCCGCGGACCTCGAAGATCACCTTGCAGTCGTCGTAGTCGAGCACCGACACCTCGGTGTTCGGCGTCTCGCCGTCGTCGACGTACCCGAACCGGCCGCCGATCGTCTGGACGCGCTTCGGCAACTCGCGCTTGTCGAGGCCCCAGAGCGCGATGTCCATCTGGTGGACGCCCTGGTTGCCGATGTCGCCGTTGCCGTAGTCCCAGATCCAGTGCCAGTCGTAGTGGAACTTCTTGCGCTTGATCGGGTTCATCGGCGCCGGGCCGCACCACAGGTCGTAGTCGACGCCCTGGGGCACCGGCAGCGGGTTCCCGACCTGGCCGATCGACTGGCGGCGCTTGTAGCAGGTGCCGCGGGCGAGGAAGACCTTGCCGAGCCCGCCGGCGTGGATGAAGTCCATCGCCTGGTTCATCGCCCGCGACGAGCGGCTTTGCGTGCCGTGCAGCACGACGCGGTTGTACTTGCGCGCGAACTCGACGAGACGCCGACCCTCGGCGACGTTGTGGCTGCACGGCTTCTCGACGTACACGTCCTTGCCCGCCTGGATCGCCCAGATCGCCGCCAGCGCGTGCCAGTGGTTGGGCGTGGCGATCGTGACGGCCTGGATCTCCTTGTTCTCGAGCATCTTCCGCACGTCGGTGTACGACTGGGGCGCGGTGCCGCTCTCCTCCTCGACGGTCTGGGCGAACTTGCCGGCGTGCGCCTCGTCGGGGTCGCAGACGGCCACGACGTTCGCGTGGTCGGACAGGCCCAGCAGGTCCGACATGTGCGACCCGCCGCGCCCGCCGCAGCCGATGACCGCCATGTTGATCTTCTCGCCCGGGCTGGGGATCGAGTCGGCGGCGCGGGGCTTCTTGGCCTCCTTCTTCTTCGCCGGGGCCCCCGGTTTCGCGCCGGGCGCGGCGGGGTCGGCGGCGAACGCCGCGCCGGCGGCGGACAACGCCGCCGCGGCGCCGACGGACGAGCTGATGAAGTACCGACGCGTGGGGGACGAGGACATGCGCGTTTCTCCTGCTGCGAAAGGGGGACGTGCGGGGCCTGCGGGGCGAATGCCGCCGCCGCCGTGCGCCGGGCGATCATTCTAAACGAACCCGCGCCGGGCGTTCAATCGACGCCGGGGCCGGGAGCACCGGCCGGCGTGCACGGAGAGAGGCGAGGACGGTGGATGCAGGACCGAAGGTGGAGGAAGACGGAAGAGCCCGGCATTACGGTGGTTCGCCATCCTCCATCCTCTATCTTGGGTTTCCTCGTCGCCGTGCCTCCGTGACTCCGTGGTTCGATGCCGTCCGTGGGATCAAAATGATCGCCCGCCGATTCTTATACAACCGAGCCGTTCGGTTGATGGCGCGCCCGCCCGTTGATCGCGTCGCGTCACCGGCCTACAACAGCCGACCGATGACCGCGTCGCTGCCCTTCCTCCTCGCCCAACCCGCGCCCGCCACCGGGGGCGGCCCGAGCGCGTCGACGATCTTCTACCTCACGCTGCTGTTCATCTTCCTGACGGCGATCGTCACCGCGCTGGCCACGAAGTGGGCGCGCGACAAGTGCCTGAAGTTCCTCCACGGCTACCACGTCACGCTCGAGCGCGTGCGCGGGCAGACGACCTGGGGCGAGCTGAAGGTCTTCTCCAGCGGCATCGAGGTCGTCTACGACCACCCGTACGTCGACCACCGCGGCCGCAAGAAGACGAGCTTCATGATCTACCAGCAGGAGCTGGAGCAGCAGGTCCTGAGCGTCTTCCGCTACCACGACGAGCTCGACGACCGCGGGCAGCGGGCCCGCCGCCGCCAGGTCCGCCGCACGTTCAACCCGGGCCCGGTGCGGCGGCGGTGGCGGGGCGTGCGCAACGTGATCAACACGCTCCGCGACGCGTTCAACGCCGCCATCGGGGCGGCGGTGGGGCAGTACCAGCGGATGAACCCGGCCAGCACGGTCCTGGGCACGCAGGCCGGGTCGGTCACGGCGATCGGCCAGACGCTGCTCGGTCGGTTCGCCAACGCGTACGAGCCGCTGCTCGAGCAGTACATCGGCCGCTCGGTGATCCTCGACGTCGCCGACCCGATCAACCCGAACAACGTGACCGTGCAGTACGCCGGCTACCTCGCCGACTACACGCAGGGGTACGTCGCGGTGTTCAACGTCGAGCACCGCACGGCCGAGCAGGTCCGCCTGACGCTGCCCGACGTCGAACCCGGCGACCCGCTGCCGCCGATGCCCGGCCCGCCCCCGCCCGGCGCCCCGGCCCCGGTCCTGCCGCCGCCGCTGCACGCCGAGCACGGGCTGGCGGTGCGGCTCGACGGCCCGCGGCTGAAGGTGATGAACGCGCGGCACGAGCCGGTCGTCTGCCGCCACCTCGAGCGGGCCGGGTTCGAGCGGCTGGAGTTCGGCGCAGTGATCCCGCCGGGCGGCACGCTCGACCTGCCCGCCCGCGACGCGCGGGGCGCGACGCTGACGATCGACGTCGCCCGCTGCCTCGACGTCGTCGCCCCCCGCAAGTACGCCACGATCCGCCACGCCGGCGAACTCCACGAGCGCCGCGGCCTCGTCGACGAGCTGAACCTCAACCGCCTCCCCCTCGTCCCCAAGATCCTCGGCCGCGGCAACGGGCACACGACCGCCGAAGGCCCGGCGGCGCGACGCGAGGACGACTGAACCTCAACAATCGCCAGACGTGTTGCGGTTGCGAAGCGCCGGCGACGTGAGCGCCGAACGACGCTCCGGTCCGACCAAGTCGCACCTCGCGCCGACGCCGGCAATCGGAAGGCTGCGACGCGCCGTTCTCCGCGGCTCGATTGCCCTCTGAATTCGAGCCCAAAGCGACGATGATTGTGTTTCGCGTCCGGCCCGGAGGGCCGAGGAAGAACCTGGCTACTCGACCTCGGGTCCACTCGAAGATCTTCCGCGGCGCGCACATCGGTCTCCACTCCATCACGACGTCCTCACCCTCGTACCGGCTCCCCGCCCAAATAAACGCACCGCACGTCCAAATCCCCGTCGAGCAGGAGCAGGTCGGCGCGCCTGCCCAAGGCAAGGCTGCCGACGTCCCCCTCGATCCCGAGGATGCGGGCCGGCGTGAGGCTCGCCATGCGGACGGCAGCCGGGACGTCGAGGCCGGCGCCGCGCACCATGTGGCGGACCATGAAGTCCATCCCGCGGACGCTGCTGGCGAGGCTCGTGCGGTCGGGCATCAGGCCGACGCCGCCGTCGCTGTAGATCGCCTCGCCGCCGTCGAGCGGGCCGAAGACGTACTCGCCCGGCGGGAGGTCCATCGCGCGGTTGGCGTCGGTGACGAGCGCGACGCGGTCGGGGCCGAGCATCCGCGGCACGAACCGGAGCAACTCCGGCGCGAGGTGGCGGCCGTCGGCGATGATCTCGGTGGTGAGGTCGTCGCTCGCGAGCACGTACTCGAGCATCCCGCCGCGCATCGGCGGGGCGAAGCGGGCGCGGAGCGAGACGTAGTTGCTCATCGCGCAGAAGAAGTGGTCGACGTGCCGCACGCCCGCCGCGTGGGCGGCGGCCATCTCGTCCCAACTCGCGTTGGAGTGCCCGGCGTTCAGCCGCACCCCCCGCGCCGCGGCGGCCGCGTAAAACTCGAGCGCGCGGGGCAGTTCCGGCGCGCACGTCGCGACGCGTAGCACGTCCGGCGCGAACGACAGGTACGCCCCGAACTCCCCGGGCGTCGGCGGCCGCTGTGGCGGCTTGGGGTGGCAGCCGACCTTGTCCCGGGCGAAGTAGGGCCCGTACAGGTGCGCGCCCGCCACCCGCGCGAGCCCCGCGCCCGCACCGGCCCCGCGGCGGACGAAGTCGCGGCACAGTTCGAGGAAGCGCAGCGTCTGGTCGTGCCGCGCCACGGTGCTCGTCGGCACGATCGTCGTCGTACCGTGGCGGGCGTGGGCCGCGATCGCCCGCGCGAACGCGTCGGCCGTGCCGTCCATGAAGTCGGCCCCCGCGCCGCCGTGGACGTGCATGTCAACGAAGCCCGGTGCGAGGTACGACCCGGCCGCGTCGGTCG
>JAUJNJ010000222.1 GCA_030448225.1 Phycisphaerae bacterium
CGTCCCGGTGTTCGAGCACAAGGCGGAGACGGACGCCAACTACGAGCGGTGCGTCCGGCTGTTGCACGACCACCACGGCACCGTCCGAGCCGCCTTCGGGTCGCACAACCTGCGTTCGCTGGCGTACGCGGTCACCTATGCGCGGGCCAAAGGGATCGCGGACTCCGGCTACGAGATCCAGATGCTCTACGGGATGGCCGAACCGATCCACGCGGCCATCCGCAGGCTGGGCCTGCGCTTGCGGGTGTACGCGCCGGTCGGCGACCTCGTCCCGGGGATGGCGTACCTGGTGCGGCGACTGTTGGAGAACACCTCGAACGAGAGCTTCGTCAGGCACCGCTTCGCCGAAGGCCGGCAGCTCGAGCAACTGATCGCTCCACCGGCCGCCGACAGCCTGCCGGACCCTGAGCCTCCACGGCGCGGCAGCACGACTGATCCCTCCAACCCGGGGCCCTACCACCACGAACCTCATGCCGAGTTCCGTCGCGCGCCGGTACGCGACGCCTTCGAACGCGCCATAGCCACCGCGGCGGCCGCGCCGGTGATCAATGTCCCCGCGGTCATCGGAGGAGACCGCGTCCGGACGCCGGGCAGCATCACCTCCGTCGACCCGTCGGCGACGGACCGTGTCGTCGGGGTCTCTGCCTCGTGTACCCGTGAACACGCGGACAGCGCCATAGCCGCGGGACGGCAGGCCTGGGAGTCGTGGCGCCGGGTCCCCGCGCAGGAGCGGGCAGCGGTGCTGTTCCGCGCGGCCGAGTGGATGCGCCGGCGTCGCGACGACATCGCGGCCCTCGAGGTCTTCGAAGCCGGGAAGCCGTGGAAGGAGGCGGACGGCGACGTCTGTGAAGCCATCGACTTCTGCGAGTACTACGGCCGCCAGATGCTGCGCCTGGACGCCGGCGCCGATGTCGAGTCGCCCCCCGGCGAGCACAACCGGCTCGTCTACCAGGCGCGGGGCATGGTGACCGTGATCTCGCCGTGGAACTTCCCCCTGGCTATCCCGTGCGGCATGGTCGCCGCCGCCCTCGTCACCGGCAACTGCGTCCTGTTCAAGCCGGCGGAGCAGACACCGGCGACGGCTTACGTGCTGATCCAGGCGTTCGAGGCCGCCGGGCTCCCGGCCGGGGTCTTGTCGTTCCTGCCCGGCGTGGGCGAGGAGATCGGCGCATACCTCGTGGAGCACCCCGAGGTGACGGTGATCGCCTTCACGGGCTCCAAGGACGTGGGGCTGGCGATCGCCGCTACCGCGGCGCGACACCGCGAGGGCCAGCGCCACGTCAAGCGGGTGATCGCGGAGATGGGCGGCAAGAACGCGATGATCGCCGACGCCGACGCCGACCTCGACCAGGCGGTGCCGGCGGTGGCCTACTCCGCCTTCGGCTTCGCCGGCCAGAAGTGCTCGGCGGCGTCGCGGGTGATCGTGCTCGACGGCGTCTACGACGACTTCGTGTCGCGGCTGGTGGGCGCCACGCGCGAGCTTCGGGTGGGGCACCCGCGGGACATGGGCGTCCAGGTCGGGCCGGTCATCGATGCGGACGCGCACGCGCGGGTTCGGTCGTACGTCGACATCGCGACCGATGAGGGAACCGTCTCCCGCCCGCGCGATGACGTGCCCGGGTCCGGGTGGTTCGTGGCGCCGACCGTCGTCACGGACACACCCCCCGCGGCTCGGGTCGCGCGCGAGGAGATATTCGGCCCGGTGCTGGCGGTGCTCCGGGCGCGCGACCTCGATCACGCCCTCGAGCTCGCCAATGACACGGAGTACGCGCTGACCGGGGGCGTCATCTCTCGCTCGCCGGCGAACATCGCAAAGGTCGCCGCCGAGCTCCGCGCCGGCAACGTGTACGTGAACCGGGGCACCACGGGCGCAGTCGTCGGACGCCAGCCGTTCGGCGGCTACGGGCTCTCGGGCGTCGGTTCGAAGGCGGGCGGTCCCGACTACCTGTTGCAGTTCCTCGACCCGCGGGTGGTCACCGAGAACACGCTGCGCCAGGGGTTCGCGCCCGACGCACCAGCCCTCGATCCTCGAGGCATTTGAGGTCGTTGATCGGCGGCAATCGCGCGCTGCGCGGGCGGCTGTACACGCACCGTCTGACGTTGCAGAGGATGCGTGACAGGCCCCGGAAGTGGCGTCTAGGGTGCCGCCCCAGCAAGCACGCAGGTCGGTGGTGGAAGCCGCCGACGGCCCTGCAGCCTCCGGGCTGGGTCGCACAAACGAACCTCGGAGACACCGCATGCCGATCCTCTCTCGCGTCACGTCACGCCGTCGGTCCAGCCGAGTGTTGGCTGCGCTCGTCACGGCCGCGTTCGTCGTCGCGCTGACGGCGCAGCCCGCCATGGCCGACGTGTCCTTCATCAACGCCAGGAGGGCTGCTGTCGGGCTGCCGCCCATGACGTCCCACGCGGCCTTGGCATCGCTGGCGCGGGCCCACGCGGCGTCAATGGCGGCGCAGGGGAAGCTGTTCCACAGCTCCAACCTGACGAGCCGCGTGTCGTCCGTGGTGGCGGGCGCGCAGGCGGGTGGCGAGAACGTCGGCGTCGGCGACTCGGTCGGCGCCGTCAACGTCAGGTTCATGGAGTCCGCTGGGCACCGCGCCAACATCCTTGGCAACTTCAACCTGGTGGGCATCGGCACGGCGTACGGCGCCGATGGCCGGGTGTGGGTGACCCAGGTGTTCGCCCGAGTCGCCGGAGCGACCGCAGCGCCGACCACGATCGCCTCGGCGCCCACGTCCGCTCCCCGCACCGCGTCGACGGCCACGACGCCCGCCACGGCGGTGTCCGACCGCACGATCGCGCCACGTGCGTCGCGCTCGGCCGCGCGCGCCGCCCCCGCTGCGCCGCGTCCCGTGGCGCC
>JAUJNJ010000047.1 GCA_030448225.1 Phycisphaerae bacterium
GACCATCCGTTCGCAGTTACCTGCCCACAGTTTGCTGCTTCCGGCATTCCGTTTTATGTCTGCCCGGGCACTTCTTCCTGGTGCACGATCGCCGGCCGGACCGACAACGCACTCGGCAATCTCCGCAATGCAGCCGAAAACGGCCTCAAGCATGGAGCCATCGGGTACCTGATCACCGACTGGGGCGACCGTGGGCACTGGCAGTTCCTGCCAGTGAGCTATCTATAGTCGTTCAGATAATGTTTTGGACTAGGCGGCACAGACGACAGTGATCACCTCATCCAGATACGTCCCCATGAGCTGTTTGACCTCCTGGGAATGCTGCTGGAAATGGGTCAGTGCCGTCTCAACTGCTGTCGTCAGAGCGCTGAACTCAGGAAAGTAGCGGTTATGCGTCTTCTGCCGTTTGATGTTGCGCCACAGATGCTCGATCGGATTGTAGTCCGGCGAGTAAGCAGGCAACTGCGCTACCACAAGCCGCTCTGCGTGCCGGGCGAAGAACCCCTGCGTCTTGGCCGCGCCGCCGTTGACGCGCAGCTCCATCGGCCGGCCCGACGTCGCGCTCAGGGCGTAGCGGAAGTCGAGCGCGTAGGTGCCGGCCGCGGGGGCGTCGACGGTGAACTGGACGTACTGCCCGGAGGTCGTGGTGAAGTCGACGTACCCGACGCCGGTGTAGCCCGACTTCTCCGCGTTGACGACCGCGCCCGACAGCGTCGCCGCCTCCGCCTGGAGCGTGGTGGCGGTGGGCGTCGGGGTGGGCGTGGGCGTCGGCGTCGGCGTCGGAGTCGGCGTGGGCGTGGGCGTGGGCGTGGGAGTCGGCGTGGGCGTGGGCGTCGGGGTCGGGGTAGGCGTCGGTGTCACGCCGCCGACCGGGCGGTGCAGCGTGATCTTCATCCCGTCGTGATCGATGACGTAGAGGTTGCCGTTGCGCGTGTCCTCGGTGAGGTCGAGCGGCGCGGTGAAGCCGGTGAGGCCCGGCGCCCCCTTGATGTAGGTGCCGGCCGAGCCGTCAGGCTTGCGCGACAGGATCACCACGTCCTTGCCGCCGCTGTAGCGGGTCATGATCAGCGCGCCCTTGAGCTGCCCGCCGAACGCGTTGGACTGGTACTCGATGATCCCATTGACCGAGTTCTTCGCGCCGAAGTCGTAGTAGATCCCGCCCCAGTTGCGGTCGGGCCGCGTGCCGACCGGGTAGCTGGAGACCTGGCCCGGGTCGGCGCTGCTGGTCGGATTGCCGCCGTCGAGCACGTACTCCGAGCGCTTGGGGTTGGGGTGCCCGTAGTACGTGTTCTTCTGGACGCGGTAGAGCTGGTCGGTCTGCCCCTCGTTCAGCGGGTTGATGCCGCGGACGGCGGGGCCGGCGTACATGCCGTTGTCCGGGTTGCTGTCGTCGTCGCCGTCGATGCGGAACGAGTTCGGGTCCGGGAGCGCCGGCGTGCCCGGGACGGCGCCGCCGGCGTTGGAGCCGTTGTTGGCGGTGAACAGGCTGCCGTCGCGCGTGAAGACCATGTCGTAGGCGTTGCGGAAGCCGGTCGCGTGGATCGTGACCGGCGCGCCGGCGCGGAACGGGTCGTAGTTCGGCCCGCCGTTGGTTCGCACGTCGAGCGGGGTGCCGGGGGTGATCTTCGTCGTGTCGATGCGGACGATCGACGCGCTGAGCATCTCCTCGTTGCGGAAGCCCCAAATGTTGTCCTTCGCGCCCTGGCTGGTGAGCGCGGGCACCTGCACGTAGAGCGCGCCGTCGGGGCCGAAGACCGGCTGGTTGATCGCGTGGTTGTACGTCGAGCGCGGCAGGCCGACGACGACGTCCTTCACGATCGACATGCCGCTGCCGCTGATGCGGCTGACCTTGCTGCCCCAGGGGTTGGTGTCGGTCGAGAACTTGTAGTCGGTGTGCGTCACCCAAACGATGATGTTGCTCGCCGTCGACGCGGGGTCGAACGTGAAGCCGAGCACGAACCGCGTCGTGCCGGTCGCGTTGCGCAGCGGCGTGAGCGTCTGGGGCGTGCCGAGCGTGCCGTTGGTGTTGATCGGCCAGCGGATGAACTTGCCGTCGATCGTGCTGGCGTAGAGCTTCTTGTCCGGGCCGATCGCGACGCCGGTGTAGGCCTGGCCGGTGGCGTTGGAGAGCGACACCTTCGTGAACGCGATGTCGCCGGTGTCGACCGGTCCGCCCTCTGCGCCGGTCGTGAAGCGCATCGAGAACGGCACGAGCGGCTGGCCCGTCACGTCCTGCACGTCGTCGTCGACCTCGAAGATGTACTGCGTGTTGGCCGCGAGGTAGGTGCCCGGCTGCAGCACGATCGAGTCGCCGCCGCCGGACGTGTTGACCTGCGCCGCCACGAGCGACAGGTCGCTCGCCTTGCGGAGCCGCACGTTGCTGCCGATCACGGTGTCGGCCTTCAGCGGGCCGTTGGGCAGGTTGAGGTCGACGCCCACGAAGATGTCGCGGCGGACGTTCGTCGCGCCGGCGGCCGGCGAGGTGCGCAGCACCGACGGCCGCGCCGCCTCCACGGCGACCACGACCTGCTCCGGGCCGGCCGCATCCGTCAGCGCCGCAGACGCGAGGCCCGCATCGAGGAACACCCGCTTCTCCAGCGGCTCGATCGGCTCGACCGCCCGCGACGACGACGACAGTGCACGGCCGGGGTCCCGGCGCGACGACCAAAACGATCCCATGTGTTTTCTCCTGAGACGGGGGCGGATCGGCGGCGAGCCCGCGGGCGCACCGATGATGCATTACGCGTAATGGCCGTAGCAGTTCAGTTCTGGAAGTGACCCCACCACGTCGCCCGATCCCGGCCCGCTCCGCCGGGCCAGTCGTGACGATTGTAACGGTTATCCGGACGCTTCGCTTTCAAAAAACGCGCTAAGAATTCGCGGATTGCGGGCGGACGCGACCTTTGTGGCACGGCAATTATGAAGTGAGCCCTACGTCTGCTCAAGCTCCCCGTGGTCCAATGACCGACGAGTTCTGCTGATAACCTCGACCTGCACCTACTAGCCGCGCGCGGAAGCCCGCCGGGAAGGCTACATAAAGACCCAGGGCTTCCGCCCGCGGCTACAAGAATGTCGCCGACGTTGGACGACATCGCGTGACCGTCACGGAGTGGTGCGGTCTCAGGAAGGCGGGGAAGATGGGTACCGCTCCAAGTTGTAGGCCGTCACGGGCTACAAGTGCGTTCCGCTACGTTCGGCCTTGTAACAGCGACTCGACGGTCGCGCCCGCCCGCAGCCGGTCCCTCAACGCCACGACGTTCCCCAGCGGGACCAGGCCGCGCCCGGAGCGGTCGAAGAAGTAGAACGTCCGCTCGGGTTGGCGCTCGGCGTAATATTCGATGATCTCGCGGTCGCGCTCGCCGAGGTGGTGGGCCCGGATGATCGGCGCGTCGTCGGGCCACGCGACGCCGGTGTTGTAGACCGCCTCCTCCCAGAAGGACGTGACCTGCGGCGTGAACAGCACGACCGCCGGCGGGCGGACGGTCAGGCCCAGCGCCTCGTCGACGAACGAGAGCATGCTCTGGTCGACGAACCCGTCGTTCGCGCGGTCCGCCGGGCGAGCCATGAAGCGCTTGACCTCCCACAGCGACGTCACCGACAGCGCCAGCACCCCCACGACCAGCCCCACCTCCGCCCGCCGCCCCCACCGCGGCGGCACCGCCGCGGCCACTACGCCGACGCCGAGCAACGCGCACAGCATCGCGCCCGGAATGACGACGGCCGCGTAGTGCCTCAGGAAGAAGGGGTTGAACAGGTAGAGCAGGACGAACAGCGGCAGCGTCGCGACGAGCACCCACCGGCGGCGGTCGAGCGCGAGCAGGCCGACGGGCAGCAGCACGAGCAGCGCCCGGCTCGGCAGCGTCGCGTTCGACAGCGTCACGAAGTTCGCCGCCTGCACCCGATCGTTGAACATCCGCCGCTCCCCCACCCACCCGCGCCAGAAGTTGTGCGGCTGGTGGTACTCGTAATACGGCCGCGACCAGTCGTAAAACGCCTGCTTCTGCGGCAGCGCCGACGCGGCACGCAGCGACGGGTCGTACCGGCGGATGCCGAACTGCGCGCCGGGCTGGTCCTGCTCGAGATAAGCCGTGTACGGCGTGCGCAGCGGGTGCCCGGTGACGCCGACGTTGAACACCACCTGCACGGCCAGGAACGGCGCCGCGCCCGCCACGAGCATCGCCGCCGTGAGCGCCCGGCGGCGCGGCGGGTGCCGCCACAGCGCCGCCGCCATCGCCACCCCGACGGGGATCGCGTACGCCAGCGCGTCGGCCGGGCGGGTGATGGCGGCCCACCCGCTGAACGCGCCGACGGCCAGTGCCCAGCCCCAAGCCGAATCGCGCCGCCAGCGGAGCCAGGCCCACACGATCAGCACGCCGAGCAGCAGCATCGACAGGTGCGACATCACCATGAACGACAGCGTGCGGAACTCGGTCAGCCCCACGAGCCACACGACCGCCAGCAGCCCGGCGACGCCGTCGACGAGGTCGGTGACGAGGCGGTACAGCAGCCCGGCGATCACGCCGGAGATCACGACGGGCAGGATCCACTTGCCCCAGTCGAACCACTCCATCGGCGCGAACATCAGCGCGGTGCCGGGGAAGTAGATCGAGCAGTAGACGGGTTTGACCGCGACGAAGAACGTCTCGAAGAAGTCGGCCAGCGAGTGCTGCGGCATCCAGAGCCGGCCCTGCGCGAGCATGCGGGCGCCGATGACGTAGCTGGCCTCGTCCTGCATGTTGGGCGCGATGTCGCGGTCCTGCCAGAAGGCGGTGGCGATCAGGTAGACGGTCGCCGCCACACCGAGCAGCACGCCCGCCCATTCCGCCGCCCGCCGCGACGGGCGTCGGACCCGCTCGAGCCCCGCCGCCAGCACGGCGCTGACCCGCGGGATCATCGCCACCCCGACCGCCCCGCCCACGACCGCCCACCGCAGCCACGGCATCTCGTTCCCGCCCGCCAACCAGCACGCGGCCCCCACCGCGAGCAGCGCCGCCACCGCGAGCCGGCGCCGGTCGCTCATCGGCGGCAACGCATCGGCGGGCGCTCGCTCGGGCGGCGCCGGCGGCGTCGATCGATCGGCAAGTCTCGTTTCCCCGCGGGCGCGGCGCGACATCGAAGTTCTCCACGGGTCGGGCGGCGTCCCCCGCGCGTCGCCGCCGTTGCCAAAGACGCCGGCGAGCATCGGGCGGTGCCGGCGACGCCGCGCGACACGCCCGGCTCGCCGTCGCCAAAACCTACTCCCACTCGATCGTCGCCGGCGGCTTGCTGCTGATGTCGTAGACCACGCGGTTCACGCCGCGCACCTCGTTGATGATCCGGTTGCTCATCGTGGCGAGGATGTCGAAGGGGATCCTCGCCCAGTCGGCGGTCATGAAGTCCTGGCTCTCGACGGCGCGGACGGCGATCACGCTGTCGTAGCTGCGGGCGTCGCCCATCACGCCGACCGTGCCGATCGGCAGCAGCACGGCGAAGACCTGGGCCGTCTTGCGGTACAGGTTGTTGGCGACGAGTTCCTCCAGCACGATCTCGTCGGCGTCGCGCAGCACGCGCAGCCGCTCGGGCGTGACGTCGCCGATGATCCGCACGGCCAGGCCGGGGCCGGGGAACGGGTGGCGCCAGACGATCTGCTCGGGCAGGCCCAGCACCTCGCCGACCTTGCGCACCTCGTCCTTGAACAGCTCGCGCAGCGGCTCGACGAGCTCGAAGCCGAGCTGCTCGGGCAGCCCACCGACGTTGTGGTGCAGCTTGATGTTCGCCGACGTGCCGGCGTAGCCGTGGCCGCTTTCGATCACGTCCGGGTAGAGCGTGCCCTGGGCCAGGAAGCGCGCGCCCGCGATCCCGGCCGCCTCGCGCTTGAAGGCTTCGACGAACTCGCGGCCGATGACCTTGCGCTTCTGCTGCGGGTCGGTCACGCCGGCGAGGTCGCGCAGGAACTGCTCCGACGCGTCGCTCGTGATGAGGTTGATCTTGAAGTGGTCGCGGAACGTCGTCTCGACGAGGTCGCGCTCGTTCTTGCGCAGCAGCCCGTTGTCGACGAAGATGCACACGAGCTGGTCGCCGATCGCCTTGTGCAGCAGCGCCGCCACGACCGACGAATCGACCCCGCCGGACAGCCCGCAGATCACCTTGGCCGTGCCGACCTGCTCGCGCACGCGGCGGGTCGTCTGCTCGACGAAGTTCCCCATCGTCCACGTGCCGGCGCACCGGCAGATCTCGTAGAGGAAGTTCTGGAACAGCACCTCGCCGCGCGGCGTGTGCGTGACCTCCGGGTGGAACTGCACGCCGTAGAACGGCTTGGTCCGGTGGCGGGCGGCGGCGTAGGGGCAGGTGGGCGTGGTGGCGATCGGGACGAAGTCGTCGGGCAGGTCCAGGATTTGATCGCCGTGGCTCATCCACACGGTCGTCTCCTGCGGCATGCCGTGCACGAGCGGGTCGTCCTGCGCGATGTGCAGGTGGGCCCGCCCGTACTCGCGCGCCTTGGCCGGCTGCACGTTGCCGCCGAGGATCTGCGCGCCGAGCTGCATGCCGTAACAGATGCCCAATACCGGGACGCCGAGCTCGAAGATGCGCGGGTCGCACCGGGGCGCGCCGGGCGCGTAGACCGAGCTGGGGCCGCCGGACAGGATCAGGCCCTTGGGGTTGAGCTTGCGGAGGTCTTCGATCGAGATGTCGGGGCGGACCAGCTCGCTGTAGACGCCCTTCTCGCGGACCCGGCGGGCGATGAGCTGGGCGTATTGCGATCCAAAGTCGAGGACCGGGATGACTTCGTCGTGCTGCATCGGGAATAAATAGCGGAAGCGACGCCGAATTTCAAAGCGGCGCCTCCCGGCGGACGGGATCGGCCCGCCGGGGGCTGACGGTAGATTTGCCGGGCGGCGGGCGCGCGGGTAGACGTTGACGACTTCACCCGCCCCGCTCGCTCGCGGGCACGCCCGGTCGCGCGGCGGGAGCGACCCCCGGCGGGCGACTCGATTCCGAGTGCGCTCACTCGAGACCGTTACCAGCGTATCGGAATAACCCGACGTCCCCCGTTTCGCCGCAGGCCCGAAGGGCCCGCTCTCGGTTATTCGGATACGTTCTAAGACAACGAAGATTCACCACGGAGGCACGGAGACACGGAGGCAGGACAGAGCGATCACACCTCGCTGGTTTGCCATCCGCTTGCGCTCCGCCTTCGTGCTACCTCCGTGCCTCCGTGCCTCCGGGGTTGGCCTTTCTTGTCACCCACTATGACGCGCTCATCCCGAACTGAGATGACCACCCCCGCCCCCGCCGTGCCTCGCAAGGGCGCGCGGCGGATGGCCGACATCCCGCCGGCGATCATGGCGGACCTCAACGCCGGGCGGATCGAGACGGTGTCGCTCGTCGAGTGGCTGGCGATCGACCACGCCGCCCTGCTGCAAGCCGCCCTCGCCGACGCCGGCCTGCGCGACCCCGCCGGCCCGCTCGCCCGCCTCCAAACCGTCGCCGACGCCGGGATCATGACCCGCACGATGGCGATCGGCCAAGGCATCTACGACGCCATCGCCGCCGACGCCAAGCGCGGCCCGGCCGTCCTGAACGCCCTCGCCACCCACCGCTGCGACGTCGTGAGATCGTGGGCCGCCTGCGCGTACGCCGCCGACCCGAAGCCCACCTTGGCCGAGCGGCTCACGACCGCCCGCCGGTTCGCCGCCGACCCGCACATGGGCGTGCGCGAACTGGCGTGGATCTCCTTCCGCCCCCACCTCGCGAAGGAACTGGACAGCGGCCTCCGCCTCCTCGCCCCGCTCGCCCACGACGCCGACCCCAACGTCCGTCGCTTCGCCAGCGAAGCCACCCGCCCCCGCGGCGTCTGGTCCAACCACATCGCCCGCCTGAAGGCCGACCCGCACCTCGGCGAGCCGATCCTCGAGCCGCTCCGGTCCGACCACGCGCGCTACGTGCAGAACTCCGTTGCCAACTGGATCAACGACGCCAGCAAGTCGCGGCCCGAGTGGGCGCGGCAGATCTGCCGCCGCTGGTCGCGCGAGTCGAAGACGCCGGAGACGGCGTACATCGTCCGCCGGGCGTTGCGGACGCTGACGAAGGGGGCGGCGGCCGAAGGGTGACGGCCGATCGTCGGACTTGCCGTCTCACTCAGCGGCGGAGCCGCTCATGTCGCGGATGGCACCTGGCGACGAGGTGATCGTGCGACGGTCGACGCTCGGTCGAACTGTACGAGTCGAACGTCGCCCTTCGGGAACTTGCAGACGATTTCGAGCTCGCCGCCCAAGGCGCCGACTATCTTCTGAAGTGTCGTCAGCTGCATGTCGTCGGCGTTCTCCAGCTTCGACAGGCTCGGCTGCTTCATCCTCAGCTTCGTTGCCAGCGTCTTCTGGCTGTAGCCCGTCGCCTTGCGTAGCTCGCTGAGTAGCATTTCCCGCAGCAGAACCTTCGTGCGCTCGGCCGCACGCTTTCGGCTGGCCTTGCTCATCGTGCGGGCTGCAAGATCGTCAAACGTCTTCGCCATGATCAGTTGCCCTTGCCTTTCTTTCTGGGGGCCGCGCTGATCTTCGCCAGGTGCGCGGCGAACAGTCGGTCCGCACGATTGATCAATTGGGTATAGAACACCTTCTGCCCGACCCCAGACTTATTTCCGCCGGTCAGCAGAACGGCCTTTCGCTCAGTGTCGAGGGCGAACGCGACGCGGAGCTCGGACCGGCTCGTCTTCGCCCGCAATTCCTTCATGTTTTTGTATTTCGACCCTTTGAGAGTATCGGCGTGGGGCCGTTTGAGCATCGGTCCCAACAGCTTGAGCAGGTTGACTTCCGCCGCGACCTCCTCGCGCTCCTCGTCGGAGAGGTCGGCCTCGAACCACCGGTCGAACTCAGTGGTCGTAGTGACGGGCCACATGACCGATACATCATAGCTTTTAGGCTATGTCACGTCAACGCAGGGCTGCTGGGCGGAGGCGGCTGGGCGCCCAAGTGGCGGGATATGTCTGAACAGTCGGCACGGCGGTGCGTGCCGTGCGTCATGACGTGAGCGGGAACAGCGCCGTCGGTCACGCGGAGGGCCTTGGTCCCGCGCGCGCGTGGTGCGGAAGACGGTGTCGGCCACCCAGCGTCGGCGGGCTTCGCACGGCAGTTCCAATCGCCCACCGCCCCGCCCCAGCCAAACCCCCCTTGGATAGCTAAAAAAGTCGCATGAACTACCCCATCGACCTCCGCACCCCCCCCGCGGCCCGTGGGGGGAAGGCCGCCGTTGACCCGTTGGGGGGGGCCGTGCGCCATCAAAACGCCGAGTTACGGACGAACGTGGGGCCGATCGCGACGAGCCGCATCTTTTTAATCGATTCCGAGTCGGACGAGGCGCAGGTCCGGGAGGCGGCGGGGCAACTGCTGGCCGACCCGATCGTGGAGCGGGCCGACCTCGTTTTGGCGGGGCGGCGGACGACGGGGGGAAGAGCCGGATCGAGGTGCACCTCAAGCCGGGCGTGATGGACCCGGTGGCGGCGTCGACCGAGATGGCGCCGCGCGACCTGGGGCTCTCGGTGAACGAGGTGCGGACCGGGCGGGCGTACCTGATCGACGGGCGCGTGCCGCGGCCGGAGCTCGAGCAGATCGCCGGGCGCGTGCTGGCCAACGGCGTGATCGAGTCGATCCACTTCGACCCGTTCGTGCCCGCCGAGTTCCCCACGGCCGCGCACGAGTTCAAGGTCCGCCACGTGGCGCTGCGCGACCTCGACGACGAGCAACTGAAGAAGCTCAGCCGCGAGGGGCACCTGTTCCTCTCGCTCGCCGAGATGAAGGCGGCCCAGGCCTACTTCCGCGAGCAGGGGCGCGAGCCGACCGATGCCGAGCTGGAGACGCTCGCGCAGACGTGGAGCGAGCACTGCGTGCACAAGACGCTCAAGAGCCGCGGTGGACGTGGAGGTGCGCGACGCGTCGGGGAACGTGATCGGCGGTCGCCGGTACGGGAACCTCATCAAGGAGACGATCTTCCAGAGCACGATGGACCTGATGCGGGCGGGGCGGACGCGTTCTGCCTGTCGGTCTTCAAGGACAACGCCGGCGTCGTCGCGTTCGACGACGTCGACGCCGTCTGCTTCAAGGTCGAGACGCACAACCGCCCCTGCTGCGCGATCGACCCGTACGGCGGCAGCGCGACGGGCATCGGCGGCGTGATCCGCGACGTGCTCGGCACCGGCCTGGCCGCCTGGCCGGTGGCGAACACGAACGTGTTCTGCGTCGCCGACCCCAACTACGGCCAACCCAATGCCCTGCCAGCGCAGGGAAATCCGAAATCCGAAGTACGAAATCCGAAAGAGGATGGGCGGGACCCGCACTCCGAAATCCGCAATCCGCAATCCGAAATCCGCGATCTCCCCGCGGCGTGCTGCACCCGAAGCGCATCCTCCAGCAGGTGGTGGCGGGCGTGCGGGATTACGGCAACCGGATGGGCATCCCGACGGTCAACGGCGGGTCTACTTCGATAACCGCTACCTCGGCAACCCGCTCGTGTTCTGCGGGTGCGTCGGGCTGTTGCCGCGACAAGATCGAGAAGGCCGCCCGGCCCGGCGACGCGATCGTGGTGATGGGCGGGCGGACCGGCCGCGACGGCATCCACGGCGCGACGTTCAGCGCCGCCGAGCTCACCGACACTCACGCGGACGAGTTCAGCCACGCCGTGCAGATCGGCAACGCGATCACCGAGAAGAAGACGGCCGACGTGATCCTGCAGGCCCGCGACCGCGGGCTGTTCACGGCCGTCACCGACTGCGCGCGGGCGGCCTGTCGAGCGCGGTGGGCGAGATGGGCGAGAAGACGGGCGCCCACGTGGAGCTCGACAAGGTGCCGCTGAAGTACGCCGGCTGCGCTACGACGAGATCTGGATCAGCGAGTGCAGGAGCGGATGGTGCTGAGCGTGCCGCCGGAGAAGCTGGACGAGTTGCTGAACCTGTCGGCCGGCGAGAACGTCGAGTCGACCGTCATCGGCACGTTCGGCACGGCGGACCGGGGCCTGCTCTGCACTACCGCGGGCAGGAGGTCGGCCGGCTGTCGATGCACTTCCTGCACCACGGCATCCCGATGCCGACGCGGCGGGCGGTGGTCGTGGAGCGGGGGAGAAGAGCGAGGATGGCGGATGGAAGATGGCGGATGGAGGAATGCAGTCCGCCGTCGGTTTTCTTCCACCCTCCACCCTCCATTCTCCATCCTCGTCTTCGCCCTCTCCTCCTCGGTCAAGGATCGCCTCCTCGCGACGCGCACCCGAACGTGGCGAGCAAGCACTGGATCATCCGCCAGTACGACCACGAGGTGCAGGGCGGGTCGGTGATCAAGCCGCTGATCGGGCCGGAGCAGATCGGGCCGTCGGACGCGGCGGTCGTGCGGCCGAAGCTCAGCAGCCACCGCGGCATCGCGCTGGGGGCCGGCATGGCGCCGCACGTGAGCGACCCATACGACATGGCGATCGCCGCGATCGACGAGGCGATCCGCAACGTGGTGTGCGTCGGGGCCGACCCGGCGAAGGTTGCGATCCTCGACAACTTCTGCTGGCCGGGCACGGATGACGAGGCGTCGATGGGCGTGCTCGCTCGCGCGCCTGCGAGGCGTGCCGCGACGCGGCGATGGCGTACCGCATCCCGTTCGTCAGCGGGAAGGACAGCCTGCACAACCAGTTCACCAACTCCGAGACCGGCGAGGTGATCCGCATCCTTAACACGCTGCTGATCGCCGCGATCGCGGTGCTCGACGACGTGCGCACCTGCATCACGATGGACCTGAAGCGGCCGTCGAACACGTTCTGCCGCGTGACGGCCGCCCGCGCCGACCTGCCCGGCCTCAGCGCCCTGCACCGCGCGATGGCAAGCGTGATCCGCGGCGGCAAGGTCGAGAGCTGCCACGACGTCAGCGACGGCGGCTGGCTGACGGCGGCCGCCGAGATGTGCATCGCGTCCGGGCTCGGCCTGATCATGGAGCCCGAGACGCGCGACTACTTCGACGAGCCGCCCTGGCCAGTACCTCGTCGAGTTCGCCGGCGACCACGACGCCCTGGCCGCCCTGCTCGGCGACGCCGCCACGGTCGAACGCCTCGGCGCGGTGCAGGACTCGCCGGAGCTCGTGCTGCACCTGGAGGATTCGGGATTCAACGCGAAGGTCGAAGACCTCACCCGCGCGCGCGGCACGCTGGACTGGTGACGACGGGTTTCTCCGCCTCGGTTCCCCGTCCTGTGCGGCGGCGTCTGTAACGTCATCCCGAGGGGAGCGGAAGCGACCCGAGGGATCTCGGGGTGGAAGGACGCGCCTCTCACCGACCCGAGATCCCTCGTCGCTGTCGCTCCTCGGGATGACGGGCCACGCGTGCCCGACCCTGGACGGAGGCGAGAAGCACATCGGCTCACGCCCCAGCACGGGCGCGGCGGACTTCACCGCAGCAAACACGAATACGCAGCGAAAGGTTTCAAAAACAGCAGTTTTTGCACCGCGGAGCGCGCGGAGAAGACAGAAGAGGATGGAACACACAAAGGCGGAGCCCGCGGAGAGCCTTCCGCCATCCTCTACCTTCCATCCTCCATCCTCGTCTTAGCCTTCTTCGCGTCCTTCGCGTCCTTCGCGGTTCACCTGATTGAGGTGCGCGATCACCCGGTCGAGCGCGATCTTGAACCAAGGCGTGTACCGCGCCGAGTTCGCCTCCACGTCGCGGAGCAGGTCGGCCGGGTCCACCCACTTCCACGCGCCGATCTCGGCGGGGTTGGGCAGGGGTTGGCCGTCGAAGCGGCCGAGGAAGACGTGGTCGTACTCGTGCTCGACGAGGCCGCTGATCGGGTCCTCGGCGCGGTAGACGAAGCTGAACAGGCGCGTCAGCGGGACGTCGAAGCCGAACTCCTCCAGCAGCGCGCGCGGGCGGCGGCCGCCACGTCGTGACCGGCGCGGGGTGGCTGCAGCAGGCGTTGGTCCAGAGGCCGCCGAAGTGGTACTTCGCGTCGGCCCGCTGCAGCAGCATCCGCCCGGTCGAGTCGAAGATGAAGACCGAGAACGCGCGTGCAGTTGCCCCTGCCCCCGGTGGCCGGCGAGCTTCTCGCACGTGCCGAGCGGCCGGTCCTGCTCGTCGACGAGGACGAGGTCGTCGCCGGTGCTCTCGGCGGTGGAGATGAGTGAGTCCTGGCGTTCCATGGGCGGCCCTCGCACGGGCCATCAACGCTAGGACCGCGCGGCGATGGATCAACACACGCCTGCGTGCGGGCGCGACGCTTTACCCCGACCCCACGCCGCCCCACCGGCGTCGCTGCTTTGGAGCCCATCCGAATAACCCGCGGCGGGCCCTTCGGGCCTGCGGCGAAACGGGTTAGTCGGATAGGCACTTAGCGGGCCGCGTGAAGCATTTCCCGGCCCTCGCACACCGACCCTCGCACGAGATCGAAGACGTCCGATCGCGGAGACGCGGAGAGTGAGAAGCGGGTTCTCCCGTCGCTCTCGCCGGGACGCGCCGACCATCCCCAATTCCAAAGCGCGCGACCTTGGCGCCGTTCGACCGGATCGCCCGACGCTCGACCGCCCCGCTGCACCGACGCCCGACCGACCGACGCGCCCCGGGGGCGAAGGCGGCGGGCGCGCTACTCCGTCTTGTCCTTCGGGTCGTCCGTGCCGATGACCTGCCGCCGCTGGTCGACGGCGGCCGGGTCGGTCGGGTGGTCCGGGGCGCCGTCCCGCGGCTCGGGCTTCACCGGGATCGACTCCCCCGTCTCCCGCACGGCCTTCTCGCCGGGCAGGCGGATGTCTTCCGACGCGCCCCCCTTGCCCTCGACCTTCCCCGACTTCTTCTTCGACGACGACGACGAATCCGGCATGCGGTCCTCCGTGTGCGTATGACGTTCCCCGGCAGGATAATCCCCCGACACCTCGTTGCGCAACGGTCGGAATGCGCCCCGAAGCAGCGAGCCCTTCGGGCTTGCGGCTAAAAGGGGTGCCCGCGCGGTCTCGCCCTTTTAGCCGTCGCCCGAAGGGCGATGTTCCCGGCGCGATCGGTGTCACCCGGCGCCAAACCAGCGCCAACCGCGGGTTCCCTTCACTTGATCGCAACCCGTGCTCACTCAATGATCCGACCTCCCGTTTTCCAACAAGAGGTGTCCGTCGTGCGCATCACCGAAGACCATGCCGACCAGCTCCGCCGCCACGGGTTCGTCGTCGTGCGGGGGTTCCTGACGCCGCCGGAGGTGGCGGCCGCCCGGGCGAACCTGCTCCAGTACGTCCCCACCGCCGAGGAGTTGGCGGCCACGCCGCAGCGGTACGGGGCGATCTTCGAGGAGCCGGAAACGCTCCAGCAGGAGTTCCCGTTCGCCGGCGACGCGCTGAACGACGTCAGCACGCACCCGGAGCTCATCGCGTTCGTCGAGCGATTGCTGGCGACGCGCGACGTCGTGCTGACGCAGGCGGCCACGTGGGCGAAGTACGCCGGCACGGGCGGCGACTACGAGCAGGCGCTGCACCTCGATTACCAGGGCAACACGCTCGTCGCGCCGCGCGACGACGGGTCGTACCGCCAGGTGAACATGATCCTCTACTACAGCGACGTGACCGACGAACTGGGGCCGACGCACGTCGTGTCGCAGGAGCACACGCGCGACTACCCGCTCTGGCCGACGCACCGCCCGCGCAAGAAGAACGCGGACCTCTACCGCCGCGAGCAGCCGGTCATCGCGGGCGCAGGCGATTTGCTGATCTTCTCGATGCGCACGTGGCACCGCGCCAGCGACATCACCGCCGACTTCGGCGCCCGCTTCAGCCACCACTTCATCTGGCGGGCCGCCGCCCACGCGTTCCAGGGCTTCCACCTCTGGTCGAAGATGGGCGAGAACCCCGAGCTGCACCGCTTCGTGGAGACGACCACCCCCCGCCAGCGCGAGGTGCTCGGCTTCCCCAAACCCGGCGACCCGTACTGGACCGAGGAGACGATCGAGGCGGTGAAGCTGCGCTACCCGGGGATGGACGTGGGGCCGTACATTAAGCGTTTATCTGAATAACGACCGATCCCCGTTTCGCCGCAGGCCCGAAGGGCCCGCCGCCGCCGGCTATCCGGATAGGCTCGAAGCACGCGGGCGCGAAGAAGAGGTAAGATCGATCCCATCCTCCTTTCGAACGGCGGCACGCGATGGCCGAAAGGGATGAAACAACGGACGGCCCCCGCGGCACCGAGCCGCCGGCCGTCCTTTCCTACGGCACGCCCGACGCCACGTCGGCGAACAGCCCCGTCGCCACCGCCGCGCTCGTGTGTTCGCTCTCGTTCCTGATCGTGCCGCCGCTCGCGTGCGGGACCGCTGGCCCCAGCGTGATACTCCTGCCCTTGCTCCTGTTGCCGGTCATCGGCCTCGCCCTGGGCATCAGGGGATTGAATGATCCGACTGTCACGCCCGCGTCGGGGAGACGGAAGGCGAAGTCTGCCATCTGGCTCGCATCGGTCGAGCTCGTGTTCCTGCTCTCGCTGGTTCCGGTCATCTCGAACACGGGCCGGCCCCGCGAGCAGGGGCTACGCGTGATGTGCGCAAGCCGCCTGCGTCAGATCGGGATGGCGATGCAGATGTACGCGAACGACCACAGGGGCCACTTGCCGCCCAATCTGTTGACGGTCCTAGCGACGCAGGACCTGCCGCCCGAAACGTTCAATTGCCCTTCGTCATCTGACGTCCGCGCCGCGGGCACCACCCCGCAGCAGATGCTCCAGGACTTCCAGAAGCCAGGCCGCTGCTCGTACGTCCACGCCGGCTTCACCGGCACGGCCCTCACCGCCACCGCCGCCCACGTCCTCGCCTACGAGCACGCCGCGAACCACAACAACCGCGGCATGAACGTCCTGTACGGCGACGGCCACGTCGAGTGGGTGGACAAGCCGGCGGCCGACCACGTCGTCGCCGAGCTAAAGGCCGGCCACAACCCGCCGCGGCCGATGGGGAAATCGCAAGTAGGGCAATGAGTGATCGGTGACGGCGCGACGGCCAGTTCAGCTTTTTCTCGAGCATCGGCGGCCGGCGGTTCGGTAGGATAAGTGGCGTGGCAGACGACCCGACGACGACCCCCGCCCCGAAACCGGAGCCGCTCGGCTACGCGCGCCCCGGCGCGCACCCCGCCTGGCGGCCGGGGCCGTGGCTGGTGGTCGGCGTGGTGCTGTGTCCCCTGATCGGCTTCGCGCTCGTTGGACCGGGTGCGGCAACGTGGGGAAGTGCGCCAGCAACATCCGGCAGATCGGCCTCGGGATCGAGATGTACGCCAACGACTTCGGCGGCGCGCTTCCGCCGGACGCGGCGACGATCCTCATCACCCAGGACCTCACGACCGAGGCGTTGATCTGCCCGTCCTCGAATGACCAGCGCGCCGTCGGCGCGACCCCGGCCGACCTCGCCCGCTCGCTCCGCACGCCCGGGCGCTGTTCGTACGTGTACGTCGCGGCGCCGCTCAAGCGGCGGGCCGCGGTCACGCCCGCCCACGTGCTGGCCTACGAGAACCTGCAGAATCATCCCGCCGACGTACACGTCCTCTTCGGCGACGGCCGCGCGAAGAGCTTCCCGAAAGCCGAAGCCGCCCGGCTGATCGCCGAGCTACAGGCCGGCCACAACCCGCCGCGGCCTCGCAAGTAGGCGGGCCGGCTTCCCGGTGCCGGGGCCCGATCACATCTGATACGATCGGTCGTTATGACGACGTTCCGAGCGCGGTTCGACGGGAAGGTGTTGGTGCCGGAAGGGCCGGTCGATCTCCCGGTCGGCCGCGTGCTGGAGGTGGAGGTGCGGGAGCCGTCGGAGCTTCGGCCCGGCTCGCCGGAACTGGTCCTCCGTCTGATGCGGGAGGGTCCGCCGATCCCGTGCGAGGACGTTGACGCGCTGGAGCGGGCGATCGAAGAGGGAAAGCAGCCGCGCGCGACGATGAAGACGCCTGGCACGACGCAGTAGTCGTGCGCGGTCTCGAAGACGCGCATCTTCGCGTCGAGCTCGTCGAACTTCATGAAAGGGTCTCCACGGTGAAGTCATCACCGCCGCCGACGCCGCCGCCGGGGGCGGTCGTCACGCGGTACAACTCGTCGAACCCCTCGGCCATTGTCGGCGGCGTGAGCTTGGCGAACGTGCCCCGCAGGCCGATGTCGGGGACGCGCCGCGCCTCGGGCAGGGCGGCGTTGCGGCGGAGGCACTCGTCGAGCCCCACGTCGAAGAAATAGCCGACGACGCGGAAGCCGCTCGCCCGCGCGATCGCCGCGTAGCGCGACCGCTGGCCGGCGGTGGGGTTGGTGTTGTCGACGACGAACGGCTGCCGGGCGGCGAGGCACGCGTGCAGCAGCACGTCCTGGCGGCCGCGCGTGCGGAGCATGTCGAGGTTGAGCCGCACGTGCGTGTCGGCGAAGCGGCGCGCGCAGAACGTCGACTTGCCCGAACCCTGCAGCCCGCTGAAGATGACGGCGTCCATCGGCGGACGATCATCGCCCGCCGCCCCGCCGCCCGCCAACGGCCGCGTCCTCGCGGCCCGCCGGCGCGGGCGGGGCTTCGACGACAACCGGGAGGTCCCACCGTGCACGCGTCATCCCTCGCCGCCCTCGTGATGTTGACCCTCGCGACGTTCGGCCCGGCCGTCATGGCACAACCCGCCCCCGCCCCACCGGAGCCCGAGCGGTCGGTGCCCGCGCCGGATGAGTCCGGCCGGGCGGCCGACGCGCCGCTCAGCGTGTCCGGGATCTACCCGCACCTCGCGGCGTTCAACGGCCTCGGCGAGCCGATGCGCTACGGCGAGTGCGGGATCGGCGCGGTCGTGCCGTGGGCGGGGAAGCTCTGGTTCCTCACCTACCCGCCGCACATGACGCGGGGGAGCGACGACAAGCTCTACTCGGTCGACGAGCGGATGCGCCTCACGGTCCACCCCGAGAGCGTCGGCGGCACGCACGCCAGCCGCATGATCCACGCGGAGTCGCGGCAGCTCATCATCGGCCCGTACTTCGTCGACGCCCGCGGCACGGTGCGCGCGGCGGACGTGAAGGAGAAGCTCGTCGGCCGGATGACCGCCGTCATGCGGCACCTGACCGACCCGGCGAACAAGGTCTACTTCTTCGACATGGAGGGCGCGATCTACGAGGCCGACGTGCACTCGCTCGCCGTGACGAAGCTCTTCGCCAAGCCGGTGCCCGGGTGGCACGGCAAGGGCGGCTACACCGCGCAGGGGCGGATCGTGATCTCCAACAACGGCGAGTCGGGGCGGAAGGACGTGGCGCACGACCTGAAGGTCGACCTGGCGCCGCCGTCGCCCGAGGACGCGGGCGCGCTGGCCGAGTGGGACGGCAAGGCGTGGCGCGTGATCGAGCGGCGGCAGTTCACCGACGTCACCGGCCCGGGCGACATCAAGGGCAACCCGGACGATAAAGCGCCGCTGTGGGCGATGGGCTGGGACAAGCGCAGCGTGATCCTCAAGCTGCTCGACGGCGGCACGTGGCGCACGTTCCGCCTGCCGAAGGGCAGCCACGCGTTCGACCCGCGGCACGGGTACTACACCGAGTGGCCGCGCATCCGCGAGGTGTTTCCCGGCCGCTTCCTCATGGTGATGCACGGGCAGATGTTCCAGTTCCCCAAGACGTTCTCCGCCGCCGACACCGCCGGCATCCGCCCGATCAACACGCACCTGCGCTACGTGCCCGACTTCTGCGGCTGGGGCGAGCGCCTCGTGCTCGCCGGCGACGACACGTCGACGATGCAGAACCCGCTGGCCGGGCAGTCGCAGTCGAACCTCTGGTTCGGGCGCTGGGAGGACTTGCCCACCTTCGGCCCCGCCGCCGGATGGGGCGGCGTGTGGGTGGGCGACGCGGTGAAGGCGGACGCGCCGAGCGACCCGTTCCTCGTCGCCGGTTACGCCGCCCGCGTGCTGCACGTCTCGCACCGCGCCGATCGGCCGGTGGACTTCACGATCGAGGCCGACGCCGACGGCCGCGGCGCGTGGCGGGCGGTCCACACGATGTCGCTGCCGCCGAAGGGCTACGCGTGGCACGTGCTGCCGGCGGACCTGAAGGCCGAGTGGGTGCGGCTCGTGCCGCGCGCGGACGCCGAGGTCAGCGCCTACTTCCACGTCTCCTCGCCCCGCACGCCGGCCGCCGACGAGGGCAAGACGTTCGCCGGCTTCGGGGCGCGTGACGCGGCGCACGTGACGGCCCTCGTGCGCCCGGCGGCCCAGACGCGGAACCTGCAGGTGGTGGTGCCGGCCCGGGACGGGAAGCCGGAGCGGTACTACGAGGTGGACGAGCGGCTGGTCTTCACGCCCGGCGCGCCGCCGGACGAGGCGGTGGCGATCCGGCCGAAGCTGGCGATCAAGCCGGACATCGAGGCCGACGCCGCGTCGCTCATCCTGACCGACGGCGCGGGCCAGCGGTGGCGGCTGCCGCGGTTCGACGACGCGTGGGACGCCGCCGCCCAGCGCGGCCTGCGGGAGATCCAGTCCGAGCGGTACGCCGCCCACTGGGGCGGCATCTTCTACGAGGTGCCCCGCGGCGGCGGCGGGAAGACGACCGTCGATTACCAGAAGCTCCGCCCCGTCGCCGCCAGCAATTTCCCGATAACGGATTACTGCACGTGGCGCGGCCTGCTCGTCCTGTCGGGCGTCCGCGCCGACGCGCGGCCGGACGGCCGCGTCTTCCGCGCCGCCGACGGCGGGTGCGCGCTCTGGTTCGGCGCGGTCGACGACCTGTGGCAACTCGGCAAGCCCCGCGGCCACGGCGGGCCGTGGCTCGACACGCCGGTGAAGGCGGGCCGGCCGAGCGACCCGTACCTCATGACGAACTTCGACCGCAAGCGCCTCACGCTCCGCCACGACGCGGCCGGGCCGGTGACGGTCCACGTCGAGGTCGACTTCACCAACACCGGCACGTGGCGCACGTACGCGACCTTCGAGGTGCCGCCGGGGCCCGCGGGGCTGACGCACGAGTTCCCCGCCGGCTACGCCGCGCACTGGGTGCGACTGACCGCCGGCGCAGACGTGAAGGCGACGGCGCAGCTCGTGTACGAGTGAGACGTGCCGGGGGCGCCGCGCCGGCGGCGGTGCAGCCGGCGCCGCGGCGGGCATGTCGTTGAACTGGGATGTGAGCGCCGACGGCGACGGGTTTTCCGGTCAGTAGCGCGTCGCTCGACGTCGTTGTTGTTGCCGACGCGCCGCCGGTGTGGCGAGTCGAGATTGACGCCGGCCGCCGGCGCGCACACCCTGGCGGCTCGTGTGACTGCGGCGAGGTAACGGACGGAGCGACCATGAGCATGCAATCGGATCGGATCGCGCGGCGGGTGACGACCGCGCTACTGTTGGCCGGGATCCTCAGCGGCTGCGCGGCCAACGAACCGCTCGACGCGCCGACGGCAGCCGCCGCGCCCGCGGCCGCAGACGGCACCGGGGGCGCGGGCGCAGCCGGGAAAGCGAACCCGAACGGGAACGCGCCCGCGCCGGCCAACGCGGGAGGTCTGACGGAGGAGCGGGCGCTGTCGATGTCGCGGGCGGCGGAGGCGAAGGGGCTGGCCGAGCCGTTCAAGGGCATCACCGCCAACGGCAGGATCGTCCCCGGCCTCTTCCCGATCCGCTCGACCGGCGTCTCGACCGAACCGGTGCGGAAGGCCGCCGACGCGTTCCTGGCCGCGCTGACGGACGAGCAGCGGGCGAAGACGAAGTTCGCCGTCGACGACCCCGAGTGGCGCAAGTGGATGAACCCGCACTTCTACGTCCGCCAGGGCGTGAGCTTCGGCGAGATGAGCGGGCCGCAGCGCGAGGCGGCGTTCGGCCTGCTCGGCGCGTCGCTCAGCGCCGACGGCTTGAAGCTTTCGCGCGACATCATGCGGCTGAACGAGACGCTCGCGGAGCTGAAGAACAACCGCTCCGAGTACGGCGAGGGGCGCTACTGGATCACCGTGATGGGCACGCCGTCCGAGAAGGAGCCGTGGGGATGGCAGCTCGACGGGCACCACCTCGTCATCAACTACTTCGTGCTCGGCGACCAAGTCGTGATGACGCCGTCGTTCTGGGGTTCGGAGCCGGCCGTGGCCGAGTCGGGCAAGTACGCCGGCACCGCGATCCTGCAGGCCGAGCAGGACAAGGGGCTGGAACTGATCAACGCGCTGCCCGAGCCGCAGCGTAAGGCGGCGATCGTCGAGGTCTCCAAGACCGGCAACAACAACGTGGCCGAGGCGTTCAAGGACAACGTCGTGCTGAACTTCGCCGGCGTCCGCGCGAAAGATCTCAGCGCCGCGCACAAGGATCGGCTCATCGACCTCATCGCCCGCTACGTCAACAACACCGACGAGGGCCACGCGCGGGTGAAGATGGACGAGGTCCGCCGGCACCTCGACGACACGTACTTCGCCTGGATCGGCGACACGAAGTCCGGCGGCGTCTTCTACTACCGCATCCACAGCCCGGTGGTCCTGATCGAGTTCGACCACCAGACGCCGATCGCCCTCGGCGCCCGCAACGGCCCCCCGACCCGTCAGCACATCCACGCCCTGATCCGCACGCCCAACGGCAACGACTACGGGAAGGATTTATTGCGCCAGCACTACGAGAAGCACCCGCACCCGCATAAGCATTGAGGTCGGGCCGTCTTGCCGCACGCCGTGTGACGATCGCGATCGGGGGTCCGCGCGCCGCGCCTGTCGCGATGCGCACCTCCGGCGGCTCACTCGGGCGCGGTGGAGCTGAATAGCTCTTGTGCCTGGTGAAGCAATTGCAGCAGGTCGCCTTGATCCACCTCGTAACTGAGGGAGCAGCGGTTGATGACGTAGCCGCCGCGCCGAAAGCGCACCTTCACCACGTCGACCGACAGAAGAAGTGTCGCGGCGGGCCCGGTCGCGGCGAGCGCGAACCTGAACTCTTGCGCGTCGCTTCCCTCACCGATGCTCCGGAGCACGGCCGTCGCGTTGCGGGACGCCTCCATTGCAACGAGTTCGAGCAGGAACGTCTCGACCTCTTGCCGCAAGAAGTAGACCTCGTCGTTCCTGCCGAGAAAATCCGGGCACGCACTTCGATGCCTAAGCACCAATCCGATGATTCGAAGGACGCCGATGGCGAGCCGACGAGCGTGAGCGTGACGTTCGATCGCCGGTCGTCGGAGTAGATGATCAAAGCCGCCACGTCACTCCTCCGCCTTCCGCATGATGAACAGGTAGTTGAACCCGCGCAGGAAGAAGTTGCCCTCGTCGGCGGCCCTGCGGTAGTTGCCCATCTCCAGCGTCTTGTTGTGGCGGACCACCGAGACGATGTCGATTGGGTCGAGGTACTTGCGCATGCGGGCGAAGAGTTCGAAGCCGATCGGGTAGAAGCCCTGGCCGTGGACGTAGCTGTCGCTGACGTAGAGGCCGAGGACGCCGCCGGGCCGCAGCAGGCGGGTGATCTCGCGGATGACCTGCTCCATCGCGTCGTAGTACTCGCTGCCCGCGGCGTCGAGCTTGCCGATGTCGCGGGGGTCGGGGCCGTAGTCGATGTGCGTACCGTACGGCGGGTCGATGAAGACGAGGTCGACCTTGCCCGTCAGTTCCGGCGGCAGCTTGCGGGCGTCGACCCTAAAGATGTCCTTGCGGCTGGGGTGCACGTCGTAGCCAAGCGCCTTGCGGTTGAGGTCGCGCGCGACGTCGAGCGTCGTGCCGCTGCCGGCGCAGGGGTCGACGACGAGGTCGCGCTCGTTTGTGTAGCGCTGCAGCAGGTTCCAGATGATGTAGCTCGGCGTCGCGCCCTTGTAGCCGGGCCGGCCCTGCTGGGCGTCGCCGTAGTCCTGCGACGGGTAGTCCCAAAGCGTCGTCACCTGCGGGCGCAGCGGCGGCGGCGGGCGGCGGGCGGGCGCGGGCGGGCGGGGGCGGGGGCCGGGGCGGGGGGGGGGGGGTCGGGGGGGCCTTGGGGTCTCTCATCGACGGCCGATTATGCGGGCGGGCCGGACGTCGGTCGACGGCTTCTGTGGGGCGTTGCCGCCAAGAGCCTGTCGAACGACCCGAGGTCCAACGTTTCGCCGCAGGCCCGAAGGGCCCGCTGCGGATTATTCGGAGACGTACGAGGCGGGGAATCGGCGGGGATGCACGAGACGCGCTGGCGGCATGGCGGCATCGGCTGGAGCGGTTCGAACCGCGTCGCCACGCGCGATGTGCATAGGTCATCTTGAGCGCAGCGAAGGATCTTCGCGGGTCTCGCAAGACCTACGGAAGATTTCAGTGACCAACGAGATGAAGCGAGGAAACGGCGCTCCGCCGGCTCGCGAATCGAACGCCGTGGGAGCTTGCACCCGCGGTCCCTCCGGAACCCGATCGCGGGACGAGAGGCTGCGACGATTTAGTCGACCCAGTCATCCCGCTCGTCGTCCGCGTAGGCCGTCGCGGTCTCGGCGATTGGCGCGGGTTCGGCGGTCGTCAACGATACGTCGTGCGTCAACGACGGCCGAGGCGTGCCGGCGGGCGGTGGTGGCCACGGGGGAGGCGGCGGCGTTGTCGTCGGGCTGGTCCGACGTTGGCACGCGCGGCGCTGGCTGGAGCCGCCGACATCAGCCGGCGGGCGTGGGCCTCGAAGGCGCGTCGGCCGTCGCCAGTGAGGACGAACGTGGTGACGGGCTTGCCGTCCTTGAACTGCTTGTCGATCTCGATCAGCCCCCGCCGCGGAGGCGCTTGGCGTGGGCGGCGAGGTTGCCGTCGGTCAGCGCGGTGCGGCGGCGCAGGTCGACGAACTCCTGCCGCTCCTCCACCGCCAGGGCGGTCAGGATCTTCAGCCGGCCGGGGTTGGCGACGAGCGGGTCGAAAGACATGAGGGGCTTATCGGACCCCGGGCGGCTTTACTTGAAGCCCCCGGCTGGTGACGGCGTGGGAGTCAGTGCGCCTCATGGATATGCGTCGCAACGTGGAAACGACTGGAAGCCAGTTCGGTCACCGCGCGCGTGAACGGCGCGGCGCGGCGCTTGCGGTTTCGCCGCGTAAGCGGATCGAGCCGACGCCGGCAGCAATTCGACGTGCGGTCGACTTGGCGCGCTTCGGCGGGCTCCATGTCTAGCGGGCTCGATGGCGAGCGGGCGCGGACGTGAACGAGCACGCGCCAACGCGCGGGGGCCGTGCGTCGCATCACGCGCATGTCAACCGGTCTTCGGCGTCGTGTCGACCGCGTGTTGAAGGTCGGCCTTCGACTGGTCGTCGCCGAGCCCGTCCTCGACGTACAGCCGCTTGACGATCACCATCCCCGCGGCCGCCAGCGCAGCGAGCACGACGCCGATCCCGCCCATCAGCAGGCCCATGAGGACCTGCACGAGGATCGTCGCCGCGGGCGGCAGCTTCACCGCCTCGCTCTGCACGAGCGGCGTGATCACGTACCCCTCCAGCGTCTGCGCGCCGAAGCTCAGCGCGATCACCCAGGGGACCTTGTCGGGGCTCTCGGCCAGCGCGAAGAGCACGGCCGGCAGCAGCGAGATCAGCGGGCCGAAGTTCGGGACGAAGTTGAACAGCCGCCGCGAGCAGGCCGAGCGTGAGCCACAGGCGGATCCCGAGCAGCCAGAGCCCGCCGCCGATGACGACGCCCACGATCGCCATCGGGATCAGCCGCGCGACGAGCCACTTGCGCAGCGTGTCGGCCACCTCGGCCAGCACCGCGGCGAACCGCGCGGCGGCGTTCGGGCAGCAGGCGGAGCACGCCGCGCTCGTAGACGTCGGGGCTGGCGGCGAGGTAGATGCCGACCACGAGCACGACGAGCACCGCCACCGCCACCTGCACGAGCAGCGACGCGTAAGCGCGTGACGGTGCGGATCAGCGTCGGCGCCTCGACCGCGCCGGCGAGCATCTGCCCTGCCGACGTGCCCTGGTCCCCGGCGGGTTTGCTCGACGACGACGTGGGCGCGCGGCCGACGGAGCGGTCGATGGGCCCGCGGCGTTCGCCCCGCCGCCGCCGGCCGACGCGGGCCCGGCCTCGCCGATGATGCGCGCGGCGGCGGCTGTGCCATCGCCGGCGGCCGCACCGTCTCCGGGCGGGCTGGCCGGCGAACCTTCAGCGCGGGCGGCTTCGGGGCGCACTCCGGCGGGCTCGTGCGGCCGAGGAGGTCGCCCCCATTGGTAGGTCGCCAGTCGGTCCTCGAACGACGAGACGGTCTGCGGCAGCTTTTCGGTGAACTCGTCGATCTCGTCGCCGCGCGACGTTCGGGCGCCAAGAGCCACACGGTGGCGACGAGCCCGACGACCCAGAGCAGCAGGACCACGCCGAGCGACCACCGCACGGCCAGCCCGGTCTTGCCCGCGACCCACACCGCCATCCCGCGGCGCGCGCGACGGCGGCCAGCACGCCGGCGAACGCCAGCAGCAGGACGTACATCGCGTACCAGAGGAACAGCGCGAGCATGATCGCGCCGATCCCGAGGCCGACGGCGATCGCCGCCTTGCGCGTGAAGCCGTCCGCGCCCCGGCCGCCGCCGCCGTCGGGCGGCGGATCGGAACGGTGCGGGCGGACGGTCGACTCATCGGCGTGCTGCATAGGGTCCTCCCACGCGTGTAGACCATACGGCCTCAGGCGTAGAGCGGGAGGGGCAAATCCGGCGTCCGGTGCCGATGCGGCCGTTTCCCTCCACAACGGCCCGAGCCGCGCGGCAGGCGCTCGCGGTTTCGCCACGTCGCCCGGCAGAGAGGCGTGGGCCGCAGACCGAAGATTTGGCAGTCGCGCACCTGAGGAGTTCCGGCGCGAGCGGCCGCAAGGGAGTAGCGGGGGCGCTCTTGGCGTCCGCACGTGCCGAGCGGAGCGTGACGCGGTAGCGGTCGCTCCGGATCGACAGAAGCGGCGGTTCGTGCGGCCCTGCACCTATCGGGGCACGAGACGGGCGAACGCCTCCGCGTAGAGGCGGGGTGGCACCGTCTCACCGACCCCGCGCCAACTTCCCGAGCGTCTGGACGGCAGTCTCAAAGACGTCGGACCAGGGGTGGCCGCAGTTGAGGCGGATGAAGTTCCGGTATTTCTGCTTCGCCGAGAACATCGGCCCCGGCGCGATGCTGATGCGCGCCGCGAGTGCCCGCACGTGGATCGCCAGCGAGTCGGCGGCGCCGGGCGGCAGTTCCACCCACACCACGCTGCCGCCCGCCGGGCGCGTGACGCGGGTGCCGGCGGGGAAATACTCCTGCACGGCCCGCGTCACCTGCCGCACCTGCTCGGCGTAGAGCTTGCGCACGCGGCGCAGGTGACGGTCGTACCCGCCGGTGGCGAGGAACTCCGCGATCGCCAGTTGCGGCAGCGTCGGCGTGGCGAGCGTCGACGTCACCTTCAGCCGCTCCACCCGCGGGGGCGCATCATCGCGGTCGCTTCCGCGGCGTCGGTGTTTCCTTTCCCACCGGTCTGTGCCCGCGGTAGACTTGGCCGGCGAAGGAGGCACCGAACATGAAACCCGCCCTTTCCGCCGCCGCCCCGTCGCGCCGCGCCGTCCTGCGAAGCGCCGCCGCCGCCACGCTCGCCGGGTCCGCCCTCGCCGCGAATACGAACGCAGCAGAACCGGCCGTCGCGCCCGCGAACCCCGCGCCCCACGCCCGCAAGGGGCGGATCAAGCAGTCGATGGTCCACTGGTGTTATCAGAAGGCGTGGAAGGACGTCGACGAGATGGCCGGCGTCGCCAAGCGCCTCGGCCTGCAAAGTATCGAGTTGATCTCGCCGGAGCACTGGCCGACGCTGAAGAAGCACGGCCTGACGTGCGCGATCGCCGGCAGCCACGGCTTCGCGCGCGGGCCGAACGACCCGAAGAACTGGGACTTCGTCCTGGGAATGCTGCAGAAGCAGATCGACGCGGCCGCCGCCGCCGGGGTACCGAGCGTGATCACGTTCACCGGGATGCGCACCGACGGCATCTCCGATGAAGCCGGCATGGACAACTGCGTCGCGGCGTTCAAGAAGATCATCGGGCACGCCGAGCGGCAGAAGGTCACGCTCTGCCTCGAGCACCTCAACAGCCGCGACGACTCGCACCCGATGAAGGGCCACCCCGGTTACCAGGGCGACCACCTCGATTACTGCGTGGAGTTGGCCAAGCGCGTGGGGTCCGAGCGGATGAAGGTGCTGTTCGACATCTACCACGTGCAGATCATGGACGGCGACGTGATCCGCCGCATCCGCCAGCACAAGGACTACATCGGCCACGTCCACACGGCAGGCAACCCCGGGCGCGGGGAACTCGACGACGACCAGGAGATCCACTACCCGCCGATCATGCGGGCGCTGATCGAGGTCGGGTACGCCGGCTACGTCGGGCAGGAGTTCATCCCGACGCGCGACGCGCTCGCGGGGCTGGAGCAGGCGGTCGCGGTGTGTGACGTCTGAACGGGTCCATATTGGCCTAATAAGCGCAGCCTCCGTCGCGTTAGCACTATTGAAGCGATTCCTGTCAGCGATCCGGGAGACACCATCGCGCAACCGATCGGCCGCCGACTCGTCGGTGCGTCGGTGCCGCATCGGTGTCTGAACCAAGATCCCGATCGGACAAGACCGGCGCCGATCGCGACACGCGGGAGGGGTAGCTTGTCGAGCGTTTTGAAATCACCGCAATTGCTCCACGCGTTCCTCCTCGTGCTGGCGGTGGGATGCTCCCGGCCGGCGCCGCCGCCGCCGCCGCCGTCAACCGCACCCGCGCTTCCAGTCGACGCGAAGCCGGCATCGGTCGTGACCGTGGAGCCGATGGGGATGACGTTCCGGCTGGTATCGCCCCGGGAGTACGGGTTCGACCAACCCGACTTCCTGCTCCTCGAAACCGAGGTGACGAACGCGATGTACCGCCGTTACCTAGATGCGACTGGCGCGGAGAAGGGCGACGAACCGGTGGCCGCGGCGCTCGACGCCGAGCGCGCCGAGGAGTCGCGGACGGGTCGGTTCACGGGGAACACCGGTGCGCCGTCGCACCAGTACAAGAATCGGGCGCTGTTATGGCGCGGGAACGTGCCGCCGCCGGGGACGGACGATTACCCGGTCGCGCTGGTCAACCCGGAGATGGCGCTGCGGTTCTGCGAGTGGCTGACGAGGTCGCACCCGGAGCACGGCACGTTCCGCCTTCCGTCGCGGCGGGAGTGGCTCGTGGCGGCCTACGGGAAGGACCGGCCGTACCCGTGGGGCGAGCAGCGCGACCCGGCCCGAGTTCCCGTCGCGCACCCGACCACTGACTCGGGCCGCGCTGATGTAGAGATCCCGCGCGAGCCGCCTCGCGACCGACCCGAACCCGGAAAGTCCCGCCCCGGCGGCCGCACGCCGGAAGGGTTGTACGGCATGTGGGGGAACGTCGGCGAGTTGGTGTTGCCCGAGGAACGACTGCGGAACAACCGCGTGCGCGGCCTCGGCGCGAAATGGATGGGCGGCGACTTCGGCGACGGCCCGGTGGGCAACTTCGAGCCGCGGAAAGACTATTGGGGGTATACGCACCACCCGGACGTCCGGCAGGAGACGATCGGGTTCCGCGTGCTGCTCGACCCGACCGAGGCCGGCCGCGCCTTCCGGCACGTCCTGCCGAAGGACGCGCCGTTCGAGCACTCGGTCTACGACGGCACGGTGGAGCGGTGATCGGAGGCTGTGGAAACAGTCCCCCGTCACTTCATAGCCGCGGGCGGAAGTCTTCGGTCTGACGCGGACAAGCCACGGGCTTCCGCTCCCGGCGGTCAGGTGCAAATCGAAGGTCGTGACGGAACAAGCACTAACCAAACGGAGATCTCCGACATGCGGCGGACGACACAGTCGACGAAGACGATCCTAGCCACGGCGGGGCTGCTGGCCGTCGCCTGCTGCGGCGGCGGCGCCACGTTCGCGGCGGCCGCGGCCGCCGCCGAGTACGTGCCGCCGCAGACGCAGTGGAAGGTGCACGACAAGGAGCAGCCGCACCCGCCGGTCGTGACGCCGGCGACGGACGGCAAGGCGGAGAAGCCGGCCAAGCCGCCGGCGGATGCCGTCGTGCTGTTCGGCGGCGCGGACGCGTCGAAGTGGCAGGGCAAGGGCGAGGGCGGCGCGGCGACGTTCGAGGTGGAGGACGGCGCGCTCGTGGCGGCGGGTGGGGACGTGCGGACGAAGGAGCGGTTCGGCGACGTGCAGCTTCACCTCGAGTGGCAGATCCCCGAGGGGGACACCGGCAAGGGGCAGGACAAGGGCAACAGCGGCGTGAAGCTCATGGGCCAGTACGAGGTGCAGATCCTCGACAGCTTCGGCAACGCCAACCGGACCTACGCCGACGGCATCGCCGGTGCGGTGTACGGCCAGCACGCGCCGCTCGTGAACGCAAGCCTCCCGCCGGGCCGCTGGCAGACGTACGATATCGTCTTCACCGCCCCCCGCCGCGACGCGGACGGCAAGGTTGTGACGCCCGCCTACGTTACCGTCCTCCACAACGGCGTGCTCGTGCAGGACCGGGCCGAGATCTACGGCAACACGAGCGGACCCGCCCGCGGCTACAAGCGGCACGGCGAGAAGGAGCCGATCCTGCTCCAGTTCCACGGCCACGCCGTCCGCTACCGAAACATCTGGGCGCGCCCGCTCGACGCCAAGCCGGCCGCCGGCGCCACCCGCGCGGAGTAGGCGTCGTGAAGGGATGACCTCCGCGGGGATTCGTGGAAACGGGTATAGGTCCCGGGGCAGGACGTGACGAGCGTGACGACGACGAAACCCCCGCTCGCGACGAGCGGGGGTTTCGGTTCTCGCAAGGCTGGACTCGACTTCGGCACCTACTCGGTGACCGGCCCCATCAGGTTGTAAAGCCGGTCCATCGTCTGGAGTTGCACGCGCGACACCTCTTCGCCGCGGGTGGCCAGGGTGTGGCCGAGGCCGTTGTATAGTTCGTTCGCGCTGATCGTCACGCTCGACAGCGGGGCGACGCCGCCGATGCGCTTCACGTACGACCCGTTGACCCACACGCGGGTGTCGCGGATGTTCTCGGTGCCGAAGTTGTAGAGCTTCAGCGACTTCTTATCCCGGCTCATCACGGCCGCGACGCGGAGTTCGCCCACCGGTTGCGTCTCGGGGAAGCGGGCGTTGCCCGCGTAGGCCGCGAGTTCGGTCGGCGTGTCGGGGATGTTGGTGCCGTCCTCGATCGCGGCGCGCTGTGCGGCGGTGGTGTTGCGGTTGGGGCCGCAGCCGGCGACGAGGACGGTGGCGAGGGCGAGCAGCGGGAACGTGTGGCGAATCATGGCGGGCTCCTTCGGTTAGCGTTTCCACACAAGACGTGTAAAACCCGTGCCAGACAGGGCTTCACCTGCTGCGCCTGCTCGAATCCATAAGCGACCTGAAGAACCCCGGCACCAGAGCGGAACTTTGCGGAGACGCGCGTGAACCGGACGAACCTCGATGCGGCGACCCCGCCGGCCGGCGACGAATTGTCATCAAAGTGCGTCGGCGTTTTGACGGCCCGCCCGGGCGAGGCGTATTGCGACCTGGTCGCGCCGCCGCGCGGGCCGGCGGACGCCGAGCGCCTGCTCGCCGGGGTGACGCCCGCGCAGTTGCTGGCGGTGCCGGTGCGGGACGTCGAGGCGGCCGACGCGATGCTGGCGGGGCTGTGGCTGTGGCACGACGCGCTCGATCGTTCCCACGCGATCTCGCAGGCCATCGCGTCGGAGACCGGCAGCTTCTGGCACGCGATCATGCACCGCCGCGAGGGCGACTTCTCCAACGCGAAGTACTGGTACGCCCGCTGCCGCCGGCACCCGGTGCTGGGCGTGATCCGCGCTCGCGGCGGCCGAGCCGCAGTTCGAGCCGGACCTGCTGGCGATGGACCGGGTGGTCCGCGGCGGGTGGGACGGGCGCGGCGTTCGTCGACCTCGTCGAGAACGTCTACCAGGACCCGGCCGCCCCGCGGCACGCCGCCGTCGTCCGCCTGCAACGACTCGAGTGCGCGCGCTGTTCGACCACGCGCGCCCGCCTCGCCGCCGGCCGGCCGGGGTGAACGGGCACGTCAGCGCCGCCGATCCCGTTCTCGTTTTAGTGCCAATCCGATCAACCCCACGTCCCCCGTTTCGCCGTAGGCCCGAAGGGCCCGCTGCGGGATATTAGAATAGGCTTTCAACCGGCTCGTTTGCGAGCCGCGACGGGGCGTGCAATTGAGAGGACGGGCGCAGGGGACGCCGAAGCGAGGTCGCGCACAATCGGGTAGCTCGTCACCCGACTACACGGGCCGGGCTCGCAAGCGAGCCAGCTAAATGGGAGGTTCCCGCACCAGGTTGAAGTTCTTTAGTCAGAGCGGACTGAGCTTGCCGCTCGTGTGAACGCCGCGCGGGGGAGACCATCGCCGCGTCGACGTCGGCGGGGCGCGCGGCGTTTGCCCGTTCCGCCGTGGAATGATGGCGGGTATGTCTGGCGGGGTCGCCTTACCGGAGACCGCTGCCATGCCGCAATCGTTCACCGCCGAACAGGACGTCGCGCTCGCCGACCCGCGCCGCCCGGCAGTCGCCGCCGCGTGCTGGTCACGGGAGCGGCCGGGAACATCGGGTCGTACTTCGCCGAGCACGCTCATCGCAAGTACGACCTGCGATTGATGGCGCAAGCCGGAAGAGGCCGATGCGATCCGCGCGTACGGCGAGGTCGTGGTGGCCGACCTGTCGAACCTCGACCGGTTGAAGGAGCTTTGCGGGGGATCGACTCGGTCGTGCACCTCGCGGCCAACCCCAGCCCGTCGGCGACGTGGTCGGAGCTGCTCGAGGCGAACATCGTCGGGCGCGTACAACATGTTCGTCGCCGCCAAGGCCGCGGGCGTGCGGCGGTTCGTCTACGCGTCGAGCATCCACGCCGTCATGGCTACCCCGCCGACGTGCAGGTGAAGACGAGCGAGCCGGTCAACCCGGGCGACCTGTACGGCGTGACGAAATGCTTCGGCGAGGCGCTGGGCCGGTACATGGCGACCCAGGAGGATGTCGACCATTCAGGCGCGCATCGGAAGCGCGTTCCAGCCGCGGAGGAGCGCGCAAGGAGGAGGGCTTGTGGATGCTCGACGCGTTCGTGTCGCAAGCCGCGACCTGCACCAGCCATCGAGCGCAGCATCGACGCCGGCGAGATCCGCTTCGCCGTCTTCCACGGCCTGAGCGACAACCGCTTCAGCCGCCTCGACATCTCCGACGCCCGCGAACTCCTCGGCTACCAGCCGCAGGACGACCTGACGGAAGAGAACGTGAAGCTCCGCGGGCTGAAGCTCGACGACAAGGTGCAGGCACACAGCATGCAGGACGCGAGCCAGAAGTCGGGGATTCGGGAGGAGGCGAGGGGGATGAACACTGGTCGAGTCGAAAGACCAACTGCCGTGACCAATCAAAAACTCAAATGACCAAGTCCCAATGACCAACAAATGACCAATGTCCTAATGACCAACGCGGACAGCGATTGAGCGCGGTCCCACGATGTCGTGGAAGGCCGCGGTCATCCGCCGTGGAGCCGCCGATGCCACCGTTTGTTGGAGACCGTGCGGTACTGTCGCCCCATATTGGTCATTGAGTCATTGGTCATTTGTTGGTCATTGAGGCTTGGTCATTGGTCATTTCCCCTCCCTACTCCTCCTCCGCCCGCGGCTTGTACGCCGCCGCCACCTGTTGCTGCACTTGGGCGGGACCGGCTGGTAGTGGCTTAGTTCCATCACGAAGCTGCCCTGGCCGCCGGTGACGCTCTTGAGTTGCGACTGGTACTGCATGACCTCCGACAGCGGGGCCTGCGCCTTCACCTGCGCGACGCCGCCGGGCAGGACGTCGGTGCCGTGGATGCGGCCGCGCTTGCCGGAGAGGTCGCCGGTGATCGCCCACGTGCGCCTCGGGCACGGTCACCTCCATGTTCACGATCGGCTCGAGCAGCACCGGCCTGGCTCTGGTCACCGCGTCCTTGAACGCGAGCTTGCCGGCCGTGCGGAACGCGACCTCCTTGCTGTCGACCGGGTGGTGCTTGCCGTCGGTGATCGCGACGCGGATGTCCTGGATCGGGTAGCCGGCGATCGGCCCGGCCTCCATCAGGTCGTGGATCCCCTTCTCGACCGCGGGGATGAACTGCCCTGGGATCGTGCCGCCGAAGATCTCGTTGACGATCTCCAGGCCGAACCGCCCTTGTCCTCGCGGGCGGCGTGGCCGTCCTCGAGCGGCTCGACGCGGAGGAACACCTCGCCGAACTGCTCAGCGCCGCCGGTCTGCTTCTTGTGGCGGTGGTGCCCGTCGGCCGGCAGTTGGATCGTCTCGCGGTAGGCGATCTTCGGCGGCTTGCGTGTCGACGTGCAGCCGGCGCGCGGCGAGCTTCTCCAGCACGAGCCGCAGGTGCAGTTCGCCGACGCCGTGGATGACCATCTCGTGCGTCTGGCGGTCGGTGTGATACTTGAACGTCGGGTCCTCCTCGGCCAGCTTCGCGAGCTGGGTGCTGATCTTCTCGTCGCCGCGCGCCCTGGGCGTGATCGCCAGGCCGAACATCGGCGTGGGGAACGAGCGGGCGGAGGTGCACGCTGCTTGCCGCGTGGTCGTCGTGCAGGACGGCGTTCGTGTGGACGTCCTCGATCTTCGCCACGGGCGTCGATGTCGCCGGCGACGATCTCGTTCACCTCCTTGTGCTCCTTGCCCTGGAGCTGGAACACGTGCCCGAGCTTGATCGGCTTCGTTGTGGCCGATGTACACCTGCTCGACCGGTGCCGCCCCTGGTGGACGCGGAAGATCGCCAGCTTCCCGACGAACGGGTCGGTCGTCACCTTGAACACGTGCGCCAGCAGCGGCTTCTTCGGGTCGTTCCAGTACGAGAACGGCACCTCCTCCTGCGACTGCCCCGGCCGGTCGCCGCCGCGGTAGCTGAGGAACGGCCGCAGGTTCTTCCAGCGGCGACGGAACCACCGCGCGATGAACTCCAGCAGTTCGGGGATGCCGCGCCGTTCTTGGCGTCGGCGAAGAGGATCGGCACGAGGTGGGCCTCGTCCATCGCGCTCGAACGGGTCGTGCAGCCGCTCCTCGTAGTTCGGCTCCTCGCCGCCGAGGTACTTCTCCATCAGGTTCTCGTCGATCTCCACGACCTGGTCGAGGATCGCCGCGCGCCGCGGCGACGCTGACGCCGTCGATGTCGCTCGTGCCCTCCTTGTTCAGCAGGCAGTCGATCACCCCTTGTGCCCGCTCGTCGGCAGGTTCACCGGCAGGCATTCCTCCGCCGAACGCCTCCTGCACCCGCGCGCGAGCCGCGCAGCGTCGCCGACCCGTCGGCGGTGCTGGCGAGGTCGCACTTGTTGATGACGACCGCGCGCGGCAGGTTGCGGTCCTTCGCGTACTCCATCATCCGGCGGCTGACGACCTCCACGCCGCTCTGCGCGTTGATCACCACCGCGACCGTCTCGACCGCCGGCAGGCGATCGCCTGGCCGATGAGGTCGGGCGTGCCGGGCGTGTCGATGAGGTTGATGGCTTGCCGAGGTGGTCGACGTGCAGGATCTTGGAGCAGATCGAGTGGCCGTGTTCCTTCTCCTCCTTCTCGAAGTCGCCGAAGGCTCGTGCCGTCGGCGACCGAGCCCTTGCGGTTGACGGTGCCGGCGGCGAACAGCATCGCGTCGGCGAGCGAGGTCTTCCCGCACCCCGCCGTGGCCGACGAGCAGAACGTTTCGGATGTCCCCGGTGGAGTAACTCGGCATGTGGCAAACCCTCGCCGCGCTGGTGAGAGAGAGACGGATCGCCGTGTGCCCCCTCCGCCAGAAGAGAAGCCGCCGGCGTCGTCATCGTCGTCACAGCCGCCGACGGCGGGCTGGCGCCGCCGCGGGACGCGGGGTGAGCGGGTGCGAGGCTCACGGCCGGGTGAGCGGTTCTGGTCACGGCGGGAAACGGAAGTGGGCGCGACAGGGCTCGCGGACGAGCCACGCGACACTGTTTCCAGCCGCGGCTGCCGACGAATCGATCGCCAGTATAAGACGGGGTGAACGTGGGGCAAGCGAGAAGTGAACGCGAGAACGCCCAGCGGCGAAGATCGCGCGACGCGTCCGACGTCGGTCAACCAGAGCGACCCACACACGTGCGCCTGTCAGATCTCTACGCGGGACGCGAGACCTGTGGGGGATCCTCCGCCGCGCGCAGGTTGACGGGAACGGCGCGATGAGGAATCCCGCGCCGGCGTCGTCACTCGCGGTACAGCCGCCGCCTCGTCGAAGACGGTGACGAACGTCGTCGCCAATCCGGACGAACCTTTCGCCTGCCGCCCGCGCAGTGGCCGAGGAGCACGCGGCCGTCGACGAAGTCGATGGCGGTGTAGCAGTACCAGCCTTGCGGGTCGTCGTAGAGCGTGCGGCGGCGCTCCCACGTCTTGCTCCTCGTCGCGAGAGATCGGCCGTCAGCGGCGTGCGGCGGCCCTCGCGCTTGGCGTCGATCGCGGTGTGGTCGTTCCAGATCATCAGCAGGTCGCCCGTGGAGGGGAGGCGTTCGAGCGAGGCGGGGAGAGGGGCGAGACGATGTCGGTGGCGACCGCGTCGGACCAGGTGTCGCCGCCGTCGTCGGAGTAGGAGCGGAACTGCGAGCCTTGGTCGGTGCGGGCGAGCATCATGAGCCGCTTGTCTTTCAGTTCCACCACGAGCGGCTCCGAAGCCCGAGCGGCTTTCCGGTATGCTTCGAGCGAGGACTTGCCCCGCCGCCACGTTTTGCCGTCGTCGTCGGAGTAGAAGCACGTCGCGACGCCGCGGTGGAAGCCGGGCGGGGTCCTTCGCCCGGTCGTGCTGGGCGGCGGGCAGGACGATGCGGCCGCTCGAAAGCTGCACCGCGCGGTCGCTGTTCACGACGAAGTAGCCGGCGTCCGGCATGCAGAGCGTCGCCGCGCCCCACGTCCTGGCCTCGTCGGTCGAGAGCGCATGTAGGTGCGGCAGTCGGCCTCGGAATTCTTCACGAGGTAGAACGCCGCGACCGCCCCGCCGCGGAGCAGCGCAGCAGCGAGACGCTCATGACGTTCATGCCCCCCTCGCGCGGCACGACGACCTCGTCGGCGTCCGACCACGCGCCCGCCGTCGGCCGACACGCGCGACGCGAGGCGCCGCGGCGTGATCCCCCGGTGCCGCCGGTGAAATGCGTGTAGACGAACAACACGCGGCCGTGCTTGAGGCGGACGAAGTCCCCCTCGGAGTTCCGCGGGTTGCCCGGCCTCAAGCGCAAGCACCAGCGTCTTCGTCGAATGGTCAGGTGGCGGGTGATCCGCCGCACCGGCGATGGCCGGGAAGAGCACCGACAACGCCGCGCAGAGTATCCGCGGGATGAACGCCAGGCGGCGCGCGGGCGTGGAACGGCTGCGGCATGGTCCTCCGAATGCGCTTCCACCAACCGCTCTACCGCGGCGGCGGCGGTTTATTGCGCGTTGACGCGGAACGCCGGTGATAAACGGAGGGCGAACTGCTTACTCCCTCTCCCCCGTACTCGGGGGAGAGGGCGGGGTGAGGGGCGGAAGCCAAGGACGAAGGATGAAGGCCGAAGGACGGAAGAGTAACGCGCTACGGTTCTGCATCATCCTTCCTCCTTCCGCCTTCATCCTTCGATTCAGCCCCTCACCTTAACCGTCTCCCCGGAGTACGGGGAGAGGGGACGAAGACGCACCTCAGCCGCACACCTGAAAAGCGTAGACCGTGCCCTCCGCTCAGAAAATTGGCCGGCGCGGCGGCGACGCCGTCCGATAACGATTCGAAGCACCCGCCAGTCATCGGCTGCCGTTGCCGGGATGGGCGGTGCGTCGAACATCGAAACCTCAAAGGAGCGTCGTATGCGTCGGATTCAGTTGCGGATGAAGTGGGTCGTGGGCCGCGCGCGGTCTGGGGCGGGGTGATGGCGGTCGGCTGCGCGGGCCGGCCGTCGCTGCTGCCGAACTCGGACAAGAACCCGCGCCGCACGAGCGCGCAGTTCGCCGCCGACGCCGCCAAGCGGCACCCGATCAACGCCGACCTGCCCGCGGGCGGCGTGGCCGTCGGGCGGGGCGCAGGTCGGGTACGGCGTGGACGTCCTGGAGGTGTGGAACGCCAGCGACGAGGATTGGACGAACGTGGAGATCTGGGCCAACCGCACCTATCGCCCGCGCCGTGCCGCTGATCGAGGCCAAGGGCAGCCGCGTCAAGACGCTCAACTTCCAGATGCTCTACGACGACGCCGGCAACAGCTTCCCCACCGACAACAAGCGCCAGCGGAACCAGATCACCCAGCTCGAGATGGTGAAGGACGGCAAGATCTACTCGATCCCCTGCGGCTGGCCGACTAAGGCCGCCCGGTCCATTCCGGCCAGAACACGACCGCCCCGGGGCGTATCCGCGCCGGGGCGGTTATTCGTTACGGGCTCGTTTGCCGAACGCTCGCCCGGACCGCCGCCGGTCGCACCAGTCGACGAACGGCGCGGACCTTCGGCAGGCACATTATCACGACGACGGCCGTGATCGCCCACCGGCGGATCGACCGCCGGTGCCCGTCGATCGTGCTCATGAAGAACGGGCCGAACCGCAGGACGCGGGCGTTGATCTCCTCGCCTTCCCGGCCACGCTCGTAGACGGTACGCGAGACGCGCTCGCGTTTCGTCGACGGTCTTGCCGCGAGATGAATAGGTGTAACGGAGGAGGCCGCCGCGTCGCCGGCCCTTACGTGGCACGCCGGTCAACGCAAGGCTCGGTGCCGACGATGCGGGCCGTCGCGTCGCGGCCGTAGGTCGAGACGACAGCGTCGGTCCACGCATCCCACCCGCTGCTCACGGCCCCGATCAGGAGCAGGTAGACCGCCGCCGCCAGCACGCTGATGTACGCGGAGGCGGCGGTTTTTCGCTTTCCTCGTCCGTCTGGTTCCCACCCGCGGAAGGTAGCGGCGGGTGCGAAACGGCGGAACCAAAAACGCCAACCGTATTCCAACGCGGCCGCGATGATCCTTCGCGCGTGGCGCAACCTTGCGAGGTAGGTTGACCGAGGTTGCCCTGCCGCCGATCCCCCGCGCCGCGGCGGCGGTTTCGGTGCGGCCGGGGAAGGTCATGCCGATGCGGGACATGAAGCGGGCGGCGTTGTCGTAAAGCTTGCAGCACCTCGTCGGGCAGCGCCAGGCCGCGGAGCGTGGGCTGTTGATCGTCCGGCACGTCGGGGTCGAGGATCGGGCTGGGGCCGACGTAGGCGGTCTCCCACAGCTTGCGGTGGGCCCAGAAGCGGCTGGCGAGGAAGTCGAAGCCGCGGTCGTTGCCGCTGACCTGGTCGGACCCGAAGAGGATGCGGTCCTGATTGGTGGACGAAGAACTCGCGGGCCGCGTCGCGGCGGCGCTGACCTTCGCACCACTCCATCGCGTAAGCGCCGCAGTCGAGCACGAGGTTGTCGTTGCGGTCGAGCAGGCCCTGGAGGCGGCCGAGGTCCTCCGGGTTGCCCCCCATGTGCGCCGCCGACCCACGGGACGTGGGCGTGCTCCGACAGGACGTTCTCCCACATCCGTAGTGCTCGTCGCGCGTGCCGTACTTGGCGACGTCGGTGGCGTACTTGCCGTGGTACCACGTGTCGGGTCGCCGGACGTGGGTCATGATCGCCATCTGCGCGCGACGATCTCGCGGAAGATCGGTCGGGTGTTGCCGGCGAGTCGAGTCGCGCGTCGCATCGCCATCGTGCCGGGGGCCATGTGGAACTTCACCATCCGGCTGAGGTTGTAGAACGCCTCGATGCGCGCTGCCAGTCGTCGAGGAACTGCGTCGGCGACATCCACGCCGCGTCCGGGCCCCACCGGGGCACGGCGATGAAGTTGATCCGGCCCGGCCAGTTCCGCTGCAGGACCATCGCCTCCTCGAGCGGCGTCATCGTGACGAACGCGTCGATCCCGTAGTGCTCGGCGGCCTCGAACCAGGCGGGGGCGTGGCGGTTGGCGAGCAGGTGGCAGTGGAAGTCGATCACGAGCCCGCGCACCTTCGGCCGCGGCACGGGCAGGCGGAAGTGGGTGCCGGTGCGGTTGTAGTCCTCCTCACGCGCGGGGGCGAGCGCGGGCGGGACGGGCTCGGGAAGCTTGTCGGCGCCTGCGGTTGTTGCTGCTGCCGTTGTCATGCGGTTCTCGCGCTCCCGTTCCCGTAGATGTCATCGTTCCGCGCCGCGCACGCCGACCCGCTTGGCCGCCGCTCGCAGAGTGGCGCTCGGGCGCGAAGAAGGGCCGGAGTGAGCGAGCTCCCCAGCGGCCGCGCACGCGACGGACGACGAGCCCTTCGTGCCTGCGGCGACGACGGAATCAGTCAGCGACCTCGGAGCCCTCTAACCCTACGTATCGGTCGAGGCGGCGTCCACGCTGTTGTCGCGGACGCGGGTTTCGCCGAGGCGTGTTGGACGGCTCACCTTCGCGCCGCGCGCGGGCGCCGACGAGCGCTCACATCCCAGTTCAATGACATGATCGGCCGCGCGCCTCCACGACCAATCCGCGCGGCGATCGTTTTCGTCGCCCTTCGCGGATTGCCACGCGGCGGGCGTCGTGATGATAATGCCGCCATGGCCAAGCGAGGTAAGAGCGGGTCGGGTGCGCAGGGGGACGGCGGCAAGCGGGCGGCGACGGGATCGGGGCCGAAATCGACGACGACGACCGCCGCCAACAAGCCGGCGGCGACGCCAACCCCGAAGCCCGCCGCCGTCGCCGACGCGGCCGTGGCCGCCGCCGCGATTCGCGGCCAGTCCCCTGCGCCGGCCGCCACCTCGCCGCCGCGCGACGGCCGCCGGCTCGAAATCCCTGTCGAAGGGGAAGGCTCCTGACCGTCGCGCGACGCGCGCAACGCCGCCGGCCGCGACGGTCACGTCGACGGGCGCGCCAACGCGACCAGTTCGGCCGCGACGGGTGGAGGCAGCTCGGCCGCGACGGGCGGAGGTGGGCCGGCCGCGACGGGCGGCGGTGGTCAGCGCGGCGGGTGCCGTTCCGTCGCGAAGTCGCAGCCGCCGCAGCTGCAGGTGCCGCCGGGCGCAGGTGTCGCAGTCGCAACCCCAGGCATCCGCGGTGACGGCCGCGCGATCGGCGAAGTCGCCGGCGACGTCTTCGCAGTTCGCGGCATCCCACCACGGCAGTCTTCGCCCGCTCAATCGTTGATGGCGAACTCGTCGAGCCGCTCCGGAGCAAAAGCGCAGGTTCCGGCGTCGACGTCCGTGCGCCCGCTACGCAACCGCCGGCGAGATCAAGCGCCCGCACCAGCGCAGTCGGCGGTGGTCGCGCGGCCGGCGGTGTCGCGCCAGCCGATCGCGGCAGCGCAGCCGCAGTCAATGGCGTCCGCGGCAGCTCAGCCGCAGTCATCGGCGTCCGCGCCGTCGTCCGCGCCGCCGCAGCCGCAGTCACTGCCCGCGGCCGCCGCGCAGGCATCCGGTTCGCCGCAGCCGCAAGCCGCAGCCGCCGGCGGTCGCGCAGGCCGGTCGCCGGGCGCGCGGTCGGAGCAGGATCAATCGCCGCCCGCCCGCTCCTGCACAGCCGGCGGCGGCGGCGCGGCACGTGTCAAGCGCGCCGTACGCGTGCGTGTCGCCGGGCGTCAGTACGTACCGCCGGCACCGTACGTGGCGTCGGCGGCGCTCGCGCGGCCGACGGCACAAAGGCCAGCGTTACCGCCGGCGCGTTCGGCCGCGGGCGTGGAGCGCGGCGGACAAGGTTCGACCGCACCCGGCTCGTCGCACCGCCCGTGGGGCTCGCCCCCGCCGACGACCGCCACCCCCGCCCCGCCGCCCGCCGCCCGCCGCGACGCCGACGCCCTGCCCGCGTCGCGCCCGGCTCCGTCGCCGCGCAGGCGTCGCCCTCCCGGCCGCTCAACCCGTCGCCCGCACGCAGCCCGCCGCCGCGCCCGCGCCCGCCGCACAAGAATCGCGGTCGCAGCCGGCGGCGAAGTGCCCGCGCGCCGGCCTGCGTCGCGCCGGAGCCGGCGTCGCCGCAGCCGGCCCAGCCGGTCGAGCCGCCCGCGCCCGTCGTCCTCGCCCCAGCCGCCGCTGCTGTTCGAGGTGGCGTGGGAAGTGTGCCGGGCAGCTCGGCGGCATCTACACGGTGCTCAAGACCAAGGCCGGGTCGATGCTCGAGACGTGGCGACCGCTACTGCCTCATCGGCCTGTACAACCCGGCCACCGCCGGTGGAGTTCGAGGAACATCGACCTACGCGATCCGCGACGCGATCGGCCGCCTGGAAGGACGCCGGCCTCACCCTCGTCCACTTCGGCCGCTGGCTCATCCCCGGCCGCCCGCACGATCCTGATCGACTACCGCACGCGCTTCGGGTCGCTCGGGCACGACAAGTACCTGCTCTGCGAGACCACGGCATCGCCACCGACGACCGCGACGGCGAGGTGAACGAGGTCGTCGCGTTGGCTTCGCCGTCGCCGAGTTCTTCCGCGTGTTCACCGAGGTCGTCAAGGACCGCACCGTCCTCGCCCACTTCCACGAGTGGATGGGCGGCGTCGCCGTGCCGCCGACGTACCTGCGCCTGCCGGCTACCGCAACGGCCACGCTGCTCGGCCGCTACCTCGCCAGCGACAACCCGCACTTCTACGACCACCTGCCGTTCCTCGACCTCGACGAGCGGGCGCGGCACTACAACATCTACCCGCGCTTCGCGATCGAGCGGGCGGCGGGCAGACGCGTCGACCGTACGGCTACGGTCAGCGAGGTCACGAGCTACGAGGCGGAGAAGCTGGCGCCACGCAAGCCTGAGGCGATCCTGCCCAACGGGCTGAACATCCAGCGGTTCGCCGCGCCCCACGAGTTCCAATCGCTACACTCGCGATGGGCAAGGAGCGCATCCACGAGTTCGTGATGGGGCACTTCTTCCCGAGCTACACGTTCGACCTCGACAACACGATCTACCTCTTCACGAGCGGGCGCTACGAGTACCGCAACAAGGATGGACATGTTCATCGAGTCGCTGTGGCGGCTCAACCAGCGGCTCAAGGGGACCGACAACCCGCCGACGGTCATCGCGTTCATCATCACCGCCCCGACGCGGCACGTGAACGTCGACGTGCTGCGCAACCACACGATGTTCGAGGACCTGCGCGCCACGAGCAAGGAGCTGCAGGACCAGATGGGCCCCGCCTGTTCCACGCCGCCGCCACCGGCCGCCTGCCCACCTACGCCGAGCTGCTGCCCGACGACGCGCAGGTGCGGATGAAGCGGGCGATCCACGCGTGGCGGACGTGGAAGCAGCCGCTGGTCACGCACGATTTGATCGACGACGCCAGCGACCCAATCCGTGCGCCACCCGCGCCACCGCTGGCTCGCCAACAAGCGCCGACGACCTGGGTGAAGATGGTCTTCCACCCCGAGTTCGTCACCGCCACCAGCCCCACGATCAGCCTCGACTACGAGCAGTTCGTCCGCGGGTGGTCAGCTACGGGCGTGTTCCCGAGCTACTACGAGCCGGGCTACACGCCGATGGAATGCACCGCAGCAACATCATCCGTCGGTCACGACGGACGGAGGCGGCCCGGGCGCACGGTGAACAGCCACGCCGAGAAGCTCAAGGGCCGGGCGCAACGAGGACCAGGATCCTCGTGCTCGACCGCCGCTACCGCAGCTTCGACGACGCGGCCGAGCAGCTCGCCGACCACCTGTTCCGCTTCGCGTTCCTCAACCGCCGCCAGCGGATCGAGCGCGCAACCGCGTGGAGCCGCCTCGGCGAACTGCTCGACTGGTCCGGCCCTCGCGCGGCACTACGCCGAGGCACAACATGGCCTTGGAGCCGCGTCGGCTCGAAGCGGATGGGGAAGCTGGAAATCCGCGTGCTGTGGGCGATACGCCCGCCGCCGGAGCGACCGCGGCGGCCGAAAGCGGACAAGGGACGTCGCTGGTTCCCGTTCCCGAGGACGCGGGATCGTCATCGATGTCCCGTCTTCTCCACCGCGCCGGGACACATCCTGCGCCGGTCCGGCGGCGTTATTTCGGACGCGGGGCCGGCCGCGCGCGCCGCAACGGTTTACGCGGCGCCGGCCGACGGCCGCCGTCTGGCCGCGTCGGCCCTGGAAGCGCCGAATATCATGGCGCTCGCCGGCGGCGCAGGTTAACGTCCGATCGCCCCGTGGGCGGGAACCGACTGAAATCAACTCACGACCGCACTGCGCGCGGCGAGGGTTTCCTGCGACGCCGCGGCGTTATCCTGCGCCCGCGTGCGGGAGAATCAAGGCTATCCCGCATGTGGTACCCCGCGCATTACTGACGGCCGAACGCTCGTCGTTATTCGCCCGCGTGCAGGTCATTGCTGGGAGGATACGACGTCGTCGAGTCTGACTATTGAGCATGACGGGGAAACGCTTCATCTGGTCAGGACTGCCCACGCTGTGACGGACGATGATTTGAACTCGCTGCAGCCGGTGTCGTCAGCAGAGCGACATCATGCCGCGTCGCGGTTTCGATTTCTTCTTGCTCCGGCCGGCGGATGCGGGATAACCAAACACTGCACTGGACCGGGGCCAGAACGGTCCTCGTGATTCGAGTGCTGGTCGTCGGCCCCGGCCAGTGAATGTTGATCCGTTATCTGCCCATGAGCGTTGTCGGCCCAGTCTCGATCTCGCTGACGCTGTTGGGATTCGTCTGGCTCTCGGCGTTCTTACTTCGGATGGCGTGCTCTTCACGTCGCCCCCGGCGGGTGTCGCCGCCGCCGCCGCGCCGCCCGGACGTGTCACCAGAGCAGGCCGGACGAGATCGTTCAATCCACGACTGGTGGGGCCGCGCTGCGCTCTGTTTCATCCTTTGCGTCGCGCCATGTATGCCGTTGCGATTCTCCTCTTTGGCCGAGGGTCGGCGGTCGCCTGGGCTCGCAGGCGGGCAGATAACCCGCCACTATGAAGGCCCTCCTCGTCAAGCGATAAACCGTCTGCTGCTTCGCCGTCCGCGCGGGTGAGGGTCAGACCACCATCCGAGGTCACGCCGGCCGCCCGTGGCAAACGCGCCCGGCCTCATTCAACTTTACAAGGCACCGGTTGGCTCATCTTAAATGACGGGGTCACGGCCCGGCAAGGCCGGCCCCCGCGGGTTATGCGAGCTCGGTCGGGTGCTCGCCTCTCGTCTCGCTCGCGAACTGCGCCGCCGCGTCGGGTTCATCGCTCGATCACTCGCTGACTCGTTGGCTCGTCGTCGCCGCCGTCGTCGCGGCCTGGCCGCCGCCGCCGGGGACCGGCTGCGGGCGTCGTCCCAGGTCGTGCCGTCGCAGCAGCCGCCCAGCACCAGACCAGGATCTTGCGCGCCAGCGCGACCGCCGCCTGCTTGTGCGCCGCGTCCGCTGCCCGGCAGAGCCGCTCGAACACCGCGTGGCCGCGCGTCTCGGTTCTTCGCTGCATCCCCCACGCGACCTGCACCAGCACCCGCCGCAGGAGCCCCTGGCCCCTGGCCGGTGATCCGCCCGAGGCGGTTCATCTGCCCGCTCTGGTACTGCCTGGGTACCAGCCCGGCGTAGCGACCTGCGACGGCGTTTCTTGAACCGCCGCGCGTCGTCGAGCGTCGCGACGACCAGCTCGGCCAGGCGGCTGCCGACCTGCGGGATCGTCCGCAGCCGCCGCGACCCGCTCGTTTGCCGCCGCCGAGCGCGTCGAGCTTGCGGTCCGCCTGCTTGATCAACGCCGCCACCGCGCTCTGCGCGCCGCTCGAGGTCGAGCTGCCCGCGCCACAGGTCGTCGGCCCTGCACGCCGCCAGCGGGCGGGCCAGCCGCCTCAGTTCGTCGAGCGACGCCTGTCCACCTCGCGCGACCGGCCCGGCATCGACAGCCCCTGCAGCGTCCAGCAGGCTGCGGATCGTGTTCTTGATCCCCGTCCGCCGGTCGATTGCCGCGTGGCGGTGGCGGATCAGCGAGCGGTGCTGGCGCACGGCCCGCCGCGGCACGTGCACGGTCGGGAGCTACGCCGCCTGCGGCGAGCTTCAGCTTCAGCGTCGTCGCGGTCGGTCTTGCGCTCACGCGCCGCCACTTCCAGGCCTCGCCCAGCACGTTGGCGACACGCACCTCGACCGACAGCGACTCGGCCAGGTCGCTGATCCAGCCGCACACGCCGCACGCCCGGATCACCAGCATGGCCAGCGCCGCGTCGACCAGCAGGTCGTGCACGGTGGCCATGGCCGCGATCGTCTCGAACGCGTGCGCGCCGCTCGCCGGGTCGTAGCGGCAGGCCACGCTCTTGAACTTGCCCAGGTCCAGGCCAGGATCGCGATTGCGGCGGGCGTCGTCGTCGAAGTACTCATCGCTCATGGCGGGTCTCCTCGTGTCGTTGCAGGTCGCTTCCACCGATTGAGGCCCCGGCCTCCTCGCGCGGGTGACCTCGTGAAAGACCGTAACGTCCGAGGAGCCCGCCTTACATAGTTTCCGATGCAGTGGACCGAGCCGGCGGGTACGCTTCTCGTGGTTCCAGAACCGGCCCGGCGCCGGCTCGGCCACTGATCGGCCTCACGTTATGTGGCCTCAGAGGGAGTCGCGTTGATTCAAGTGCCGCCGGCGCGCTGGTACTCGCCCCGACGGCTCAGCCTCGCGTATGTGAGCGATCGGCGGATGGCGCTCGTACACTACGTGGGTCGCCAGACGCAAAGCTTCGCGCTGGTGCGTTGTGGGACGGATTGGAAGGATGTGCACTGGTCGGGCTTTAAGGGCTTGGCAGAGGCCCTGCAGATGGCGCGAGAGCGCGAGGAGGTCCCGCTCGCGGCATGGGACCTATATGAGCCTCCCCGCGGTGTGAAGCTGTTCTTGCCCGCCGATCCGCGTTGGGTCCGTCGGCGTCATCGGTTGGTGCGGAAGGAACTGCTATCCCTTCGATGGCCCGTTCGGCAATCTGAGCGTCTTATTGCCGGAGTGGAGCGTCTGCGGCGGGAGCGGCCGGCCACATAACCCAAGCGGACCGGCGGGGACGGTAACTTGTAGTCCGTTGCTTGGCGTGTGCGCCGGCCGCTGATCGGCCTTCCGGTGATGCCCACTTTCGACGACCCCACGTTCGCGGAACACGTCGACGCACGGTTCGCCGCGACGATGGTGCCGTGGGCGGAGCTCGACGCGGGCGGGTCCGACCGCAGCCACTGCTGGCCCCGCGCCGACGCGCTCGCGCTCGTCGCGTCACTCGCCGGCAGGCCCGTGGCCGTCCTGGGCGGCGACGTGCTGGAGGCGGCGCTGGGCGGCGGCGGGTATCGGTACACGCACGACAACTGGTGCTGCGAGCCGCGTCGCGGGGAGGACGCCGCCTCGTTCGCCGGTCGTTCGCAGGCGGCGGCGGCGCGGTACGTCGCGTCGCATCACGAGCGGCGCGGCCGGCGGACGATCTACTCGCTCGTGATCGCGGCGCGGGCCGATGGCGGCGGCACGTCCGGCCCGGCGGGGCATGACCAGCCGCCGCAGCGGACCGGGGCCGCCGGTATAGTCGCCTCCATCCGTAAGCTGCTGGGGTGCGGCCCCGGCCGCTGAACGGCATCCGTTATCCCGCCATGCCATGGTTTGCGGTCCAATCTCTGTACCTCTGCCGCACGAAGTCTGACGGGACAAACATCTTCGAGGAGCGCGTCGTGGTGTTTACGGCCAGTTCCTTCGACGAAGCGTTCGCAAAGGCCGAGCAGGAGTCAGAGCAGTACGCGCGTGCGAACAACTTCGAGGCGCATCCTGCGCGTGAGAGCTACGAGCAGGACGGGGACCCACTCGTCGATGGATACGAGGTGTGGTCGGTGATGCTGGAGGCGCGGGCGTCGCTGGATGACTTCTACGCGAGTCGATACGCACGGTATGAGTACCATCCCGAGTAGCGGGATAACGAGCCGCTGGCACGGACCGCGGCGACGGTAGACTTGACTTGCGGTCGAGCGTTGCGCGTGCGCCGCCGCGGCCGCTCAACGGCATCCGTTATTCGGCCTGTGCCCGACCGCCTCACGGAGCGTGACCGATGCGGAAAATCATCGTCGGCGCCATGATCTCCATGGACGGCGTCGTGCAGGCGCCCGGCGGACCGGCCGAGGACCCGACCAAGGGGTTCGAGTTCGGCGGCTGGGTGTGGCCCTACTTCGACCAGGCGTTCGGCGAGGAACTCGACCGCCTCTTCGGCGAACCATTCGACCTCCTGCTCGGCCGCAAGACCTACGAGATCTTCGCGGCGTATTGGCCGTACTACGACCAAAGCGCTCCCAACGGCGGCATCGCGAAGCTGTTCAACCAGATCAGGAAGTACGCGGTCTCGCGCTCGGGCGCGGTCGACACGAGCTGGCAGGGCTCGGTGCTCCTGCGCGGCATCGCCGACATCCAGCGCCTGCGGGACGAGGACGGCCCCGACCTTGTCACCCAGGGTAGCTCCGAACTCGTCCGCGCGCTGCTGGCCGACGACCTCGTCGACGCGATGACCCTCTTCACCGTCCCGGTGGTTCTCGGCGGCGGCAAGAAGCTGTTCGCCGACGGCTCGGCGCCGCGCGCGTACAAGCTGACGAGGTCGCGCGTGTCGAGCACGGGCGTCATGATCGGACACTACGAGCGCGACGGCGCGGTCAGGATCGGCGCCGCCCCGCCCGATTCACCCAGCAAGGCCGAAGCCGCCCGCCGGGAGCGCGTGAGCCGCGAGGGCTAGCGGTTTGGTGTGAACACCACAGCCGCGTCGACAGCCGCGGCCGGATCGCCAGACATTGCACCGGACGTGCGCGGTCGTGATGGTGGGGCGCTTGGGTTGTGTTCGCAGGAGATGGGACCACGGAGCGCACGGCGAGCACGGTGGAGCTGGTAGGACGATCGCCGTTCCGCCTACGTGTCCTCGGACGGCATCACTCCGGCGGTGGGTTGTCGAGTCGCACCTGCGTCCGTTTCCATGCCTCGTGTTTCAGGCGGTACGCTTCGGACGCCGCGTCCTCGCGCCTGCTGCCGGAGCACGGTATCCTCGTCGAGGATGGGAACGTCGGCCCCTCTCGCCCTCAGCAGGTCGACCAGAAGTTCGGCACACCAGTACAGGTGGAAGACCGCGAGCGCGGGTGAGCCGCCCCACACAGAGTTCGAAGCTTCCTGGTGTAGAGCCACGCGCGGCGTCGCGGAGGCAGAGGGTCCAGAAGGCACGTTCCTCGGCGGTCGGAAACAGCGTCTCGTACCCGGGCAGTACCCGGGGAAGAGGCCTCGCTTGTCACGCTCCAGCCGTGCGACGTACTCGCACGGCGATGCGCGATCGTTTGAGCCTTTTCCACGCGCCACGACCAGAACGTTGTCGACCACGGCTTCCCATGAACCGTTCGTCATCGTGATGGACTTATGCCCGATGCCAACGATCGCGCTCATTTGATGCCCTTCTGCGCATCGGGTGGCCGACGGGCTTGGCCCCGCGAGCCGGCACCGGTCCGCATCGCGATCAGATGCCCAGCCGCTCTTTCCACGCGGCCAGTTGGTCTTCAAAGGGTCGGCTGCCGGCGGCGTGGCGCTTTGGTAAGCGGCTTGACGACGTTGCGCGCCGAGGCACTCGTAGACGCCGTCGTCGAGGCGGACGTCGCTCTTCGTGGCCAGGACCTCGTTAAAGGCGTCGACGCTGAGCGTGCCAGGGCGTGGTTGCCTTCCTTCTCGCAGCGGGCGACGAGCGTGCCGACGACGTGATGGGCCGCGCGGAACGGGACGCTTTTCGTGACGAGGTATTCGGCCAGCGAGGTGGCGTCGAGGAAGCCGCGGTCGAGCGTGGGCTCGATGCGGTCCTTGTCATAGCTGGCGCTGTTGACGATGGCGGCGGCCATCGTGAGGCAACTGCTGACGGTGTCGTAGCGCGGAAGACGATGCGCTTGTCCTCCTGCAAATCGCGGTTGTAGCCGATCGGCAGGCCCTTGAGGATCGTCGCGAGGGCGAAGAGGTCGCCGTAGACGTTGCCGCACCGGCCGCGGATGAGTTCGAGCATGTCCAAGCTGCGCTTCTGCGGCATCATCGAACTGCTGGTCGTGTACCGGTCGGCGATCTTGATGAACCCGAACTCGGTGGTCATGTAGATGATCCACTGCTCGGCCCAGCGGGAGAGGTGCTGGGAGATCATGGCCAAGTGAAAGGTAAAGCGGCACGCTTCATCTCGCGTCGCAGTGTGGTAGATCTCGTTCGACGGACCAGCATTGAAATATTGATGTTCGTGAACGGAGCCGTCTATCCGCGTCACCGTCCCCCGCAGTTGTTCAACAGAAAATTCGGGATCCAACTGAAGCGAGGTACCGGCAATCGCACCGCTTCCAAGGGGGGACTCTCCACCAATAAACTGAGTAAAGAACGCTGTCGATCCCGCCGAACGCGGCCCAAGCCCAAGCCTCTGCGCCCCTGCGCGATGGGTGATGGCGCTTTGAAGGTGAGTAAACGACGGCATGACGACGTCGCGGCTCCGCTCGGCAAGCCCGACAAATGACCGGCACAGCACTTCGATCACCTTCTCGATCACGCGAGCCGAATCACCTAACCACAGGCGCAGGTCCAGCGCCACCTGATCGTTCCGGCTGCGCCCCGTGTGCAGCTTCCGCCCCGGCTCGCCGATCCGCTTGATCAGCTCCGCCTCGACGACCATGTGGATGTCTTCCATCGCCTCGTCAAAGACGAAGTGGCCGGCCTCGATGTCCTTCTCGATCGAGCGCAGGCCGACCTCGATCGCCTCGCGCTCGAAGCCGGTGATGAGGCCGACCTTTTCCAGCATCGTCGCGTGGGCGATCGACCCGGCCACGTCGTGCTTGTAGAGCCGGCGGTCGTAGCTAATCGACTCGACGAACGACTGCGCGATCGCGTCGGTGGACTCGGCGATGCGGGACTGCCAGGACTTCTGCGGTGCGTCTTCGGCCATGCGGCCGAGTGTAATCGACCGGGCGGCGGGTGTTTAGTTCGGCGCGACGCGCGCGTGGAGCATCCGCACCGCGCGGAACGGCCGCGCACCGTCCTCCCTCTCCCCCTCGGGGGAGAGGGCGGGGGTGAGGGGGAAGACGTGGAACTGCGAAACGCTCGGCTCGCTCTATCGCGTCTCGGGGAGAAGAATTTAGAGACGGCGAAACGCGCGGCTCGGTGTGCCCCGCTTCCTCCCCACCTTATAAGCCCTATCACACGTATCCCACCGGCAGTCGTCATCCCGAGGTACGCCGAGGGATCTCGGGTGTCGAGCGGTTGCCGTGGACCCGAGATCCCTCGCTGCGCTCGGGATGACGGGGCGCGTGTCCTCAAAGCCAGAGAGAAACGGAGGCGGGCCAACGTCACCTCCGGTCCTCGTGCGAGGCCCCGCCGCCTTCACTCCCCGGCGGCTGCAGCGGCGAAAGGGTGAGGCGATGACCTGCTTCGGTATGATCGCGAAAAAGGAGGCGACCTTATGCCCGACACGCAATCGGTCTTCCACCGCGCGCTGCAGACGATCCTCACGGAGATCTTCGACGGCCCGCCCGGGCAGACCGCGTACCTGCTCGACCCGGGCGACCCCGGCCTGCTGCGGCAGCTCGCGTCGATCGACGACGCGACCGCGTCGGCCCGCCCGATGCCGGGGCGGACGACGATCGCGTCGCACGTCGACCACGTCCTCTACGGCATCGACCTGCTCAACCGCTGGTCGGCCGGCGAGGCCAACCCGTGGGCGACGGCCGACTGGGAGGCGAGTTGGACGCGCACGAGCGTCGAAGACGCCGGCTGGCGCGACCTCGTCGCCCGCCTGAGCGCCGCCGCCGAGACGTGGCGGCGGGCGGTGGCGGCACGCCGGGAGTGGGACGACGTCAGCAGCGCAGGCGCGCTGTCCAGCGCCGCGCACACCGCCTACCACCTCGGCGCGATCCGCCAGCTACTCGCGGCCGGCGGCGGCGGCGGCGCGTGACGCGGACGGACGTGCGGTTCACGGCCGGGACTCGAATGACGAATGACCAAGCCCCAATGACCATCAATGACGAAACTCAAATGACCAATGACCAATGACCGGTGGTGCGGGGAGACGCTACCCGTGTTAAGCCGCGGATGGCATCCGCGATAAGAGCCCGATGACATCGGCTTTACATAGCCCGCGCCCCGCCCTTGTCTACATTGGTCATTAGAGCATTGGTCATTTGTTGATCATTGGGACTTGGTCATTGGTCATTCAACGCCGCCCCCTCCCCTACCACCACTTCCGCCGCTTCATGTACGCCAGCAGGCCGGTGGTGGTGACGACGACGCCGACCCAGAACACCGGGTAGCTGTAGCGCCACTGCAGTTCGGGGATCTCCGGGAAGTTCATCCCGTAGACGCCGCACACGAACGTGAGCGGCAGGAACACGACGCTGATGACCGTCAGGCGGCTGACGACCTTGTTCGTGCGGTGGCTGACGATGCCCATGTAGAGGTTGAGCGTCTCGGCCAGGATGTCGCGCTCGACGGCCAGGTCGGCGCCGAGCCGCTCGAGCGTGTCGACCATCTTCTCCAAAAACGGCTGCGTGTTCTCGCTGACGAACGGGCTGCGCCGCGTCGACAGCTCGGGCAGCACCTCCCGGGCGGCCAGCATGATCTTGCGGAAGCTGAGCAAATCGCGGGTGACCTCCGAGACGTCGGCGAAGATCGTGTCGCTGACGTCGCCGAAGATCTGGTGCTGGAACCGCTCGACGATCGCGCTGGTGCCGCGGATCGTCTTCTTGTACTGCGCGATCAGCGCGTCCCAGTACTCGTAGAGCAGGAAGCTGCCGGTCTTGGCGAAGCGGTGGAAGTCGGCGCGGTACTGGCGGCGGACCTGCTCGATGAACTCGACCGGCCCGCGGCGGAGCGTCAGCAGGAACCGCTCGCCGATCACGAGGTCCACGTGCGACGTGCGCAGCTTCCCCGCCACGAGCGCGGCGCTGGTGACGGCGATGTGCAGGCAGTCGTCGTAGAGGTCGTGGCGGCCGTCAACGTCCGGGCCCAGCGCCTCGCGGACGGCGTGCTCGTTCACGCCCATCTCGCGCAGGATGCGCTCGGCAAGCGCCGGCTCGGCCTGGGCGTCGAGCTCGATCCAGCAGAACATGCCGCGGTCGCACGCCGCCTTGGCGTCCGACGGGTCGATCGCCCGCTCGCGCTTCGTGGCGAAGTCGAACTCGATCGCGGTCACCGTGGCGACGGGGGCGGCGGGCGCGCGGGGCGGCGCGTCGCCGGCGGCGGCAAGGCCGGTGACCGGCCCGCCGCGCGGGGCGGCGGCGGCGGCGTGGGGCGTGGGGCCGTGCGCGGGCGGCGGCGGCGGCGGCGGGCGTCGGCCACTCGAATCAACGGCTTGACCATGGCGTGACGTCCGATACGAACTGGCGGAACCATGCTGCGCGCCGCGGAACCGCCCGCGCGCCGTCGCACCCGTTTCATCGGCGTGCGCGGACCGTTCCGGCCACCGCTTCGGACGACCGATAAGATGTGGATCAGGACGGCGCGGCGGACGGATTCGGGCCATTACGCACGAACGGGCGGAAGTCGCTCGCGGTTCGCGCCTGCCGGGCCGGCGCCGCGCCGACGGCAAAGCGAAACCGCGTGACCCGGGGATGCCTCAGTTCTCCCGGACAGGAACAGCGCATGGCCGAGCCCTGGGTCTCGCCAGCGCTTCCTCGTAGGGTCGGTCTGCGAAATCTGCCGGCGAACGTCCGCGACGCGGTCTGACGAACGACGTGGAGCGGGGCGCGTCAGATCGCCGACGGCTGACCCTGGGGGACCGGATCGCTCGCGCGCCTCGGTCACGATCGCGGCAGAGCGCGCCGCCGGCGCCGCCTCGCCGGGCGGCGGCACGTCGCGCGGCCGGGGGGCGCGGCGGCGGCGGCGGCGGCGTTCAGCCCGGCCTGGCCCATCGTCACCACGGGGCGGTCGGCCTTGCGGAAGACGTCGAGCAGCGCGAGCGTGATCGCCACGACGACCGGGCCGATCACGATCCCCAGGATGCCGAAGACCTGCAGCCCGCCGATGACGCTGAAGAACACGAGCAGCTCGTGGAGGCGCGTCTTGCCGCCGACGAGGCGCGCGCAGGAAGTTGTCGACCGACGAGATCGCCACGCCGCCCCACAGCGTCAGCAGCAGCTGCCTTGCCCCACTGCCCGGTGATGAGGAGCCAGGCCGCGGTGGGGATCCAGACGACGGTCGAGCCGACGAGCGGGATCATCGACAGCAGCGTCATGATCGAGCCCCACAGCAGCGGCGACGGCAGCCCGAGCACCCAGAACGCCAGCCCGCCCATGAACCCCTGGATGGCGGCGATCACCATCACGCCGTGCACGCTGGCGTTGATGACCTCGCGCGTGCGGGCGAAGATCTGGCGCCGATCGCGCGCGGTCGAGCGGCAGCATCGTGCGGAGCGTCTCCTGCACGCTCGGCGTCGCGGAACAGGTAGAACATCGTGAAGACGACGAAGACCATCTTCAGCAGCTTCACCAGCACGTTGCCGACGATGCCGGCCGTCGGCCTGACGACCTCCGCGCCGAGCCGCGGCCAGCGCCTCGCGGAACCCCTCGGGCGAGCGGAAGCGGTCGACGTTCACGAACCGGCCGAGGAACTTCATGTGCGGCTGGCCGGCGTCGAGCAGGCGGACGTAGTTGTTCTGCAAATACTGCCCCGCCTCGCCCGCCTCCTCGATGATCACGACCGCCAGCACCGTCAGCGGCAGCACGATCACCGCGACCACGAGCAGGCACGACAGGATCGCCGCGGCGGTCGGGCGGTTCGTGCGGCGGAGGATGCGCTGGTGCGGGTAGAAGATGATCGCCAGCACCGTGGCCCAGAGCAGGACCTCGACCGTCGGGCGGAGCATCAGCCAGCAGAGGTACAGCGAGATCGCCGTCGCCGCGAGCAGCGCGAGCCACCCGCCGCGAAAGCGCCGCCGGCGGCGGCGGGCGAGCGGTAGGTACGAACGGGCATGGCGAGAGAGTCTACGGCGACGACCCTGCGCCGGCAAAGGCGCGCGGCCGCGAGCGACACGTCACCGGACCAACAACTTCAGCGCGTCCTGCCGCGACCGCGCGACGCGAAGACAGCGAACGTGTCGTCGGCGGCGAGGCTCCGCACGGCGAGGGAGACGGTCGTCCGCCCCGCGGCTCGTTGTGCGGCGAGGTACGCCGTCAGGTCCCACTCTACGGTCCGCTTCCCGCCGCGGGCGATCGACGCCGTGGCCAGCGGCGACGCGGCCGACGCGGGCGCGCGTCGTAGGTCAGCCCGGCCTCGGTCCACGTCGGATCGTCGACGGCGAAGACGCCGAGCGCGCCTCCGCCCCGCCGCGGCCGGCGAGGCGGCCGGTGAGTTCCAGCGTGGCCGACGTGATCTCCGGAACGCTCGACAGGTCGAACGTGAGGTACGCCTCGCGGCCCGCGCCGGGACGGGCGCTTCCGGAGGCGACGAGCTGGCGCGACGTGCCGCTGCGCGCGCGCGCCGGCCGTTCTGCACGTAGCCGTCGGCGACGGGCGCCAGGCCGCGCGGCGTCGCTTCGATGGCCGGCGGGAAGAGTCGGTCGGTCGGCACGACGGCCGTCGGCGTCGACGGGCTGTTCCACCGCAGGCTCACGCGGGCGGGGCCCTGGTTGCACGTACTCGACCTGGAGGTCGTACCGCCGCCCCGCCTCCAGGGCGACCGTGGCGCCCGCGTCGACGCCGCGGTCGCCGAGGCGGTCGATCACCGGCTGGCCGTCGATCAGCAGCCGCGCGCCGTCGTCGGCGCTGGCGCGAACGTGAACGGCTCGGACACGGTCGGCTCGAGCTGCGCCGCCCAGCGGGCGGAGAACGTGGTCCGGCGGATGGCCGGGTCGGCGCGCCCGCGGTGAAGTCGAAGTCGATCGCCGGGTCGAGGCGGGTGACGCTGCGGCCGGTGAAGTCGGCGTTGTCGAAGTACGTCGCAGCCGGCCGGTGCCGACGGCGGCCGCGCGCGGGGCGGTAGGTGGCGACGAACGCCGCGTCGGCGGCCGGCGTGGCGATCGTGTGCGTGGCGCGCCGGCGTCGGACCAGGCGACGAACTCGTAGGGCGGCGCCGTCGATCTCCGCCGTCGCCGGCGCCGAGGATGCGCGACACGCCGGCCACGCCCGTCACGGCCGCCGCCGGCGCGGGCTGGCCGTCGAGGCGTGAGCGGCACGCCCGCCGGTTCGGAGCGGAGCGTGATCAGCCGTGCGCGCGCGACGTCGCGGGTGACGGTCGTCGACTGGCCGGCGGAATCCGTCACGGTGAGGTGGACGCGGTAGAAGACGTCGGGCGCGGTGTACGGCGTGACGGTCGCCGCCGTGAACGACCCCGCGCGCTCCCGGCGTCTCGGGCACGAACGGGCGGGCGACGTCGCCGGTGTGGTACTCGACGCGCCAGGAGAACGCGGCGTCGGGCAGCGTGCCGTCCTCGGCGTCGGCGCCTTCGCCCGCGAACGTGATCGTGTCGCCGCCGGCGAAGGTCGCGCCCGCGGCCAGCGCGGTGATCGTGGCGGTCAGCGCCGCGTCGCTCGTCACGAGGAGCGTCGCCGGGTCGCTCGCGGTCGAACTGGCGTCGTTCGAGACGATCACGCGGAACGTCGCGCCGTCGTCGCCGCGCGCGGCGGCGTCGATCGTGTAGGTCGCGCTCGTGGCGCCGGCGATGTCCGCGCCGTCGCGCTGCCACTGGTAACGCAGCGGGCCGGCGCCGTTTGCGACGACGGTGAACGTCGCGCGTTCGCCCAGCGCGACCGTCGCGCCCGCGGGCTGCTGCGTGATCCCGGCGGCTGCTCGACGACGGCGGTCGACGAGAACCGCGCGACCTTGCCGTTGTTGTTGCCGAAGTACGTCGCGCACGTGCAGGTTGCCGGCGGCGTCGAGGTCGAGGTCGACCGGGGCGTCGACCTCGGTGGCGAACGGCGGCGTCGACGTCGGTGGCCAGGTCGTAGCGGCGGACGAAGCGGCCGCCGAGGTCGAGAGAAGTAGTCGCCGGCGTAGTCGGCGGGGAACGCGTCGGTCGCGCCGGCCGCGGGGTTGTAGAACACGCCGCCGGTGATGGCGGTGCCGCGGCCGCGGCCGTAGGCGAGCAGCGGGTCGACGTAGGGCGGCGGCGCGCCTCGTCGGTGCGCGGGCCTCGATGCCGGGCCAGCCGTAGTTCGCCGGCCACGCCCTCGTCGATCTCCTCGAACGCGGACTGCCCGACGTCGTTGATGAACGTCCGCCCGGTGCCCGGCTGCACGGCGAACGTGAACGGGTTGCAGGCCCATGCCCAGATCGCGCGAGTTGCTGCCGGCGGCGGTGGCGAAGAACGGGTTGTCGGCCGGGATCGTGCCGTCGGGGTTCAGCCGCAGACCTTGCCGTGCGTGGTGGTCATGTCCTGGCCTGCGGCGGGTTCGCGTTCTCGCCGACCGCGACGTACAGCTTCCCGTCGGCGCCGAAGTGCATGGCGCCGCCGTTGTGGTTCGTCGCGTCGCTGAGCGGGTCGAGGTCGAACAGCGTCCGCCGGCTGCCGGGCACTCGACGTCGCCGTCGGCGACCAGGCGGACGATGCGGTTGTGGATGCCGGCGCCGGGGACGGTGTAGTAGGCGTAGACGTACCTGTTCTGCGCGAACTGCGGGTCGAGCGCCAGGCCGATCACGCCGCGTCCCTTGGTCGGTCGTGTCGAACGTCGCCAGCGGCGCGGGGCGGAGCTGCCCGTCCGGCGTGACGACGCGGATCAGCCCCCTGCTCGGCCACGAACAGCCGCCCGTCCGGCGCGAACGCCACCCGCGCCGTCGGCGACTCCAGCCCGTCGACGAACACGTCCTCGGTGAAGCTGTCGACCGCGGCGAACAGGCGCGCGATTCGAGCGATTCCACCGGGCGCGGCGGTCCGGCTGACGCGTACGATGTGGCGAAGAATGCGGAAACCCGACCGGTCTCGCCCGGAGGCAGTAACGTTGCAAAACTGACAGCTTATCTTAGTTGCGTCGCCCGCGGCGTTCGTGACGGCATCGCACAGGCGGGTGCGCGCGGTCGTAGACGTTCGGGCCGTTCAGTCGGATCGGCGACCGCTCCGTTTTACAGCACTTAAAGGAGACGTAGATCAGATGCCGGTTCCCGCCGTTTGGTTAGCGCTTCGCAGCGGTGATGGACGACCCGCGATTCGAAGAGTCTGGCACGAGCCACGCTCGTTCCTCGGCAACGCGTTCCTCGCCGAAAATTTCCCGACGGCCGCCACTGGCGAGTGCTCGCGGGCTGGCCCCGTTGCAGGCCGGCGGATGCGGCGGGCCGGGTGCGGCCGTTCAACGATTACCTGTGCGTGAGCCTCCTGATCCCCGCGTTCAGCCCCCGGGCGGTTGAGGCGCGTGCGCGACCTGCTCGAGCCCAATGGCGAACTGCTGCCGCTGGCGGCGTCGAAGCCTGCCACTACGCCTACAACGTCACGATCGCCGACGTGTTCGACGAGCAGCGGAGCGACGCCGAATACTCGTGGACGATTCGTACCTCCGGGCGGTTTCGATCAAGCGGTACGCGTTCATCCCGAAGCGGCTCGACAAGCTGACGGTCTTCCAGATCCCACAGGACCCCGGCGAGGTCTACGTCACCGACGCGTTCGTCGAGCGGGCGACCGAGGCCGAGCTTCACGGGTTCGACTTCGTGAAGGTCTGGCCGCTCCCGAAGGGCGCCGACTGGCAGGCGCTGCACAAGAAGCAGAGGCGGCGGCGGGAACGCGAGGCGCTGACGAAGCCGGCGGCGGCGACGGCGAAGGGACGTTCGACGGCGCCGTCGAAGGCGCGGCGGGTCGCTGGTGAGAGCGTCTTCATCCGCCGCTGCCTCGCCGCCGCGCGGCCGACGCGCGACGAGGCGA
>JAUJNJ010000223.1 GCA_030448225.1 Phycisphaerae bacterium
GGCCGGCGCCGCCGACGACGTGGTCACCCGCCACAGCATCATGATCGCCGACGAAGTGACCCGCCTTCGCGCGGGCGCGTACGATCGGTGCGGGCGGTGGTCGCTCGCTCAGGTCTGCCGTCACCTCGACGCGTCGCTGACGTTCGCGATGCGGCCGGGCCCGCACCCGGCGAACACGCCGCAGCAGGACGCGAACCGGGCGATGTTCGAGAAGGTGCTGGCCTCGGGGCTGCTGCCGTCGGGCATCGACGCGCCGCCCGCGATGATGCCGCCGGAGGATGCGGACGAGTCGGCGGTCGACGCGCTGCTCGTCACGCTGCGCCGGTTCGACGGGTTCCCCGGCCCGTTCGGCCCGCACCGGCTGTTCGGCAACCTGACGCGCGACGAGATGCGGCGGCTGGCGATGATCCACTGCGCCCACCACCTGTCCCACCTCGTGCCGACGGCGGCGGCCGGGGACGGGACGCGGCATCCGGAAGGCGGGGGGAATTGAACCACGGAGACACGGAGGCACAGAGAAGAGAAGGTCGAGGATGGAGTATCGAGGGATGGAAGCTGGAGGAAGACTTGCGTTCCGCAGCCTGCTACGACTTCCTCCATCCTCTATCTTCCATCGTCCGTCCTCGCCTTCTCCTCTTACCTCCGTGTCTCCGTGTCTCCGTGGTAAGTCTCTGCCTTGCGCCCGAGCCGCCGGTTCGGGCAGCCATTAACAGGAAACCATGTTCTCCAAGATCCTGATCGCCAACCGGGGTGAGATCGCGCTGCGGATCATCCGCGCCTGCCGCGAACTGGGCGTGCAGACCGCCGTCGTCTACTCGACCGCCGACGCCGACGCCGCCTACCTGAAGCTCGCCGACCAGGCGATCTGCATCGGCGGCGGGCCGGCGAGCGAGAGCTACCTGAAGATCGACCGCATCATCGCCGCCGCCGAGATCGCCGACGTCGAGGCGATCCACCCGGGGTACGGGTTCCTGTCCGAGAAGTCGCACTTCGCCGACGTCTGCCGCGCGTGCAAAATCCAGTTCATCGGCCCGAGCGTCGAGGCCATGGCGGCCGTCGGCGACAAGGTGGAGTGCAAGAAGCTGGCGCGGCGCGCGAAGGTGCCGACGGTCCCCGGCAGCGAGGGCGCGGTCGAGGACGAGAAGGAGGCGCTGAAGGTCGCCCGCGACATCGGCTACCCCGTCATCATCAAGGCGGCGGCGGGGGGCGGGGGGCGCGGGATGCGGCTGGCGCACAACGACGTGTCGCTCCAGGCCGGCTTCCGCCAGGCGCAGGCCGAGGCCGAGGCGGCGTTCAAGGACTCGACGGTCTACATCGAGAAGTACGTCGAGTTCGGCCGCCACGTCGAGGTGCAGGTGATCGCCGACCACCACGGCAACGCCGTGCACCTCTGGGAGCGCGACTGCTCGATGCAGCGCCGCCACCAGAAGCTCGTCGAGGAATCCCCCAGCCCCGTGCTGAAGCCGAAGGTGCGCGAGGCGCTGTGCGCGGCGGCGGTGCGGCTCGTCAAGCAGGCGGGCTACACGAACGCCGGCACGGTCGAGTTCCTCGTCGACAAGGAGCAGAACTTCTACCTGCTCGAGGTCAACCCGCGCATCCAGGTGGAGCACCCGGTGACCGAGCAGGTGACCGGGATCGACCTGATCAAGCAGCAGATCCTGATCGCGGCCGGCGAGAAACTGCCGTTCCGCCAAGACGACGTGAAACAGGTCGGCCACGCGATCGAGTGCCGCATCAACGCCGAGGACCCCGCCCGCAACTTCGCCCCCTCGCCCGGCGAGATCACCGAGCTGCGCGTGCCCGGCGGCCCGGGCGTGCGGCTCGACAGCCACGTCTACGCCGGCTACCGCATCCCGCCGAACTACGACAGCATGATCGGCAAGCTGATCGTCCACCGCCCGACGCGGACCGACGCGATCGCCACGATGAAGCGGGCGCTGAGCGAGTTCCACGTCGCCCCGATCAAGACGACGGTCCCGCTGCACCTGCAGATCATGGACAACCCGAACTTCCTGTCCGGCGACGTCGACACCGGGTTCATCGAGCGGGTGATGCTGGCGAAGTGAGCCGGGCGTGAGCCCGCGGTCCGGGTCGCCGGGACCCACCGCGTGTGCCGCGTTGCCCGAACCCCGGAGCCCGAGCGTCCCGCGTGGCTTGCCCGGGTGCCGTCGCGTAGACTTGGGGCATGACGCTGGTCGCGCCAGATCGTCCGCACGCGCCTCCATCGGTGTCGGAAGCCGGGCACACGCCGCACCGGTTCTCGCTCGCGGACTACCTGCACATGTCGGAGGCCGGGCTGTTCGACGGTAAGCGGGTGGAGTTCATCGACGGGGAGGTGCTCGACGTGACGGCCCAGAAGGACCCGCACACGTACGGCGTCACCCGGGCGACCCGCTGGTGCTTCGCGACCTTCCCCGAGACGAACTACTGGGTGCGAATCCAGAGTACGCTGCTCACGGCCGGTTCGGCCCCCGACCCTGACTTGGCGGTGATGGGTTACCCGGAGGCCGGCACGGGCGAGTACGCCTCGGCCGAACGTGCGGTGCTCGTGATCGAGGTCGCCGACACCACCCTGCTGTCCGACACGACGACGAAGATGAGCCTGTACGCGAGCGCCGGCGTGAAGGACTACTGGGTCCTCAGCATCCCCGACCGGGTGCTGATCGTCCACCGCCAGCCGATCCGGGCGGCCGCCAGCAAGCACGGGTGGGCGTACGCCGAGGTGCGGCGGTTCGCCGCCGGCGAGCAGGTAGCGCCGGTGGCCATACCGACGGCCAAAGTCGACCCGGCGCAACTCCTCCCGTGAGCCGCCGCCGGCGGAATGACGGCT
>JAUJNJ010000224.1 GCA_030448225.1 Phycisphaerae bacterium
ACTGCACGCGCAGCCGTGTCGTCAGTGGAGTGGGCGAACAGGAGCTGCACACCGACCTGATGATGGGCAACCTGCACGGATCGTGCATCAACGTCGACAAGCTCGAACGCGCCGGCTCCACCTACCGCCAGAGCAACGACCCCGACTTCCTCAGCGCCAACGACGTCTGGTTCATGCCCGTCGCCCAGAAGATGGGCCCCGACGGCAGCGTCTACGTCATGGACTGGTACGACCGCTACCACTGCTACCAGGACGCGCAGCGCGACAGCCCCGGCCTCGACCGGCTGAAGGGGCGCATCTACCGCATCCGCTACAAGGACACGCCGCGGCCGAAGCCGTTCGACCTCGGCAAGGCGCCCAACGACGACCTCGTGAAACTGCTCGGCCACGCCAACGTCTGGTGGCGGCGGCAGGCGCAGCGCGTGCTGACGGAACGGTTCGAGCCGTCGATGAAGTCGACGCTCGAGTCGATCGCGCTCGACGCGAAGCAACCGAACAACGCGAACATGCACGCGCTGTGGACGCTCGTCGGCGCGAAGCAGATCGACCCTCAGTTCCACCTCAAGGTGCTGGCCAGCCCCGACGCGCCCACGCGCAACTGGGGCATGCGCGCGGCGGGTCAGCTGCGCGAGGTGACGCCGGAGGTGTACGATGCGCTCACCAAGGCGTCGGCCGATCCGACCGCCGACGTGCGGCTCCAGGCGGCGATCGCGGCGGGGCGGCTGACGAAGCCGGAGGGGCTGCCCGTCCTGCTCGGGATGCTGAAGAACGCGGCCAACGCGAGCGACCCGCTCATCCCGAACATCCTCTACCAGAACCTCAAGCCCTTCGCGGCCAAGCGCGGCGAGGAGATCCTGAAGTTCATCGACGCCGACGAGTCGATCGAGCGCAACTTCGGCGAGACCACCGCCCGCTGGATCCGCGAGGCCGTCAACGCCACCGGCCGCGGGCCGGCCGACATCGTGGCCGACCTGCGGAACGTGCTCGGCCAGAACCCCGACGCGGCGCGCGCCCGCCAGGCGCTGCAGAACGTGGTGGGCGGGCTATCGGCGTCGTCGATCGACGCGAAGGAGCGGGCGAAGTTCTTCGACCCGCCCACGCGCGACGCCGTCGCGAAGCTCGTCGCCGCACCGTCGCCCGCGCGCCCGCTGGCGGTGCTCGTCGCGCTCTGGTGGGACGACCCGGCCGCGCTGTCGACCGCCCGGGAGATCCTGCGCGACAAGGCCGCCGACGCCGCCCTCCGCGGGCAGTTGCTCCGCGCCCTCGCCGACCGCAAGGACCCGGCCGACATGGGTGCGTTCGCCGCCCTGGCGACCGACGACGCGGTGCCGGTCCGCCTCCGCCAGCAGGCGATCGACGTGCTCGGCACCTCCGGCGACGGGGGCGGCGCCCAGACCCTCGTCGACGCCTACGCGAACCTCCCGGCCGACCTCAAGCCCGGCGCGCTCAACGCCCTCACCCGCTCGGCCGCCACGGCCGTCACGCTGCTGGCGGGGATCGAGGCCAACAAGGTGCCGCGCGGCGACGTGAACGCGAACCACGTGCGGCAGATCCAGTCGCTCGGCGACGAGGGGCTGAAGAAGCGCGTCGCCCAGTCCTGGGGCACCGTGCGCGCCGACCGCGACCCGGCCCGCGTGAAGGTCGTCGAGCAGTACCGCGCGGTCGTGGCGAAGAACCCCGGCGACGCGGCCAAGGGGTGGGCAGTCTTCGACGCCAAGTGCGCCCAGTGCCACGCGATCTACGGCAAGGGGGGCAACGTCGGCCCCGACCTCACCGGCGTCGGTCGGCAGGACCTCGACGCGGTGCTGACGAACGTGATCGACCCGAACCTCGTGATCGGCAAGCCCTACCTCGTGCACGTGGCGCGTACGAAGAAGGGCACGGTCTTCTCCGGCGTACTCGTTGAGGAGACCGACCAGCGCCTCGTCCTGCGCGACGGCACGAAACAGGAGACGATCAACAAGGCCGACCTCGACCGCCACGTCGTGCAGAACCTCTCGATGATGCCCGAGGGCCTGGAGAAGACGATGACCGAGCCGGAGTTCTGCGACCTCGTCGCCTTCCTCCTGACCAAGGCCCCCCCGAAGGCGGAAGCCACAGGCGCGGCCGAGGCGGGGAAGTAGGCCCGTCGCGCGCTTCGCAGTCGGCATTCGACAAGCCGGCGGGAGCCGCGCGGCTCCGCCGCCGGTCTTCTTCGCGCAGCATAAACGCCCTGCGCCCGCCCGTACCTGCTCGGACGCTCCGTCACGGCCCAGCCGCGCCCGTAGGGGGGCGGTGCGACCCGCTTTGGTCGTCCGGCCGCGGTTGAGTCCGGCGGCGGGCAGCGGGGCCGGACTGGCTGATACGCAACTCCAAGGTTTTTCGAACCTCCGCCCCAGGCCTTTCGTTGTAGAAGGGTTTCGATAGAGTAGATTTTATCGGGCCATCCGGCCGATCTAACTAGACAGGTTACATCTAGGCGTCCGCTTTCTCGGGCTTCGGGAGAATGTATGTCCAATCCGTATTCCGCGTTCTGCGAAGACTTTTACGTCAACATGCGTCTGGGCTCGCAGCTCCCCCTCCCGCACAACCGGGAGACGCTGCTGCACTTCTTCGAGCGGGTGCAGAAAAGCCACCCGGCCATGACCCGCTTCCGCAAGAACGACAACAACGAGTTCAACCTGGAAGAGGACCGGGCCAGCCAGAGCTACCGCTGGGTGAGCCTGGAGCAGAAGCGCCTCTCGAGCGGGCACGTGAACCCCGCCAGCTTCGAGGAGGCGCTGAAGCTGCACGGGATGCTGCTGGAGACGGCCCCGTGCCACCTGGGCATCAGCCCGCTGGA
>JAUJNJ010000225.1 GCA_030448225.1 Phycisphaerae bacterium
GAGGGCGTGCGCGCGTTCGGCGAGAAGCGCGCGCCCGACTGGCAGGGTCGCTGAGCGCGCGCCGCGCGCCAGCCGGAAGAGGCGGAAGAGCAGTCCCGCAGCGACGGCGAGCCCGCCGCAGACGAGCAGCGCCCGCCCCGCAATCCCGAGCAGTGCGGTCACCACGCCCAGCGTGCCGCCCGCGTTCTCGGCGCGCCGCCGGACGTCGCTGTACTCCGCCTCGGCGAGCCGGTCGCCCGGCCGCAGGCGGACCGGGCGCTCGTCGAGCGGGAGCGGGTCGGCCGCCCCGCCCTCCGCGGCCAGCAGCGGGATCGCGCCAGCCAATTCGAGCAGGCCCTTCCCGGCCCGAGAACTCGAGTCCGTCGGCTCGTGCGTCGCGCCATCGATGAGCTCGTTGAACGGCACGCTGAGCCGCCTGATGGCGCCGGGCGGCAAGCTCCCGTCCGGGATGCGGTCGTCGTAGTAGAGGCTCCAGTCGCCCGGGTCGCCGCGCCGGGAGAACTGGCCCGCGTTCGGGTCGACCCAGCCGGCCAGGTGGACGCTGCCCGCGCAAGCGCGGGGCTCGCGGCCGGTCGCTCGCATTGTGTGAGGCGCGCCGAATCCCACCCACTGGGGGCGCCGGAGTATCCGTCGCAATTCGGCTCTAAGCGACGGGGTAACCGCAAGGTGAACGACCCCTGGCAGCGCATCCTCGCGTGGGTCGAGGCCCACGCGCCCGACCTGCTCGACTTCCTCGAGCCGGCGGCCGACCGCGCGGACCTCGCCGAGGCGGAACGGCGGCTGTCGATGCGGCTCCCGGCGGCGCTGCGCGCGTTCTACGGCCTGCAGAACGGCACGACGGCGTTCGCCGTCTTCCCCGCCCTCGACGCCGAGCAGTCCGCCTTCGGGCCGCTGCCGCTCGACGAGATCGAGTTTCTCGAGCCCGACGAGGACGAGCCCCGCGGCCGGCGGCGCCGCGGCGAGCCGGAGGAGGAGTTCGAGGCCGACCCGGGCGTGCGCCCGGAGTTCTGGCACCCGAACTGGATCCCGTTCGCCGCGACGCTCGACCGCGGCGACTTCCTGCTCCTCGACTTTGCCCCCGCCCGCGGCGGCCGCATCGGCCAGGTGATCGAATGGCGGCACGACACGAACGAGCGCCGAGTCGTCGCGCCATCCCTGGAACACCTGTTAACGCAAACCGCCGACGGCCTCGAATCCGGCACCTACGTTTGGGACGAGCAGAGTGGTATCCGGCGCACCTTCAGGCGATGACCCCTCAGCACGAAGTGCCCCTCACGTCGTCGATACAGAAATCACAGCGCGTCATCGCGTGAACCCCGTCGTGCGAACGCAAGACGCACCCGCCGACGCCCGCTTCGGTCCGCCCGCGGAGACGGCGCGGCAGCGGCTTGCGGTTTCGCAGCGTCAAACCAGCGGATGCATTCTCCGACGGATCAAGACGAGGGGACGATCACACGCACCGGATCGCGATCAACGTCTGGTCATCGGTCGGCGGGGCGTTCTCACAGAAAGCGGCGACGTCGGTGCGGACGCGCGCGATGCATTCATCGGCGCTGCTCCCGCCGCTGTCGAGCAGCAGCTCGTCGAGCCGTTCGACGCCGAACAACTCGCGCCCGTCCGCGCCGCGCAGGGGCGCGGCCGCCTCGGTGATGCCGTCGGTGTACAGCAGCAGCAAGTCCCCGCGGTCGAACGCGATCGTCGACTGTTCGTAAACCTGGGCGTCGAGGATTCCCATCGGCAACCCGCCGCACGCGTCGAGCGCGAGGACCGCGCCGCCGCGGACGAGGCGCGGCGGGTTGTGCCCGGCCCGCGCGTAGGTGAGCGTCCGCGCCGCCGGGTCGAGGACCGCGTAGAACGCGGTGACGAACGTGCCGCCGCGCGTGTAGGACCGGGTCAGCCGGTCGTTGAGGTACTGGAGGAGCATCGCGGGCGGCGCGTGGGTGCCGGGGTGCGCGTGGGCGACGGCGTGCGTGATCGCCATCAGCACGGCCGCCGGCGTGCCGTGGCCGGAGACGTCGGCGATGAACAGGCCCCACCCGCCGCCGTCGAGCGGGAAGAAGTCGTAGTAATCGCCGCCGGCGCGGGCGCTCGTCTGGTAGTAGGCGGCGAGCTCGAAGCCGGGGATCGACGGCAGCGACTCGGGCAGCAGCGACCGCTGGATCTGCCCGACGGCCTGCAACTCGCGGTCGAGCGCGCCCAGCGCCGAGGCGAGCTGGTTGCGCAGCACGAGGTTCTGCGTGCCGCGGCCGAACAGGCCCGACTGCCAGTGGAGCATCGGGATCATCGCGGGGTCGAGGCCGTCGTCGCCCGGCGGGAAGAGCAGGGCCGTCACGTTCAGCCCCTCGCCGCCGTCGTACTGCGGCATCGCGATCATCGACGCGAACCCCTCGAGGAAGAACCGCGCCGGGTCGTCGGCCGCCACCCGCGCCGGCAGGTCGTCGATGAAGATCGGTCGGTTCGCGTACGCCACCTCGCCGAGCACCCCGCCGCGCAACTTGGGGAGCCGGTCGCGCTGCGTCCAAGGGTTGATGTCCTCGGTGAACCGCGACGACCGCGTGACGAGGTAGAACGGCGACTCCACGCCCCGCCGGGAGACGGCGACGAAGTTCTCGACGTCGACGAGGTCGCTGATGTTCTCCCAGTAGACGCTGACGAGTTCCTCCGGGTCGGTCACGCCGGAGATCGCCCGCATCGTCCGGTCGACGATCGCCAACTCCTCCCGCCACGGCAGCCGCACCTTTCGCATGACCAAGATCTTACCCGCGGCCCGCGGGATCGCGCGGGGCGGGCCGGC
>JAUJNJ010000226.1 GCA_030448225.1 Phycisphaerae bacterium
GGGTGGTTGATCAGCAGGTACTCCATGACCTGCTTCTGGTTGGCGATCGCCTTGGTGCTCTTGGTGTGCACGACCTGGCCGTCGCGGATGGGCGTCTGGCAGGACGGGACGAGCTTGGGCAGCCCTTCCACCTCGACGAGGCAGATGCGGCACGACGCGGGGATCGAGAGCCCCGGGTGGTAGCAGTACTGCGGGATCGGGATGTTGGCGTCGTTGCACGCCTGCAGGATCATCTGCCCGGGCTTGGCTTCGATGGGTTGGCCGTCGACGGTAATCTTGGGCATATCGGGGGGAATGGTAGCGGGGTTTGTGACGATTTTCACTAGCCGGCGGGGGCGATTTCTCGCGGCGTCCGCCCGCCTCGGATGGGGTCGGTTTTACTGAACCGCGCGCGGGCGAAGTTGGTGGCGGATGTTATGCCGCCGCGCAAGGCCGCCCTCTTACGCTGCGAAACCGCGAGCGGCTACCGGGCGGTTCACGCGGGGGACGAAATCGACTTCGAATGACTCCGCATGATTTACGGAGCCGCCACGCCCGCGGATTGTTGCGGGGGGGGAGCGACAACGCTGCCCCGGCCGCAACGCGCGGCTCTGAATCTCCAGCCATTTTACGCTCGATCGGAATCCGCCGCCCGGCACCGCCGGCGCGAAACCTTGCGTCGGCCCGGCCGCTCGGGACAATGTCGCCCGCGCGCCGCCGGGCGTTCCGCGCGACCGGCCCGTCGCGCGCCCGTCTCACCTAAGCGGAGGACTTCCCACCCATGCCCCACCTGCTCGGCATCGACATCGGCACCAGCGGCACCAAGACGCTCGTCTGCGACGAGGACGGCACGGTCCTGGCCACCGCCATGGCCGAGCACCCGATCGCCTCGCCGAAGCCCGGCTGGTCCGAGCAGGACCCGGAGGACTGGTGGCAGGCCACGATCGCCGCCACCAAGGCGGTGCTGAAGAAGGCCAAGCTCAAGGCGGGCGACGTCGGCGGGATCGGCCTGTCGGGGCAGATGCACGGCTCGGTCTTCCTCGGCAACGGCACCAAGGCGCTGCGCCCCGCGCTGCTCTGGAACGACCAGCGCACGCAGACCCAGTGCGACGAGATCACCGCCAAGGCGGGCGGGCGCGAGGCGCTGATCGACCTCGTCGCCAACCCCGCGCTCACGGGCTTCACGGCCCCGAAGATCCTCTGGGTGCGCGAGAAGGAGCCGCGGGTCTACGAGAAGACGAAGCAGATCCTGCTGCCGAAGGACTACATCCGCTTCCGCATGACCGGCGAGTTCGCGACGGAGGTGAGCGACGCCAGCGGCACGCTCCTGCTCGACGTGAAGAACCGCGTCTGGTCCGACCGGTTGCTCTCGCTCCTCGACATCGACCGCGCGCTGCTGCCGCGGCTCCACGAGTCGTACGAGGTCAGCGCCACGCTCAGCGCCGAGGGCGCCCGCGCGCTGGGGCTGAACGCGGGCACGCCCGTCGTCGGCGGCGGCGGCGACCAGGCGGCGGGGGCGGTGGGCAACGGGATCGTGCAGGCGGGGATCGTCAGCGCGACGCTCGGCACGAGCGGCGTCGTCTTCGCCCACAGCGACGCCCCCACGCTCGACCCCGGCGGCCGCGTCCACACCATGTGCCACGCCGTCCCCGGCAAGTGGTGCGTCTTCGGCTGCATGCTCTCGGCCGGCGGCAGCTTCCAGTGGTTCCGCAACAACATGGCCGAGGGCGAGGTGGCGGCGGCGAAGAAGCGGAAGATCGACCCGTACGAACTCCTCGTCGACGAGGCCGCGCGGGCGCCGCTCGGGTCGGAGGGGCTGTTCTTCCTGCCGTACCTCACCGGCGAGCGATGCCCGCACCCCGACCCCGTCGCCCGCGGCGGGTGGATCGGCCTCACGGCCCGCACGACCCGCGACATGCTGATCCGCTCGTTGCTCGAGGGCGTGACGTTTGGCATGCGCGACGCCTTGGAGATCATGCGGTCGATGGACATCCCCGTCAGCCAGGTCCGCGCCAGCGGCGGCGGCGCCCGCAGCGACTTCTGGCGCCAACTCCAGGCCGACGTCTACCAGCAGCCGATCGTGCTGACCAACGCGAGCGAGGGCCCTGCGTACGGCGTGGCGCTGCTGGCCGGCGTCGGCACCGGCGTGTGGGGCAGCGTGGAGGAGGCGTGCAAGGGCGCGATCCGCCAGACGCAGAAGATCGCCCCCCGCAAGAAGGCCGCCGCCGCGTACGAGCCGTATTACCAGACCTACCGCAAGCTCTACTTCGACCTGAAGGACCGCTTCGCCGAGATCGCGACCCTCGGCGCGTGAGCCGAGCCACGCCGGCGTGCGGCGCGCAGCGGCGGCAGCGTCGTCGAACGTGTCCCGGTGAGATCGGCGCGCGTCAGCAAACCCTCGGAAGCCGGGGGCGGCCGTCGACGGACCGCCGGAATCGAGGGCGCGGAGTCGGCAGATCGCCGGACTCGAGAAGCGCCGCGGCCCATGCTATTGAACTGGGATGTGAGCGCCGCGCCGCGCCTCGCCGGGCGGCGCCGGGGACGGGCATCAAGGCAGGCCGTATTCGTTCCACCGCCGGGTGACCAGCGCCTTCGTCGCGTCGTCCATCGCGAGTTCCTTCGGCCACGCGCGGACGCGCCCCTCGGCCGGCAGTTTCACGGTGGCGTCGAAGCCCATCTTGCTGCCGGCGCCGAGGTCGGGGCTGGCGTGGTCGAGGATGTCGACCGGGCCGTGCACGATCTCGGTGTCGCGCGCGGGGTCGCAGTTGCTGAACAGGTGGAACAGCACGTCCTGCTCGTCGTGGACGTT
>JAUJNJ010000227.1 GCA_030448225.1 Phycisphaerae bacterium
CGGAGGCGGTGCCGGAGGTCCGAGCGCCGGGGTCTTCCGCGGCGGCACTTCGGTCGCCACCGTTCACGACGATTCCTCGTTGACCGCCGGAGCGGGCGGCGCCGGCGGCGCAGGTGGGGCGGCCGGCACCGCCGGCGACGGGGCGTCGGGACAGGCAGCGGCCTTCCTCGGCGTCGGCGCCACCGACGGGGTGAGTGATTTCGACGCCGACGGGGTCACGGACGGCAGTGACGCGTGCCCTGAGGTGCACGGGGGGACCGCCGACGCCGATGGCGACGGGTGTCCGGAGCCGCCGCAAACCACGATATCGGCAGGCCCCGCGAAGGGCGGGTTCGCCCTCAGCACGAGCGCGACCCTGGGGTTCACTGCCACTGAGGGCCCCGCGACCTTCATCTGCTCGCTCGACGGTGGGAACGGCATGTCTTGCACGTCGCCGAAGAAGTACTCGGCCTTGAGCCAGCGCACGCACGTGTTCCGCGTGTGGGCGGCGGACGGCGCAGGGACTGCCGATCCGTCGGCGGCGACGCGAACCTGGACTGTCCCCGTGAACAACACCTCGCTCGCGCACGGCAGCGGATGGGTGAAGAAGACGGGATCCGGCTACTACCTCGGTTCTTATTCGACCTCGAAGCAGGCGGGCGCGACGCTCTCCAAGAAGGCGTCCGGGGTCAAGAAGGTCGCCTTGGTCGCGACACGCGGGCCTGGTTTCGGCACAGTGAAGGTCTATATCGGGTCGACGCTGCTGAAGAAGGTGAGCTTGGCCTCAACGACCGTGAAGAAGAAGCAGGCCATCGCGATCGCAACTTTCACGTCGAAGAGCTCTGGAACGTTCAAGATCGTCGTTACGAGCGCCGGCAAGCCCGTTCGCATCGAGGGACTCGGGCTGGCGACCAAGTAGCGCCGATGGCTGTGAGCCCACGGGTCTGATCCACGTGCGGGGACTCGCTGCGGCGCGACCGCCGGCGACACCTCCAGGCACCCGAGAAACTGTCTGGGCAGGCAGTTTCTCGACAGGACCCGCCCCGCACGCGCCCCGGGCGCGGCGCGGCACCGCGACCATCCGACGAACCGCCTCGCTGGCCAGTTTCTCGAGGCGGTGAAGCGACCGCTTAGCCCACGGTCGCCTCGGAAACACCGAACAAGGACGCGCAGCACGCGACTGGACATCGGAGCAGGCGATGAGCAACCGACTGGCCGACGCGGCCAGCCCCTACCTCCGTCAGCACGCCGACAACCCGGTGGACTGGTACGAGTGGTCGGAGGAGGCGTTCGCCCGCGCGCGCAAGGAGGACAAGCCGGTCTTCTTGTCGGTCGGCTACTCGTCGTGCCACTGGTGCCACGTGATGGCCCACGAGTCGTTCTGCGACGACGAGGTCGCCGCGATCCTCAACGAGCGCTTCGTGTCGATCAAGGTCGACCGCGAGGAGCGCCCCGACATCGACAGCGTCTACATGGACGCGGTGCAGGCGATGACCGGCCGCGGCGGCTGGCCGATGAGCGTGTTCATCACCCCGGACGGCGTGCCGTTCTTCGGCGGCACCTACTGGCCGCGTGACGACCGCCAGGGGATGCCGGGCTTCCTCAAAGTGCTCGCCGCGATCGACGGCGCGTGGCGTGAGCAGCGCGACCAGGTGCTCGCGTCCGGCGAGCGGCTGACCGCGCATCTGCAGGCCGCCAACGAGCTGGCTGGCGGGGCCGAGGCCGTCGACCCCGCGCTGGCCGACGAGGCCGCGAACGCCTGCGTGAAGGCGTGGGACTCCGAGCACGGCGGCTTCGGCCACGCCCCCAAGTTCCCGCAGGCGATGACGATCGACTTTTTGCTCGCTCACCACCTGCGCGCGGGCGATGCCGCGGCGCTGCGGGCGGCGCTGCACAGCCTGGAGGCGATGTCGCGCGGCGGCATCTACGACCACGTCGCGGGCGGCTTCGCGCGCTACTCCGTCGACAGCGTGTGGCTCGTGCCGCACTTCGAGAAGATGCTGTACGACAACGCGCTGCTGCTGCGCGCCTACACCCATGCCTGGCAGGCCGTCGACGACGACGACGCCGAGTTCGCCACCCTGCGGCCCCGGCTCCGGCGCGTCGCGGTAGAGACCGCCGACTACCTACGGCGCGAGATGCGCCACCGCGACGGCGGCTTCTACTCGGCGACCGACGCCGACTCCGAGGGCGTGGAGGGCAAGTTCTTCACCTGGTCGGGACGGGAGTTCGACGACGTCGTCGCCGCCGCCGGCGAGGACCCGCGCGAGTTCCGCGCCTTCTACGGCGTCACCGACGAGGGCAACTTCTCCGACCCCCACCACCCCGAGCTGCCCGCCACCACGATCCTGCACGAGACCGGCGCCCGCGACGAGCGCGACGCCGAGTTCGGGGCGCGACTGCAGCGGGTGCGCTCAGCGCTGTACGAGCGCCGGCAGCAGCGGGTGCCGCCCGGCCTTGACGACAAGGTCCTGGCGAGCTGGAACGCGCTGGCGCTCGGCGCGCTGGCCGAAGCCGGCGCCGCCTTCGGCGAGCCGCGCTACGTCGAGGCGGCGCAGGCGTGCGCCCGCTTCCTGCGCACACAGCTCGTCCGGCGCGACAGCCGCGAGCGGCCGCGGCTGCTGCACTCCTGGAAGGAGGGCCACGGCGCGAGCGTGCCGGGGTTCCTGGAGGACGTCGCCTACCTCGCCCAGGCCCTGCTCGTGCTGTACGAGGCCGACGGCGATGCCGCCTGGTTCGCCTGGGCGCGCGAGCTGGCCGGCGAGGCCGACGCCCGCTTCGCCGAGCGGCACGACGACGCCTTCAGCG
>JAUJNJ010000228.1 GCA_030448225.1 Phycisphaerae bacterium
CCTCATCTCGCTCGAATGCGTCGTGGGGGAGCGGAAACTCCTTTGCACCGTGTTTGTGGCCGCCCCGCAGTCCACCACGCGTTGTCGTGGAGGGAGTCTATGAGATCTTCGCCCGGACCGCGTTCCAGCCTGCACACGTAATAGCCACTGAGTGACTGTTTTCTTTGCCAAGCCTACGCACTTCTGTCGATCCAGGCGAGAGCCGTTCGTCGGTATAGTAGGAGACCCGCACGGGCGGGCCGCGACGGAAAGGACGTGGATATGGCGCAGTACGCGATCCTGATCTACGAAGACGAGCCTTACTGGGCCGACGCCGGCCAGGAGGTGTTCGACCGGACGCTAGAGGAGCACGCCGCATTCGCCGAGGAACACGCCTCGGTGCTGCGCGGCGGCAGCGCGCTTCAGTCGACCGCCACCGCCACCTCCGTGCGCAAGGACCCCTCCGGCGGCTTCGCTGTTACGGACGGGGCATTCGCCGAAACGAAGGAAGCGCTCAACGGCTACTACATCGTCGAGGCCGCCGACCTCGACGAGGCCGTCGCCGTGGCCAAGCGGGTCCCGGCGCGGTCCGGCGGCGTCGAGGTGCGCCCGGTGATGGTGCTCGGCTGATGGCCGGGACCGCGGCGGCTGATCCGGAAGCGTCCGCCGCCGCGGTCGCTTCCGCGGTCGCCGAGGCGCACCGTCGCGAGTGGGCCCTCGTGCTCGCCGCGACGGTGCGCGTCACCCGGGACCTTGACCTCGCCGAGGAGTGCGTGCAGGACGCGTACGCGAAAGCCCTGACGGCTTGGGAGTCCCGAGGCGTCCCGGCGAACCCCGGCGCCTGGCTCACGACCGCGGCGAAGCGGCGCGGACTGGACCTGCTGCGACGCGGCGCGACGCTGCGACGATCGCTGCCGCTGCTCGTTGACGATCCCGTCGAACCCGAACCCGACGGAGGCCCACCACACGAGGCCGCCCCGCACGAGATCGCCGACGACCGGCTGCGCCTGATCTTCACCTGCTGCCACCCGGCGATAGCGCCGGAGGCGCGGGTCGCGTTGACGCTCAGGTTGCTGTGCGGCCTCTCCACCGCGGAGGTTGCGCGCGCGTTCCTGGTCAAGGAGTCCACGATGGCGGCGAGGATCACCCGGGCCAAGAAGAAGATCGCCGCCGCCCGCATCCCCTACCGCGTGCCGCCCGCCGACGAGCTGCCCGCCCGCATCGACGCCGTCCTTGAAGTCGTGCACCTCCTGTTCGCCACCGGGCACACCGCCCCGGCGGGGGAGGACCTTGTCCGCCGCGACCGGGTGGAGCGCTCGCTGGACCTCGCCCGCATGCTGCGGGCGTTGCTCCCCGAGGACGCCGGCGTCGCGGGCCTGCTGGCGCTGATCCTGCTCACCGACGCCAGGCGCGACGCCCGCGTCGCCGAAGGCGGGCGCCTCGTGCTGCACGCCGATCAGGACCGCGCCCGGTGGGACCGGCGCGCGATCGGCGAAGGGATCGCGCTCGTGCGCGAGGCGTTGGCACGCCGGCCGCCGGGCCGCTTCGCGCTGATGGCCGCGATCGCCGCCGTCCACGCCGAGGCACCAACGTGGCAGGAGACCGACTGGCGCGAGGTGGTCGCGCTCTACGACCTGCTCGTCCAGATATGGCCGTCGCCGGTGGTGGCACTAAACCGCGCCGTCGCCGTCGGTTTCGCCGACGGCCCAGACGCCGGGCTGGCCGCGCTCGACGCCCTCGCGGCCGAACCGCAGCTCGCGGGCTACGGCTACCTGGCCGGCGCGCGCGCCGACTTCCTGCGCCGTCTCGGCCGCACCGCTGCGGCGCGGGCGTCTTACGGGGAAGCGCTCCTCCTCACCGAGAACGCAATCGAACGCGACTTCCTCGCCGGCCGCCTTCGGCAGCTCGGGGGATGACGAAAGGCACGGCAACCGCCAGCCACCCGTTCCGAAACGCACGAAAAGAGGCGCGCCCCGATCCGGCAAGCGCGCGTCGGCAGCATTCGTCCGGTCTCTGCCACCCGCGTGACGGATATGTGCATCGGCGGCCGTGGCCCCGACGCTTCCGCGGTCCAGACGGGCGCGTCTACGGCCTGAACGAGCAGAAGTAGCGCGAGCACGAAGCGTCGTTGAACGAGATCGGCGTGAGACGTACGGTGAACAGGGCTCTTTGCTGGTGCATGCTCATGCCTATTGGGCGACCCCGATGTTCCGGGCGAGCCGGTCAGCAATCGAACACGTACCAGCACACCTCGTTGCGCAACCTCTGGTCGTCCAGCACGAGTTCCCGGATCTCGCCGGGAAGCCGTGCCCGTTGCCACCGGCACTCCCGGCGACCGGCCTGCTCCTGCTCTCCTGCGGGGGCCGCCGCGCGTGCGGCCCTGATCGCGTAAGCCGCCGCACCCAGCTCATGGGCCGGCACGTGAGATACCGCCACGGCCTGACCGGCGGCAAGAGCCGCTTGCTTTGCGGCGCCCGACGCCTCCCGGGCCGCCGCGTTCGCGAAGGCGGCCGTGCGGGCCTGCGTCATCGTGATCTCACCCCGCGCCCAAGCACGCGCCCATTCGATCGCGCGGCGCGGCCGGTCGTCACCGGGGCGCACGCGCTCGAAGTGGTCCAGCACATGCTCGGCACAATCGGCCGCCCACACCGCGAGGCGGTGATGATCGGCGTCCCGCAGGGTGCCGCCCCGACGCACGGTCTCGAGCCGAGGGTCCCGCTTCTTACTGAACATCATCCGTCTGCCCCGATGACGAGCCGCATGGTCGTGCGTTCCTCCTCAGCTCGGTCGCCGGTCG
>JAUJNJ010000229.1 GCA_030448225.1 Phycisphaerae bacterium
ACGCCTCCATCGCCTTGACGCCCGACGCGCCGAGGTGGTTGTAGACGACGTCGAGCACCACCCCGAGACCGGCGGCGTGCGCGGCGTCGACGAAGCGCCGGAACGCCTGCGGGCCGCCGTAGGCCGAGTGCGCGGCCGACAGGTACACGCCGTCGTAGCCCCAGCCGTGGCGGCCGGGGAACTCGGCGATCGGCATGACCTCGACGGCCGTGACGCCGAGCTCGGCCAGGCCGGCGAGATACGGGATCGCGGCGTCGAAGGTCCCGTCCTGGCTGAACGTGCCGACGTGCAGCTCGTACAGGACGGCGGTCTCGAGGTCGATCCCCGGGCCCGGGCCGCCGAACGGCGCGGTGTCCAGCACGCGCGATGGGCCGCGCAGCCCCTCGGGCTGCCAGCGGGTGCACGGGTCCGGCAGCTCGTCGGCGCCGTCGAGGACGAAGACGTAGTCCTCGCCCGGCGCGCCGGGCCCGATCGCCTCGCGGACGCCGTGGCCCGCGTCGGGAAGGTCGTGCTCGCGCCCGCCGATGCGGATGGCGACCCGCTCGGCGCGGGGCGCCCAGACGCGGACCTGCACGTGGCCGCCGGCGAGCGGGACGACGCCGAGCGTGCGGTCCCAGGGGTAGGTCTGCAGTGCGGGCACGAAGAGCCGACGTTCCCCGCCCGCGCCCCGCCTACACGCGGTCGTCGACGGGCGCCGCTCAGCCCCGCTCGGCGGCCGGGACGTCAGGCCTCAGGCTTTGTCGGGCTGCTCACGGAGGTGACGATCGATCCGCAGCCCGCGGCGCGGCGACCGGTGACCGATCCACGACGCCCGGTACACCGGCGGCGCCGACCTGACGGCGAGCTGCCGACGCACCCGGCGCCTGGAGGTCGAGCACCCATTCCCGCGTGGTCTCGCTGAGCGCCGCGACCGCGGCTGCCCTATCGGCAATCAGTCCGCGGCGGCGTTCGCGCTCTTGGGCTCGAACGCTCGGCCACTTGACGTCGTTCGTTCATCTCGCCGCGGTCTCGGCGCCGTACCTCCTCGGCCGTCGACAAAGGGGGCCCGGCGGCCGCGAACATGGCCGCCGGGCAGAGTCAGCCGCCGTCTTTCGGATCGATCAGCAGTTGGCTGCGATGTCCTCCTTCAGCGGGGCGCTGTCGCCGGCCTCGAACGCGTCGATGATCGTCGTGGCGTGCTCGCCGACCGCGTTGACGCGGAACGCCGACCACTTCGGGATCTGACGCAGGATGCGCATCGTCGTGTCGTCGCGCGCCCCCTCGTCAACGTGGACGAACCAATCGCACATCGCGTTGAACTGCATCACGAACTCCATGTCAGCGGCGCCGATTCCGCCGGAGTTGGCAGCGCGCTCTTCGCCGACATCGGCCAACGTGCCGCCGGGGGGTAGTGGCAGCTTGCTGCGGACCTTCGTCGCGTGCTCGCGAATCTCGCCGAGCGTGCCGAGATGCCGTCCGCGGCCCGGTCCGGACTGCAGATCGCCGATCGGGTGAGCAACGGTCAGCAGGTCGGACTTGACGCGGCGGTCGCCCTGCGACTCGCCGGCGGTCGGAGCGTCAGCGCCGGCGGGCGCCTTCTCTCCGGCCCCGAGAACGAGCACGACGGAAAGGAGGAGGCCGAGCGCGATCACGCTAGCCAGGTACTTGTTGGTGGCGCTGTTGGTCATCAGTACAGAAGGTTCCCGTCGAGGTCGTAGAAACTGAATGATCCAAGCGAACGTCCGCGCAGTCGCAGGCACTGGCTCTTCGATGCCCAGAAGCCGACGCGCTCGTAGTTGGTGTGGCCCCAGAAGTCCGCGGACCTCCAGTCGCCGTCGATGTTGCCGCAATTGTTGGTGCTGATGCGGCTACCCGTCGGTGGCATGTCGATCCAGCGGTAGTGCTGCTCGTACTCGCCGTAGGAGTTGCGGTAGTCACCGCTCGGGTAGAAGGGTCCGCCATACGTGTTGACCGAGGTCGTATACATGTTGAAGTTCACGATCGACCAGGACGCTCCGGAAGCGGTCGTGGCGGAGAGGGCCGCAGCGGCCGCCAGCGCGACGACAGTCGCAGTGACGAGACGCAAGGCTGCCCTGCGCCGAGGCGTCGTTGTGACGCCGAGGGACAATGGCAAGGGTGGGTCCTTGCTGACCGGCGTGAGGGCAACGGCGTCTCAGGACCGGTCCGTGGGAGTGTGGTTGCTGACGCGCTTGATCGCGCATCTGAACGCAACGTAAAGCTTCGAGGCGCCGCTTTCTCGTCCGATCGACGCAGAGCTTCGCACTTTCGTGACAAGAGCTCAGTAGTTAGTCTGCCTTGCGATGGCTGGCGGAGGATCGCCAGGCACGACGGCCTGTCTCGATCTTGACCGGTTCCCGACGGGGGTCGCTGCGGAACGCCTCGCGGGTCCGCAGACATGGTCGAGCGAGCCGACGGCGCTTGACTGCTTGCTTGTCGTCTTCGTCGAGCGAGGGAGCGCACGAGTGCATCTGTCACCGTCCTCGATCCGGCATGGCTGGCGGCTCTCCGAACGGTTCGGCCGATCGAACGCTTGTGCATCCCGCAGGAAGACCGGCTCCGCTGGAGCGAACGGTTTGCGCGCCTGTCAGCGGAGTGCGATCAACGCAAGCCCGGCTACCAGACCGCAAGTGTCGCGGCGGCCACGCTGCTCGTCATCGACGTGGCGCGACTCGCCCTCTCTCGGTCACCACCAGTTGCGGCGGGGTCAGGATCGCACGAACGCGTCGTCACAGAGATGTTCGCCTTTGTCGAGGAGCATCTCGCCCCGCCCCAT
>JAUJNJ010000230.1 GCA_030448225.1 Phycisphaerae bacterium
CCCCCGCGGCTTTGCCGGCGGCATCGTCGCCGCACGGTCGGCCGCGCGGACGTGACGCGGCTGCTCGTCGGGCGAGGTCGCCCGCCGGGCCGGTCGGTTCGCGGCTTGTAAACCGGGGGGGTGCCCGTAAAATGGAGCGTGCCCGGCTTCCGTCATCCCTCAGGGGCGACGGGCCGGGCGGGCGGCCGGCGGGAGCGGATGGCCGGACGCGCCCCGAGGTCTGATTGACGCACTATCTCGCGGGTGGCGTTTAAGCCGCCGCCCCGCGGGGGTTAGAGTTCATGAACGCGGCTTTCTGCGTCCCACCCCTCGCCACCTCGCACCAGGCAAGCCCGCCGGCCGCGCTCGCGGTCTGGGCCTGCGCCGGATCGGCCTTCGTGTCGGTCCTGCTCTGGCTGCGCGTGCTGGGGAACGTCGCACGGGACGGCGCCTCCGCGTGGGGCGCCGCCGACCGGTTGTCGCCCCCGACGGCGGCACCCGGCCCGGCACGACGGGCGCAGACCCGACGCCTCACCCGGCCGACCGCCGGGCGGCCCGCCATGCACCTACGGGCCCCGCCGACCGAGGCGCAGGACGCCCCGGGTTCGTCCTCACCGACGAGCCCGGCGGTCTTCCCGCCTTGCCGGCCGGACCTTTTCTCACCCCCGCCGCGACGACGACGACGACGACGATCCTCAACGGCCGCGCGACGCCCGGAGTTCCTCTGGCGTCACACCGAGTGACCGCGCGGCCCGAACGTCGTTCCGATCGTCCCCGCCGGCGCCGCGGGTCTGCCCGCTGCCGGCCGTCAATCCTGCCTGTCCCCCTCATCCGCTGAACGTCGGCCGGCCGCCCGAGGGTCGCGCGCGTGCGTGCCGCGAGGTCTTCGACTCGTTCGACGACCTTGCGCGCGCGGGCGGGCGTCGACGTGGGCGACCGACACGCCGGCGTGTGTGATGTGTGACCGCGTTGCCGGAAAGGGGAACGCACCTATGACTTACATCCTCGTCGGACTGATCGGACTCATCGTCGGGGGCGCCGCCGTCTTCGTCGCCCTGCAGTTCATGGCCCGCAACGTGTTGGCCTTGGCCCGCACCGAGGCCGGGCAGATCCACCAGCGCGCCGAGGCGGACGCGCGCAACAAGGCGAAGGAGATCGAGCTGACGGCCCGCCAGGAGCAGCTCAAGCTCCGCGGGCAGTTCGAGGGGGAGAACGCCGCCGCCCTGCGTAAGCTCGAGGAGCACGAGAACCGCCTGAGCAAGCGGGAGGACATCCTCGACAAGAAGCTCGACACGCTGTCGGTGAAGGAGAAGAACCTCGACGACCTCGAGCGCCGCCTCGCCGCCCGCGACAAGTCGATGGCCGCCAAGGAGGAGCAACTCGGCAAGACGCTCGCCGAGCAGCGCGAGCGGCTGATCCAGATCGGCAACATGTCGCCCGAGCAGGCGAAGGAGGTGCTGCTCCGCCGGATCGAGGAGGAGTGCCGCCAGGAGGCCGGCGCGCTCGTGCAGCGGGCGACCGAGCAGGCCCAGGAGGAGGCGAAGGACAAGAGCCGCCAGATCATCATCCAGGCGATCCAGCGCTACGCCGCCGAGCAGACCGCCGACCACACGGTCAGCACCGTGCTGATCCCCAGCGACGACATGAAGGGCCGCGTGATCGGCCGCGAGGGCCGCAACATCCGCAGCTTCGAGCGGGCGACGGGGGTCGACGTGATCATCGACGACACGCCGGGCCTGGTCGTCGTCAGCTGCTTCGACCCGGTGCGGCGGGAGGTCGCGCGCATCTCGCTGGAGAAGCTCGTGCAGGACGGGCGCATCCACCCGGCCCGCATCGAGGAGGTGGTGGCCGTGACGAGCAAGGAGATGGAGGAGGAGCTGGCGCGGATCGGCAAGGAGGCGGTGCAGGAGGCGCAGCTGCCGAACGTCGCCAAGCCGATCGTGCCGATGCTCGGCCGCCTCGCGTACCGCACGAGCTACGGGCAGAACGTGCTGCGGCACAGCCTCGAGGTCGCGTACCTCGCGCAGGTGATGGCCGACGAACTGGGCCTCGACGGCACGATCGCCCGGCGGTGCGGGCTGCTGCACGACATCGGCAAGGCGATGGACCACGAGACCGAGGGCGGGCACCCGCAGATCGGCATGGAGTTCCTCCGCAAGTTCAACGAGCCCGAGGCCGTGCTCAACGCCACGGTCGGCCACCACGGCGACGTCCCGGCGACCACGCCCTACACCCCGCTGATCATGGCCGCCGACGCGATCAGCGCCAGCCGGCCCGGCGCGCGGCGCGAGAGCCTCGAACGGTACATCAAGCGGCTGCGCGAACTCGAGGACCTCGCGCTGCAGTTCGAGGGCGTCCGCCAGGCCTACGCGATCCAGGCGGGCCGCGAGGTGCGCGTGGTCGTCGACGCGAAGCTCGTCGACGACCGGATCAGCTCGAAGATCGCCCGCGACATCGCCAAGAAGATCGAGAACGACATGCAGTACCCCGGCGAGATCAAGGTGACGGTCTTGCGAGAGGTGCGCAGCGTGGAGTACGCGCGGTAGCTGAGTTCTCAGCTTCGTTCACGCAACACGCGCCGTAGTCGCGTGCGTCGTAACGATACGAAAAGCCAACACCCAACCGACATTTTTTAACCGCGGCCCGCCCGGAGCAAATGTCTCTTCAGCGATAAAGTTACATAACTAAAAGTGGAAACAATTATAAAGGAAGAGCGTAGTGTTGGGAAAGAGTAGAAGGTGAGGGGGAGAGGTACGCGGTGGGCGGGTCATTTAGGACG